>NZ_QODI01000079.1:0-566 GCF_009935975.1 Pseudomonas sp. Q1 | reverse complement strand
CCACGACTGAGTCTGGATTCAGTCCATCTACTGGGAAGTGACCCACCATGTGCTCCTGTGGGATCCACAGCTTCCTTTGCTATATACCAGTTTCCTGTGTCTGCCTGTGGCACGAGAATGATGGAGGACAATGGTTATGTCGTGTATGAGAACCAGATGACCTCCTCGTATGAAGTGGGGGTTGGACCACTTGGATCCATCACAAGGGACAGCCATTTTGAGCTTCTCTTTCAGTGTAGGTACTACGGTAGTTCTGTGGAAGCTCTAGTTGTGGAAGTCAACACCGTTCCTCCACCTCCACCAGTAGCTGCCCCTGGACCCCTCAGGATGGAGCTTAGACTGGCCAATGGCCAATGTGTCACTAAAGGGTGTGCAGAAGGGGATGAGGCCTACACATCCTACTACAGTGACGCTGACTATCCTGTCACAAAAGTCCTGCGAGAGCCAGTGTATGTTGAGGTGCGCATTTTGGAGAGGACTGACCCCAACGTTGCCCTGATGTTGGGACACTGCTGGGCAACTTCAACCCCGAGTCCACTCAGTCTGCCCCAGTGGGACCTTCTGGT
>NZ_QODI01000078.1:0-570 GCF_009935975.1 Pseudomonas sp. Q1 | reverse complement strand
ATTTACAAACACTATAACAAAGGTAATGTATGCCCACTGTGAGGGCAGAGTGGTAGACGCTTCTGGAACGACTAAAAAGAAGAAATGTACATTGAAGTCCTCTCAGGGAAAGCTCCACCCCTGTAAGACAGCTACCTCCCTTTCCAGTTTCCGCATCCTGAGTCAATGCGCCAAACAGAGCAGAAGCCATGCTGATGTCATCTTGTTTGAGAGGTTTGGGTTGGTCGTTTGAATCCTACTGCATGGCCATTAATGGTGGCAACAGTTCTGTTTAGAAGCACTTTCTGTGGACAATGGAAGGGCCAGACTCATCGTACTCCTGCTTGCTGATCCACATCTGCTGGAAGGTAGACAGGGAGGCCAGGATGGAGCCACCAATCCAGACAGAGTATTTGCGCTCAGGGGGAGCAATGATCTTGATCTTCATGGTGGAAGGAGCAAGGGAAGTGATCTCTTTCTGCATACGGTCAGCAATGCCAGGGTACATGGTGGTACCTCCAGACAGCACAGTGTTGGCATACAGGTCCTTACGAATGTCCACATCACACTTCATGATGGAGTTGAAGGTGG
>NZ_QODI01000077.1:0-577 GCF_009935975.1 Pseudomonas sp. Q1 | reverse complement strand
TTTTTTGGGGAGTGAGGCACACATTTCAGAGAGAACGACAGCCAGCAGACAAAAGACAGAATGTGGCGGCTGGCTTTCCTGTGCGTGGTCTCAGCCCTTTCGGTTAGCTGGGCTCGACCTCGCCTAGCTCCCCTCTCCCATGAGATGGTAAACTTCATCAATAAAGCAAACACTACTTGGAAGGCTGGACACAACTTCCGTGATGTAGACTACAGCTATGTGAAGAGGCTGTGTGGGACACTGCTGAAAGGACCGAAACTCCCCGTCATGGTACAGTATGCTGATGACCTCAAGCTCCCCGCTAACTTTGACCCCAGAGAGCAGTGGCCCAACTGCCCCACTCTTAAAGAGATCAGAGACCAGGGTTCTTGCGGTTCATGCTGGGCATTTGGTGCTGCTGAAGCCATATCTGACAGAATCTGCATCCACAGCAATGCCAAAGTGAGTGTGGAGATCTCCGCTCAGGACCTGCTTACCTGCTGTGACCGCTGTGGCTTTGGATGTGACGGTGGATACCCCTCATCTGCTTGGAATTTCTGGAGCTCTGACGGTCTGGTCAGCGGTGGACTCTATAACT
>NZ_QODI01000076.1:0-581 GCF_009935975.1 Pseudomonas sp. Q1 | reverse complement strand
GAGAAACATGGCTGCAAAGACAGTGTTGATCGTGTACGCGCACCAGAGCGCAGGCTCCTTCAATGCGGCTGTTAAAGACGCTGCTGTGGACGCGCTGAAGAAACAGGGCTGTAACGTGCTTGTGTCTGACCTGTATGAAATGAAGTTTAAGGCCACGGCTACAAAGGAGGATATTACTGGTCCACCAAAGAACCCAGAGCATTTTCGTTATGGAAATGAGACCATGTTGGCCTGGCAGGAGGGGCGACTATCTTCTGATATCACAGATGAGCACAAGAAACTGAAAGAAGCAGATCTGGTTATTTTTCAATTTCCCATGTACTGGTTCTCTGTTCCTGCCATCATGAAAGGCTGGATGGACCGGGTTCTAACGCTTGGCTTTGCATACACCTTGGAAAAGCGCTACAGTGAGGGTGTCTTCAGGGACAAGAAAGCCATGTTATCCTTCACTACTGGTTCCAATGAGACCATGTTCAGCTCCAATGGAATCAATGGAGACATGAATGTTACTCTGTGGCCAATTCAAAATGGGGTCCTCAACTATTGTGGCTTCCAGGTCCTTGCCCCTCAGATCTTCTGGG
>NZ_QODI01000075.1:0-593 GCF_009935975.1 Pseudomonas sp. Q1 | reverse complement strand
GTTGCAGGCAACGGCGCAACCACCACCATCAACGACACCATCGACAAGGTCGATGTGGTCCTGACCGCCACCAACACTGTTGGTGAAGGCGGCAACATCGTTTACACCGCCAGTCTTGTGGATAAAAACGGCGCGCCGGTGACCAACATCACCAATCCACTGACCGTGACGTTGGATAACGGCCAGACCATCACCATCGGTGTGAATCAGTCGAGCGGTTCTGTCTCGGTAGTCGCTCCAAACGACGTCTATCAAGGCGACCAAACTGTCACTGCCGCCATCAAAGGCGTTACCGGCGGCGAGCACTTTGAGAACTTGGTACCGGGAACCGATAAAGTCACTACGACCGTAACGGACACACCGGGCACTGCAGATACCACCACCGTGATCCTCACCGCGCCAAGCGCAGTTAACGAAGGTGGTCAGATCACCTACACCGCTACCTTGAGCAACAAGGCCGGCACCGATGTCACGCTGAAGCTGGATAACGGGTCGACCATCACCATCAAGGCCGGCGACACCGTCGGCACCGTGACCGTCCCGGCGCCAAGCGATGACGTGTTCATCGACAAGAGCACTCAGACCGTCAAGAT
>NZ_QODI01000074.1:0-597 GCF_009935975.1 Pseudomonas sp. Q1 | reverse complement strand
CAGGTGGATGCTGGAGGTGATCAGATCATTGCAGGTGTCAATATGTATGATGACATATTCTGTTCAAATATGGATGCTAACAACAAATGGTTATCCAGTAACATTCCTTGGATTAATATTGGTGGAAAGCTGAAGTACTACAGCTGTGGTCCATACAGCTGTTGGGGAGTGAACCACAACGACCAAATCTTCATCATGAAGGATGTGTCGTCTAGTGTCTGTTCAGGGTCCGGCAGCTTTGTGAATATTCCTGGACTTCTGTCCATGATTGAAGTAGCAACTGATGGCAGTGTCTATGGTGTAAACTCTCAAGGGAGCTTATTCAAACGAACTGGTGTCACTCGCTGCACACCCGATGGCACAGACTGGATCCCAGTGGTTGCCTGTCCCAATGGTCACCAGCATGTGAGCTTTGACCTGGGAGTGCTGTGGGTCGTGTGTGTTGATGGCTCCATCCGTAAATGCAGTTAAGGCACTATGGTGGGCCAAGGTGGGCGGTCTCGAGATTCTGGCAGAGCGCATGCCTAAATGTACTGTATAATGTCACTGCAGCAACAGGAGGTCATTCATTGACCGAAGCCTCAAAGTGACTTGTAA
>NZ_QODI01000073.1:0-600 GCF_009935975.1 Pseudomonas sp. Q1 | reverse complement strand
GACGCGCTACCGCCTGTTGATGACCAACCATCACATGTTGCTTGATGGCTGGTCGATGCCGATCCTGGTGCAGGACCTGTTGGCCTTGTACGGCGGTGAGGTGCTGGGGACTGGGCCGGCGCTGCGTGAGCAGTTTGCCTGGTTGGCGACCCAAGACAAAGCTGCGGCCCGCAGCGCCTGGCGAGACGCATTGGCCGGGCTGGAGGGGCCGACGCTGTTGGCGGGGCAGGCGTTGACGGTGTCGCCGACGGGCTTGCGGCAGCAGGCAGTAAGCGTGGACCTCGATGCGAGCCTGACCAGCGCATTGGAGGCTCTGGCCAAACGTCATGAGTTGACGTTGGGCACCGTATTGCAGGGCGCTTGGGCGATCCTGTTGAGCCGTCAGACAGGCCAGCACGATGTAGTGTTCGGCATCACGGTTTCGGGCCGTCCGGCTGAATTGACGCGAGTGGAGCAGCGCATCGGGTTGTTTATCAACACCGTACCGCTACGGGTTGTGCTGGCGCCGCAGGAGCCGTTGATGGACTTGCTGGGCCGCATTCAGTCGGCTCAGGCGAACCTGCTGGCGCATCAACACCTGGGGCTGACAGAAATTCAAGG
>NZ_QODI01000072.1:0-602 GCF_009935975.1 Pseudomonas sp. Q1 | reverse complement strand
GCGTATTCGATCTCCAGTTGCGTCCCTTGCAGGATCATCTGGGTCGCTTCTTCCTTCATCTCGGCATCCCACAGGTGTGGGTTTTCGATTTTGATCTGGTTGATCACGTCGATACCAAAGTTCAGGTGCATCGACTCGTCACGCAGGATGTACTGGAACTGCTCGGCCACGCCGGTCATTTTGTTGCGGCGGCCCATGGACAGGATCTGGGTGAAGCCGCAGTAGAAGAAGATGCCTTCCAGCACGCAGTAGTAAGCGACCAGGTTGCGCAGCAGTTCCTTGTCGGTGTCGACGGTGCCGGTTTCGAACTTCGGATCGGAGATCGAGCGGGTGTATTTCAGGCCCCAGGCGGCTTTTTTGGCGACCGATGGGATCTCGTGGTACATGTTGAAGATCTCGCCTTCATCCATGGCCAGCGATTCGATGCAGTACTGGTAGGCATGGGTGTGGATCGCTTCTTCGAAGGCCTGGCGCAGGATGTACTGGCGGCACTCCGGGTTGGTGATCAGGCGGTACACGGCCAGCACCAGGTTGTTGGCGACCAGCGAGTCGGCGGTGGAGAAGAAGCCGAGGTTGCGCATGACGATGCGGCGTTCGTCGTC
>NZ_QODI01000071.1:0-602 GCF_009935975.1 Pseudomonas sp. Q1 | reverse complement strand
GCGTATTCGATCTCCAGTTGCGTCCCTTGCAGGATCATCTGGGTCGCTTCTTCCTTCATCTCGGCATCCCACAGGTGCGGGTTTTCGATTTTGATCTGGTTGATCACGTCGATACCGAAGTTCAGATGCATCGACTCATCGCGCAGGATGTACTGGAACTGCTCGGCGACGCCGGTCATTTTGTTGCGGCGGCCCATGGAGAGGATCTGGGTGAAGCCGCAGTAGAAGAAGATGCCTTCCAGCACGCAGTAGTAGGCGACCAGGTTGCGCAGCAGTTCCTTGTCGGTTTCGACGGTGCCGGTTTCGAACTTCGGATCGGAGATCGAACGGGTGTATTTCAGGCCCCAGGCGGCTTTTTTGGCGACCGATGGGATCTCGTGGTACATGTTGAAGATCTCGCCTTCATCCATGGCCAGCGATTCGATGCAGTACTGGTAGGCGTGGGTGTGGATCGCTTCTTCGAAAGCCTGGCGCAGGATGTACTGGCGGCACTCCGGGTTGGTGATCAGGCGGTACACGGCCAGGACCAGGTTGTTGGCGACCAGCGAGTCGGCGGTGGAGAAGAAGCCGAGGTTGCGCATGACGATGCGGCGTTCGTCGTC
>NZ_QODI01000070.1:0-608 GCF_009935975.1 Pseudomonas sp. Q1 | reverse complement strand
AGCCTGCGTAGGATTGCCTGCTTGATCAACCGATCCCCTTCGACCATCAGCCGGGAGCTGCGCCGCAATCGAGTTGTCTGCGGCGGTTACTCGGCCCGTGTGGCCCAGCAGCAGATGCAGACCCGCCACCAGGTTTGTCGGCCGATGCGAAAGCTGTTGCGGGTAGCGAGCGCTTCGAGTTGGTGCCCCATTTGCTGCGTGAGCGTTTGTCTCCAGAGCAGATTGCCGGCACGCTGCGCAGCATGAACATTCCCAGCCTCCGAGATGCCTACGTCTGCCGCGAGACGATCTATAACGCGCTCTATGCCTTGCCGGTCGGCGAGCTGCGAAGGAGCTGACCATCTATCTGCGCCAAAGCAAGACGACACGCCGGCCGCGCTCTGGCGGTGTAAATAGGCACGGCCAAATCCCCGAGATGGTCAGCATTCATGTGCGCCGCCGGAGATCGAAGACCGGCTGATGCCGGGGCATTGGGAAGGCGACCTGATCAAGGGTAAGGCCAACGCCTCGTCTGTAGGCACGTTGGTGGAGCGCACTAGTGGTTAGTGAAGATGAATGACGCGACGGCAACCTCGGCGATGGAGGGCCTCAGTGCAGCGCTCAATGGC
>NZ_QODI01000007.1:0-321594 GCF_009935975.1 Pseudomonas sp. Q1 | reverse complement strand
AGGGGACTCGAACCCCTGTTACCGCCGTGAAAGGGCGGTGTCCTAGGCCACTAGACGAAGGGGACACGCTACTGAAATACATGGTGTGTATTCCAGTGCCCAGAGGCCATGTCCTAAGACTTGGTCCTGGTTTCACTCAATGCCGCCCGAAGGCAACACTGCTTAAAATCTGGAGCGGGAAACGAGACTCGAACTCGCGACCCCGACCTTGGCAAGGTCGTGCTCTACCAACTGAGCTATTCCCGCATATTGGCGTCCCCTAGGGGACTCGAACCCCTGTTACCGCCGTGAAAGGGCGGTGTCCTAGGCCACTAGACGAAGGGGACACACGTACAACATTCACTGCTTAACGCGTTTTGCTGTGTGCTTTACGCGTTAAGTGGCGCGCATTCTATGGATGGATTGAAAGGTCGTCAACCCCCAAGGATAAATTTATTAAAATCAATGACTTCGCCCTGCTTCCAGGCCCGTACGGGGATTTTGTCCGTCTGGGTGTTGGCGCCTATATTCTGACGCCCGACAAGACGTTATAGTTCGTACACGCAAATGATGGCAATGTGCATCCATGCAGGAAATATTCTACCTATATAGAAGAATCTACCTGAGCAACTGGTCGATCAGTCCTATCCGCCAGATGGCGCAGTCACTACACTCCATTGTAAACCCAATAAAGAGGCCACACCGGTGACACCACTCATGATCACCCTGCTGGTAACAGCCGGGATCGTAATACTGATCGCCATTGGCTACATGAACCACGTGGTGGAAAACAACAAGTTGGAAAAGAAGCGCACCGAGATCGAGCTGAATGATCGGTTGCGCCGCTGCGGCGAAATCACCGAAACCTTCCCAGGCCAGTTGATGACCCCCGCGCTCAAACTGTTGCTGACCCGTCTGGAACTCAACGTCAACCAGCGCCTGTTGAACCTCAACAAATCCAGCGCACCGCTCAAGGCACGCATTACCGAGCTGAATGCGCTGATCGCCCAGGGTGAATCGATCCCCGTGGCTAACCCGCCCGCGCCGATCCAGACCGAAGCCAAGGCCAAGGACGTGCGGTTCCTGCTCGAAGCGCTGCACGGCCAAGTCACCCGTGCGGCCCAGGACGGCTTCCTGCCTACCAATGAAGCCAAGCACTGGATCAAGGAAATTCGCCATATCCTGGTGCTGCTGCATATCGAGTTCTTCAACAACCTGGGCCAGCACGCCCTGCAGCAAGGCCAGCCTGGCCAAGCGCGCCTGGCATTCGAGCGCGGCGTGCAGTACTTGCGCAAGCAGCCGGAACCGGTGGTCTACAGTGCGCAGTTGCAACTGCTGGAGTCACAGTTGGCCCGGGCCAACTCCACGGTACTGACCAACAGCAAACCCGCCGAAGACGAGGTCAACGAATTGACCGAAGGCCTGAAAGTCGTCGACGCCGACGCCGAGTGGAAAAAGAAAGCCATCTACGATTGATTGTAGTGAGCGGGCTTGCCCCGCGCTGGGTGGCAAGCCCTAATGCCAGTCAGTTAAGGCTTAACGCTGTCACTGTGGGAGGGGGCTTGCTCCCGATAGCGGTGGGTCAGTCGATAAACTGCTGACTGGCACACCGCTATCGGGAGCAAGCCCCCTCCCACGGGTTATCCATCGTCCGCTCTATCGCTTAACTGACTGGCATTAGGGCAAGCCCGCTCACTACACAAGCCCAGCACAACGTGCCATCAATTTGCACCTATCCCCCTTCCCTCGACTAGCGTAAAAAAGTCCCCCTCACTCAATGAAGTTAGAGGCCCGCTATGCCCGTTGCCGTGATTGATGGACAACCGCTGCACTATCTCGACGAAGGCACCGGCCCAGCCGTCCTGCTGGGCTCCAGTTACCTGTGGGACCTCCACATGTGGGCGCCGCAGATCGAGGCCCTGTCGCAACAGTACCGAGTCATCGTCCCCGAGCTGTGGGGCCACGGTGAATCGGGGCCGTTGCCCGCCCAGACCCGCAGTCTGGACGACCTGGCGCGCCAGGCCCTGGCCCTGCTCGACCAGTTGGACATTGCCCAGGTCAACCTGGTGGGCCTGTCGGTCGGCGGCATGTGGGGTGCGCGCCTGGCATTGAGCGCACCTGAGCGGATCAACAGCCTGATGCTGATGGACACCTACCTGGGCGCAGAGCCCGAGGCCACGCGCCAGTATTATTTCTCGCTGTTCAAGATGATCGAAGACGCCGGCGCCATTCCCGAGCCATTGCTGGATGTGATCGCACCGATCTTCTTCCGCCCGGGTATCGACCGGGAATCGGCGCTGTATCAGGATTTTCGCCAGGCACTGCAGGGTTTTTCCAAAGAGCGCCTGCTGCAAAGCATCGTGCCCCTGGGCCGGCAGATCTTCAGTCGCGCCGACCTGCTGGACCAACTGCCGAAGCTGGACGCGGACACGACCTTGATCCTGTGCGGCGAGCAGGACAAACCCCGACCACCTGCCGAGTCCCAGGAAATGGCCAGGCTGATCGGCTGCGATCTGATCCTGATTCCGGAGGCCGGGCATATCTCTTCCCGGGAGAATCCGGATTTCGTCAACGAAGCCCTGCTGACCTTCCTCGCCAACAACGCCTGATCGCCCTCCTCCTTGATCGCGGCCTTCGCGCTGCGATCAAAGGCGGAAATGCCCGACCATCCCCTTGAGCTCCGCGCCCAGCTGCGCCAGCTCAATGCTCGACGCCGCGTTACCCTGCATGCTCAGCGCCGACTGATCGGCACTGGCGCGGATGCTGGTGACGCTACGGTTGATCTCTTCAGCAACAGAGCTCTGCTCCTCGGCGGCGGCGGCGATCTGCTGGTTCATCTGCTGAATCAGTGACACCGCTACGGCGATACTGCCCAGCGCACTTTCGGTTTCCAGGGCATCACTAACAGCCAGCTTCACCAGCTCACCACTTTGCTGGATCTGCTGCACCGACGCCTGCGCCGCGTGGCGCAGGGTGCTGACCAGCCGCTCGATTTCCTCAGTCGATTGCTGCGTGCGCTTGGCCAGCGCCCGCACTTCATCGGCCACCACCGCAAAACCACGGCCTTGCTCACCCGCGCGGGCCGCTTCGATGGCGGCGTTGAGAGCTAGCAGATTGGTTTGCTCGGCAACGCTTTTGATCACACTCAACACGGTGCCGATATTCTGGATTTCCGCGCTCAGGCTTTCGATACTGGCGCTGGCACTGTTGCTGGAGGCGGCGAGCGACTCGATACGCTGCAAGCTCTGGCGGACCACCTGCTGGCCGCTGTCGACCTTGTCATCCGCTGTCTGCGCGGCTAGAGCCGCCTCTTCGGCGTTGCGCGCCACATCGTGCACCGTGGCCGTCATCTGGTTCATGGCCGTGGCCACCTGCTCGGTTTCCTCCTTCTGGCTGCTGACTTCGACGTTGGTTTGCTCCGTCACGCTGGACAGCGAATGCGCCGAGCTGGCCAACTGTTCGATGCCCGCCTGCAGGCCACTGACCATATGGCTCAAGCCGCTGCCCATCTGCTGCATGGCTTGCATCAGCTGGCCCATTTCATCACGGCGACTGACCTCCATGCGCCCGCTCAGATCGCCCGCGGCAATCTGCTGGGCCACCGCGATCACGCTGCGCAGCGGAGCCACAATCAGCCGCGTGATGACCCAGGCCGCAATCAAGCCCACCAGCAACGCCAGGGCTGACGATCCGATAATCAGCATTGCGCTTTTCTTGAGTTGCTCCTGCATCGACTGGTCTTCGGCGGCATAGGCCTGGTTGACCCGGCTGACCACTTGCTCGGCCCGGTCATGCAACTGCTTATAGACCTGTTTTTCCTGAGCCAGCAGGCCCGTGTACTCGCCGAGCTTTTCGCTGAACGCGGCAATATGCCCGGACACTTCATTGAGTACGGTCTGGTAACCCGCATCCTTGACCGAGGTTTTCAGTTGTTCGACCTGGGCCAGGGCCTGGTCCGCCTGCTCGATCTTGCCCTGTTCGGCATCATCGGCCTCGGCCTTGCGGCTCTGATCCAGACGTACGCGCGCTTCGTTCATGGCTTGCAACATCAGCCTGGACACCTGGCCGACCTGACCCGCCTGCTCGATAAACTCCGCGCCTTCCTTGCCTTGGCTTTCCTTGAGGCCATAAGTACCGTCATCCGCCAGCCCCGACTGCAACACGTCAAGGTTGTTGGCCACGCTGGAGACCGACCAAGTGGCCATTTCCAGGGCCAGGTCCTTGGCCTGGGTCAGCTCGACAAATTCGTCGAACGCCTTGCGATAGGCCGCCAGCGCCTGCTCGACCTCGGTCATCACCGGCACATTGGCGGCGGACCCGGCTTTGAGGGCGGCGGCCTGAGCCGCCAGGGCATCGACACTTTCATGCAAGGCGTCGACGGCCTTGGGGTCGGCGTGCAGGGCGTAGTCCTGCTCGATCAGGCGCACCTTGAACAAGCCGCTATTGAGCGAAGACATCGCCTTGAGGCCCTCGAAGCGCTGACCAACCGTTTGCAGGGACCACACACCAATGGCCGCCACGACGGCCGTCAGCAGTAGCACCAAGGCGAAACCCAGGCCCAGTTTTTTTGCCATACCGAGGTTGGCGAAACGTCGTTGCACGGCCGAAATCATTGCACTTGATCCTCTTGCAATGGCAGATGCCATCAAGCGTGGTTTCCATGCAGCGAGATTCGCAACCACACGCCAACGACACAAGATGCTGGCGTCGGAATAATGGCAAAAAGCTACACGCCCGTCGTTTTCAGGATGGTCGAGGTCGATCTGGCAGGCCCCATGGCGCGAAACAATGCCAACGCCCGCTGATCAGCAGCATAGGCCACATTGATGCGCAGCCAGTCACTGTGTTCACCGCCCGGGTTGAACAAGGCTCCCGGCGACAGAAGCACACCGAGCCGTCGTGCGCAGGCCTGCAGATGGGAATGATCCGCCCAGCCTGGGCGTGCCCACAGGAACATACCGCCGGAAGGTACGGCAAACACCTGCCATTCTTCGTCTTCCAATACCTGCAAGGTCGAGGCCATCTGTGTATTCAGGCGTTTGCGCAGGCGTTGCACCCACTTACGGTACGTGCCGTTAGCCAGCAGCGTGGCAACCACCGTTTCAGCAAAACGCGAAGTACCGAGGCCGCTCAGGGTCTTGAGGCTCGCCAATTGTGCAATGACGGAAGCACTGGCACTGAGGTAGCCCACCCGCAGGGCACTGCTCAGGGTCTTGGAAAAACTGGAAATGTAGATCACCCGGTCATCATGGGGCAGCGTCGCAAGCCGTGTGCAGCTGGCGTGCTGCAGGTCGCCATAAACGTCTTCCTCGATGATCAGGAAATCGTCGCTGCGCGCCAATTGCAGCAAGCGTTCGGCGACCTCACGGCACAGGCTGGTACCGGTAGGGTTGTGATACAGGCTGTGGATGAACAGGCACTTGGGCCGATGGGTGCGCAGCAGCGCTTCCAGCACCGGGATATCCGGGCCACCCTGTGTACGCGGCACCTCCAGCAGCGTGACGCCATGGAACGCCAACTGGCGATAGAGGTTGCCATACCCCGGTGTTTCGACCACCACCGTATCACCCGCCTTCAGCAAGGTACGTATGAGCAGGTCCTGGGCATGGCTGGCGCCATCGGTGGTGAGGATACGGTCGAGGCTGGTGGCGACCTTGATCCGGGTCAGGCGTTTGAGCAATTGTTCACGCAGCGCCGGCAGCCCCAGGGGCGGGGTGTAATTGAACAGGCCGCCGGTGTCGGTACGGCTGACTTCACGTACCGCATAAATGAGGTCATCGCTCTCGCGCCAGGCATCCGGTAACCAGCCACATCCCAGTTTCAACTCACCCAGCGGCCCATCGGTATAAGCCCCCCAACCCCGCTCCGCACCTTCATACCAGTGGTTTTCATGCAGGACCGAAGGCTGGGCCACGACAAACCCCGAGCCCTGCTTCGAGACCAGCAGCCCCTGGGCCACCAGCCGATCAAATGCCTCAACCACACTGGACTGGCTCAGCAGGTTATCCAGTGCCAGTTGCCGGACAGAGGGCAGTCGAGTGCCGGGCGTAATCCCACTTGTGCGAATCCATTGCGTCACCGCGCAGACGATTTGCTGCACCACCGGTACAAGGGCTTGTCGATCGATCCCTAAATCCATGCGCCACTCACTTCAACTGTCTGTTATTCAACCCAAAACAGTTAAGCACAGAAGCCCTTGTCGCCCCGCTCTACATTGTTATTAAAGTATTGATTTTATTGACTTATTTACCTTATGACACACATTCAGCCAAGGCCAATTGCCAGCTCTGGAAAAACCTCACATCCCATCAAACCTTTTCAAATAACGGCCTGCATGGATTCCTAGATTGCCGTCGCGCCACCGTCTACCGCCAGCGCGTGGCCCGTGGTGAAAGCCGCGCCATCGCTGCACAGGTATAACACCGCGCTGGCAATTTCCTCGACCTTGCCAATGCGCCCGACCGGATGCATGGCGGCGGCAAATTCCGCCTTACGCGGGTCCGCTTCGTAGGCACGGCGGAACATATCGGTATCGATAACGGCCGGGCACACGGCGTTGACGCGGATTTTCTTTTTCGCATATTCGATGGCGGCCGACTTGGTCAGGCCGATGACCGCGTGCTTGGACGCGGCATAGATGCTCATCTTCGGCGCCGCCCCCAACCCCGCGACCGATGCCGTATTGACGATCGCCCCACCGCCCTGGGCCAGCAACAGCGGCAATTGGTACTTCATGCACAGCCACACACCTTTGACGTTGACCCCCATGATGGCGTCGAACTCATCCAGGCTGCCGTCCGCCAGCTTGCCCTTCTCGATCTCGATCCCGGCGTTGTTGAAGGCATAATCCAGGCGGCCATAGGCGGCAACGGTCTGTGCCATCAACTGCTGCACATCGGTTTCCAGCGTGACGTTGCAACGCACGAACAATGCCTCGCCGCCGGCTTGGCGGATCAGCGCGACGGTGCCCTCACCGCCGTCGACGTCGAGGTCCGCGACCACGACTTTCAAGCCTTCGGCAGCGAACGCCAGTGCGGTGGCGCGGCCAATACCGGCGGCGGCGCCGGTCACCAGGGCGACCTGGCCGGAAAACGTCATGCTCATGGGAATATCCTTTGCAAGAAATGGCGGTGGTTCGAGTCTAGCCAACGGCCTGTACGGCGCGTCAGCACTATCAGAAGGCCGGTTGGCGCTGCATGAATCCCAGTGATAACTGCCCCAGCCTGACTATCAATCCAGCCTATCGCGGTGCATTCGCGCCACTCGGACAACCTTGCTCACCGGCCATTGAGGGTCTATCACTCAAGGTTCATTTCTAAAGAGTCCTTGCCATGACTGCCCTGACTAATCGCCAATTCCTGCTTGCCAAACGTCCGGTCGGCGCCGCCACGCGGGACACTTTTACCTACCAGCAAGTGCCGGTGGGCACACCTGGAGAAGGACAAGTGCTGGTGCGCAATGAATACCTGTCCCTGGACCCGGCGATGCGTGGCTGGATGAACGAAGGCAAGTCCTACATTCCACCCGTGGGAATCGGCGAAGTGATGCGAGCGCTGGGCGTGGGCAAGGTGATTGCGTCGAACAATCCGAAGTTTGCGGTGGGGGACTACGTGAATGGCGCGCTAGGGGTGCAGGATTACTTCCTGGGAGAACCGCGTGGGTTCTACAAAGTCGATCCGAAACTGGCGCCCCTGCCCCGTTACCTGTCAGCCCTGGGCATGACCGGCATGACCGCCTACTTCGCCTTGCTCGACACTGGCGCGCCCAAGGCCGGCGAAACCGTGGTGATCTCCGGCGCGGCCGGTGCGGTGGGCAGCATTGCCGGGCAGATCGCCAAGCTCAAAGGCTGTCGCGTGGTGGGTATCGCCGGCGGTGCCGACAAGTGCAAATTCCTGGTGGATGAGCTGGGTTTCGACGCGGCCATCGACTACAAAAACGAAGACGTCCCCGCAGCGCTCAAGCGCGAGTGCCCCAACGGGGTGGATGTGTATTTTGATAACGTCGGCGGCGACATTCTCGACGCGGTGCTCAGCCGCCTGGCCTTGAGGGCACGCGTGGTGATTTGTGGTGCAATCAGCCAGTACAACAACAAGGAAGCGGTGAAGGGGCCGGCCAACTACCTGTCATTGCTGGTCAATCGTGCGCGCATGGAGGGTTTTGTGGTGATGGATCACGCGGACAATTTTGCCGCCGCTGGGCAAGAGATGGGCGGCTGGATGGCCCAAGGCAAGCTCAAGAGCAAGGAGGACATCGTAGAGGGGCTGGAGACGTTCCCGGAGACGCTGATGAAGCTGTTCAACGGCGAGAACTTTGGGAAGTTGGTACTGAAGGTGTAGGAGCGAGCTGGCTCGCTCCTACACGGATGTATCAGGCGATTTCGGCAACCACCGCCGCCAACGCCTTCGCCGGATCAGCCGCCTGGCTGATCGGGCGACCGATCACCAGGTAATCGGAGCCCGCATCCAGAGCCTGGCGCGGGGTCAGGATACGGCGCTGGTCATCCTGGGCACTGCCCGCCGGCCGAATGCCCGGAGTGACCAGTTGCAGCGATGGGTGCGCGGTCTTCAGGGCCTGGGCTTCCAGCGCCGAACAGACCAGGCCGTCCAGGCCGGCCTTCTGCGCCAGGGCGGCCAGGCGCAGCACCTGCTCCTGAGGCTCGATATCCAGGCCGATGCCGGCCAGATCCTCGCGCTCCATGCTGGTCAGCACGGTCACACCGATCAACAGCGGCTTGGGACCACTGCGCTGCTCCAACACTTCACGGCAGGCCGTCATCATGCGCAGGCCGCCGGAGCAGTGCACATTGACCATCCATACGCCCATTTCAGCAGCGGCTTTGACGGCCATCGCGGTAGTGTTGGGAATATCGTGGAATTTCAGGTCGAGGAATACTTCGAAGCCTTTGTCACGCAGTGTGCCGACGATTTCCGCCGCGCAACTGGTGAACAGTTCCTTGCCGACCTTGACCCGGCAAAGCTTGGGGTCCAACTGGTCAGCCAGCTTCAGTGCGGCGTCACGAGTGGGGTAATCCAGGGCGACGATGATAGGAGTCTGGCAGGCGGACATTGGAATGGGCTCTCAGGCAAGTCGAAATCGGCGCGGATTGTAGCGCAAGCAGCGCCGTTGCGGGATCCGATGATCGGTAAATACTGTTCAGCCGTCCATTTCACGGCGTTTCGGGTGATTGTATCCAGCACGATACATTCCCGACATGCGCCCTACACGCCCCACGACTAGCCTCGCCCACATGACCGCCCGTCCAGCACTTCCAGCCATGGGGCTGGGCGCCTATGCTGACAGCAATGACCAGGCAGATGATCGCACCTATGCATACCCCTACCGTCTCTGTAAACGAAGAGCCAAAAGGCGCGGTGATCGCCGAAGACAAGCGCTGGAGCACCCGTGCGCTGATCGTCGATGATGACGTGCCGATTCGTGAACTGCTGATCGACTACCTGGCACGCTTCAATATTCTCGCCACCGGCGTGACCGACGGCGGCGCCATGCGCCAGGCCATGCAAGCCGAAACGTTTGACGTGGTGGTGCTCGACCTGATGCTGCCGGGCGAAGATGGCCTGTCGCTGTGCCGCTGGCTGCGCGCCGAATCGGACATCCCGATCCTGATGCTCACCGCCCGCTGCGAACCGACCGACCGCATCATCGGCCTGGAACTGGGCGCCGACGACTATATGGCCAAGCCGTTCGAGCCGCGTGAACTGGTGGCACGCATCCAGACCATTTTGCGCCGTGTACGCGATGACCGCACCGAGCAACGCGCCAATATCCGCTTCGACAACTGGCGCCTGAACAGCGTGTTGCGCCAACTGGTGGCCGACGACGGCCTGGTGGTGCCGCTGTCCAACGCCGAGTTCCGCCTGCTGTGGGTGTTTATCGAACGCCCCCGCCGGGTGCTCAGCCGCGAACAATTGCTGGACGCGGCCCGCGGCCGGTCCATCGAAGCCTTCGATCGCAGCATCGACTTGCTGGTCTCGCGCCTGCGGCAAAAACTCGGGGATGATCCGAAAGCCCCGCAACTGATCAAAACCGTACGTGGCGAAGGCTACCTTTTCGACGCCCGGGACATCGGTTGATGCGTGCCACCTTCAATACGTTGTTCGGCAGGTTGTTCGGTGTATTGCTGGTGGCTATTGTGTTGGCGCATGTGCTGGCGTTCTTTTGGTTTCACCACTACGGCCCGCCGCCACCGCCGCCCCAGGAGACCTTCGTCGAGCAGCCGGATGGTACGATGAAGCCCCTGCGCAAGCACCATCGCCCCTGGTTCGGTGGCCCGGTGGTGCCGCTGACCTTCCAGTTCATCTCGCTGATCATCGCCGCCTGGTACGGCGCGAAGCTGCTGAGCCGGCCGATCCAGCGCCTGAGTGCGGCGGCTGAGCGCTTGAGCGTCGACCTCGACAGCCCGCCTCTCAACGAGTCCGGGCCACGAGAGGCACGCCAGGCCGCATCGACCTTTAACATGATGCAAAAGCGCATCCGCGAGCAGGTCAGCCAGCGCGCACGCATGCTCGGTGCGGTCTCCCACGACCTGCGTACCCCGCTGTCACGCCTCAAGCTGCGCCTGGAGCAGATCGAAGACACCAAATTGCAAGGCCAGATGCGCCAGGACCTGGACGACATGATCGGCATGCTCGACGCGACCTTAAGCTACCTGCACGAACAGCGCACCAGCGAAACCCGACACTGGCTCGACGTACAGGCGCTGGTCGAGTCCCTCAGCGAAAACGCCCAGGACCAAGGCTCCGACGTGCAGTTCGCCGGCACCTGTGCGCCGTTGCAGGTACAGCCGATGGCCCTGCGTTCGTGCCTGAACAACCTGATCGACAACGCCCTGCGCTATGCCGGCACCGCACGCGTGGAGTTGGCGGACAGCCGCGAGGCCCTGGTGATCCGTGTGATCGACCACGGCCCCGGGATCGCGGCCGACAAGCGCGAGGCGGTCTTCGAACCGTTTTTTCGCCTGGAGGGCTCGCGCAACCGCAACTCCGGCGGGGTCGGCCTGGGCATGACGATTGCCAAGGAAGCGGTGGAGCGTCTCGCCGGCCACCTCAGCCTGGAAGACACACCAGGCGGTGGCTTGACCGCCGTAATGTGGTTGCCGAGGATTTAACGGGGGTTGTCTTCGCGACGCCCCTGGGCCTGGGTCGCACTCCAATCCGTCAGCAGGCTGTAGGCCACCGCCAGTAAGGTCGGGCCGATGAACAGGCCGATGAAACCAAACGCAATCAAGCCGCCGAACACCCCCAGCAGCACAATCACCAGTGGCAGGTTGCCGCCTCGACTGATCAGGTACGGCTTGAGTACGTTGTCCACGCCGCTGATGATGAACGTGCCCCACACCCCGAGGAACACCGCGTAGGTGTAATCGCCTTTCCAGGCCAGCCACGCGGTCGCCGGAATCCACACCAGCGGTGGCCCCATGGGAATCAGACTGAGCAGGAACGTGACGATGCCCAGCACCAGCGCGCCAGGCACGCCGGCGATGAGGAAACCGATCAGCGCCAGCAAGGCTTGAGCCGCGGCGGTGCCGATCACGCCGTTGACCACCCGTTGCACGGTGCCCGCCACCAGTTCGATGTAGTAACCGGCCCGCTCGCCGATCAAACGCTCCAGCAGACGATGCACGAACACCGCCAGCCGAGGCCCGTCACGGTAGAAGAAGAACACGAACACCAGGCTGAGGGTCAACTCAAGGATGCCGCCGCCGATCTGCGCGCTGCGCGCCAGCAGCCAATTGCCGACCTGGCCCAGATAAGGCTTGATGCTGACCATCAGCGCCGCGCCCTGCTGGTCGATGCTGTCCCAGGTCGCCACCAGGCGCTCGCCGACAAAGGGGATTGAGTTCAGCCAAGCGGGTGCTGCCGGCAGGCCGTCGACCTGGATATCCTTGATCAGGCCCACGGCATCGCGCACATGATCGGCCAGGTTGAAGCCCAGCCACACCAGCGGCACCGCCACCAACAGCATCCAGCCCAGGGTCAGGATGCCGGCAGCCAGGGATTCGCGGCCCCCCAGCCAGCGGGTGAGTAAACGCATCAGCGGCCAGCTGGCGAACGCCAGCACTGCGCCCCAGAACAGCGCCGACCAGAATGGCGCCATCACCCAGAAGCTGGCACCAAACAGCACCAGCAGCAGGATTTGCACCAGCAGGCGATCGTTATTGAGCATCGGGTATCTCGAGAATAAGGCTGTAGGAGGAGAGCTTAGGCGAACGGCGCGGGTCCGTTCGCCTGGTGACGGTCAGCGTATCAGATGCAGGTGCAAACCCTTAGCGTCACCGGTGCCGGTTTCCATGCGTGCGGCACGCACACCGCTGTCGATCAGGCCCTGGCGCCAGGCTTCGGCCGTTGGCCCGGTCAAACTGACACGCAAGGTGGCGTCCAGGTTCAAGCCACGCGAGATCAAGGTGATCCAGGCCGGATCGGGTTCGCTCCCCAGTGCAGGGAAATCCAGCTCGCCGGTGCTTTTCAGCTCACGAAGCAAGGTTGCCGAAGTGGGCAGCAAGTCACCCAGGGGCGCACTGGCGTCCAGCTGTTCCACATGCAGATAGGCACGACGGTTGCCCCGAGTGATGCCGTACAGCGCCACCAGGGAGTTGTCCTGCGGCGCCGCCAGCCGTAACAGCAGGTATTCCTGCTGGCCATCGGCGCCGACCAGCTTGGCATTGCCGAACACTTCATTGGCCCACAGGCTGCTTTCACCGCAATCGCGGGCCTGGCACCAGAACAACAGCTGCGCGCCCTTGGCCTGCAACGCTTCGCGGGTCGCGGTAAAGGCGGCGCTGGAGGTGTGCTCGGCGGGCAGTTCATAGGTAATCGCAGTGGCTTGGCCACGCGCGGTGGCTTGGCCCTCGTAGCGCAACTGGCCGCTGATCTTGCGGATCGCCCCCATGGGGTAGATGCGCTCCCTGGCTTCAGCGGGGCGGTAATCGACGATCTGCGCGTCGACCTGGCGGGACACTGCCGGCAGATCCTGGCTGCCCGGCACATCGGCGGCGAACACCAAGGGGCTGAAGCAGCACAGCCCGAGGGCACGTATACATCCTTCACGCAGGCTCATCGGATGATTGAGCCCTGGCCATTGGAGGTCGCAGCAGTTTCAAGTTGGTTCATGGTTGACTCCCTTTCAATCCGCCCAGCCTCGGCAGTTGACCCCGCCAAGTCAAGGCGTGGAGAAGAACCGATTGAAACAGTCTGCAACAAGAGCCGCACCGGGCTCATCGTTCAGGTGCAAATGATGGCCCCCCGGCAGCGTGGTCACCGTAAAGGGTAGCTGAGAAAGCAATTCGGAATGTTTCGCCAACATGCCGTCAGCCGCGACCACCAACTGTGCAGGACAAGCCACACGTTGCACGAAAGCCATCGCCTGCTCATTGGTCAGTCGTATCGGCGAAGCCAGGGTCAATCGGCTGTCGGTGCGCCAGGTGTAGCCGCCCGGCACGGGCATCAAACCGCGCTGGGCCAGCCATTCGGCGGCCTCGCGACTGACTGCGACCAAACCTTTCATCCGCGCTTCAACCGCCCGGTCCAGGGTGCTGTAGACCGGCTTGCGCTTGCCCTGCAGGTTCAATTGCGCTTGCAACGCCATGCCCAATCGCTCCGCCGCGTTCTCACCGGTGGCGGTCGGCGGGATCACGCCGTCGATCAACCCCAGGTGCGTCACCCGCTCCGGCAAGGCGCCTGCGAGCACCAAGGAGACGATGGCGCCGAGGGAATGGCCAAGTAATGCAAAACGTTTCCAACCCAGCTGTTCGGCAACTTGCAGCACGTCAAACACGTAATCCCACAAAGCATAACCGGCCCCCGCAGGACGGTGCGCCGAATGACCGTGCCCCGCCATATCCAGCGCGACGATGCGCAAGCCCTGCAGTTTCGGCGCCAGCCGCGCAAAGCTGTTGGCGTTGTCCAGCCAGCCATGCAGGGCGATCACCGGCAGACCGTCTTCGGGGCCGAACAGATGCGCCGCCAACTCGATATGCGGCAAGCTGAGGCGAACCTCTTCGACCGGCGTACTCATGCGCAACTGCGCTCACGGGCTTCCCAGCGGGAGAACAGGTTCTTGATCAAGGCTGCGGTGTCCTGCGGCCGCTCCAGGGGAAACATGTGCCCGCCGGGCATGGTGAGCATTTCGCCCATGGGCAGGCGGTCAACCCCACTGGCATGGTGACGCATCACGACCCGGCTCTGGCGTCCACGCACCACCGCCAGCGGCACCTTCAACTGGCGCACCTGACCCGGGCTGGTGTGGGGCACGCCTCGATAAATGCTGATTTCAGTGGCGGGGTCGAAGCGCAGGCGCAGGCGATCGCCCACCTGTTGCAGGCCATGCTGCAGGTAGGCATCAAAACAGTCAGGGTCGAACCCGCGAAACAGGGTTTTACCGGCGAAGTAGCTGCGCGCGGCGTCCAGGTCGCTGAACTCTTCACGCCGGCCCAGGGTGCGCCCGGCCGGGGTCAGGCGATCGATGAACCCCAAGCGCTTGGCGGCGCGGATCACCCAGCGGTCGGCACGCGTCAGCACCGGCGAATCCAGCATCACCACACCGCGATACAACTGCGGGCAACGCATGGCCGCGTGCAGGTGCAACACACCACCCAGAGAGTGCCCGACACCCCACACCGGCTGCGGTTGCTGCTCCAAGTGGTGGATCAACTCGTCCACCAGGTTGCGCCAGTTGTCATCCACTGGAAATCGCGGGTCGTGGCCGTGCTGCGGCAAGTGAGCCACCGTATATTCCGGGGCCAGGGCGGCAAACAACTTGCCGTAGGTGGCCGAAGGAAAACCATTGGCGTGGGCAAAAAACACGTGCTGCGACATACCGGACTCATCTACAGAAACAGAAGTGGATTGTCACCAGCCCCAAGCCGTACAGCAATGACTGTAACTGCCAGGAATGATGACACTCACGCCATGTCTATCGCACCGGCGGGTTCTCGCCCAGCGGCACCACGGCCATGGTCAGGCGCGAGACGCAATTGGTCTTGCCGTCATCGGCCGTCAGGCGGATGTCCCACACCTGGGTCGTACGGCCGATATGGATGGCCCGCGCCACCGCCGTCACTCGCCCGCTGCGCACGCCGCGCAAGTGGTTGGCATTGATCTCAAGGCCCACGCAATAGAATTTGCTCGGATCGATGCACAGGTAGGCCGCCATGGAGCCGATACTCTCCGCCAGCACCACCGACGCGCCGCCGTGCAGCAGGCCGTAAGGCTGATGGGTGCGGTGGTCGACCACCATGCTGGCGGTGAGTGACTCGTCGTCGAAGCTTTCGAAACGAATATCCAGCAACTCACCGATGGTGTTTTTCTGCAGGCTGTTGAGTTGCTCGATATTGGGTTGGGTGCGCCACAAGCTCATAGCAGTGTCCTTATTGATTTTATTACGCCCCTAATCCTGCCACAGAATCGATTCGCCGCGCTCACTCCAAACATGCAATTGAGCACCATAGGTCGATTCGATCACACTGCGCTTGATCTTCAGGGTCGGGGTCAGGAAACCGTTTTCGACGGCCCAACTGTCTTTGACCACCACCAGTTGGCGTAGACGCTCAGGCCTGTCCAACGCCTGGTTGACCTGTTCCAGCCAGCGTTCCAGGCTATCGCGCAGGGCCTGGCGCTCCTCGCCCGTCGCCGCGAGTACGCATAAGCCTATCGGCGCGCTCAGCCCTTCGCCGACCACGCACACCTGCTCGATGCGTGGATGTTCGGCCAGGCGGTTTTCAATCGGCGCCGGAGCCACGTACTTACCCTTGCTGGTCTTGAAGATCTCCTTGAGCCGCCCGGTCAGGCGCAAGCGGCCAGCCGCGTCCTGCTCACCCTTGTCGCCGGTGCGCAGAAAACCGTCATTGGTGAGAGTCTCGGCGGTTTTCTGCGCGTCCTTGAAGTAGCCGAGCATGGTCGCGCCGCTGCGCACCTGCACTTCGCCCAACGGGTCGATGCGCACTTCCACCCCAGGGCATGGCAGGCCGATCCAGCCCAGTGTCTGTTGCCCGGGGCGGCATACGTGGGAATAGCCGCAGCTTTCCGTCATGCCGTACACCTCCAGCACATCCAGCCCCAGGCGCTGATACCAACGCAGCAACGCCTCAGGCACCGGCGCCGCACCGGATAGCGCAATACGCAGGGCGTCCAGGCCCAGACCCGACAGCACCTTGCGGCCTACAGATGGCCCGATGAAAGGCAGGCGCAACAGCCGGTCCAGACGCTTTTGTGAAACCTTGCCGTACACCCCCATCTGGAGCTTGGTCCAGATCCTCGGCACCCCGAACAGCGCTGTCGGCCGCGCCCGGCGCAGGTCGGTCAGAAAGGTCTCAAGGCTTTCAGCGAAAAATACCGTTTGCCCGGTATAAATTGACGCCAGTTCGACGAACATGCGCTCCGCCACGTGGCACAACGGCAGGTACGACAGCAGCCGGTCGTCCTCCCCCAGGCCAAACAACTCGGTGCCACGGGTGGCGGCAAAGCCCAAGGCGCCGAAGGTTTGCATCACCCCCTTGGGCAAGCCGGTGGTGCCGGAGGTATAAATGATCGTGGCCAAGCGGTCGGCGTCGGGCTCGGGGTTATCTTGAATGGGTGAACAGGCCAGCAGATCGGCCCAAGTGAAATCGAAGTCGCCGGCCGAGGCCAGCGGCAGACGGACAGTCGACAAACCGGCCGGGATACCGGGCGCCATGGCCGGCCAGTCGTCCAACTTGCCGATCAACACCAATGCCGCCTCAGAATGGGTCAGCACATGGGCCACGGAGTCGGCCGTCAGGTTGGGGTACAACGGTACCGAGACATGCCCGGCCATCCAGATCGCCAGGTCGGCGATGATCCAGTGCGCACAGTTTTTCGAGATCAGGGCAATGTGCGAGCCTTGCGGCAACGCCCGAGCACGCAGCCAGTGTGCGGCGCACCGGGCCTGATGGCCGACGTCGCCCCAGGTCAGGGTTTGCACCTCGCCCCCGCCGATGGGCTGCACGAGAAAGGGTTTGCGCGGATGCCGCGCTTCACGTTCGAAGAAGACCTGCAACGGCAAACGAAAAGCGACTGGCATGGGACGCGCTCCTTTGTGTGACCGGATGATAGCCAACCAAGCACTTGCTTGGTTGACTATATAGCACACACAGCAGCGATCACTTTTCCTACGGGTTCTTCACACTGACCAGGTTCATCAGCCCCGCCAGCGGAAAATCACCTTCCAGCTCCGCCAGGCTGGCGGTGTGCATCGGTTGCGGTTGGCGCTGATGACCATGCTGCAGGAAGCTGATCAGGCAGCCCACCAAAGGCTGGTGACTGACCAGCAGCACATTGTCATCGCTGTCGAGCTTTTCCAGCACCCGCAGCGGGTTGCCTTCGGGTGTCAGCCACGGCACCGTACGGATATCGGGCGTGAAACCCAGCGCCTCGCGAACCAACTGCGCGGTCTGCTGCGCTCGCACATATGGGCTGGCGATGATCGCGCCGAGGGGCTGGCCGATC
This sequence comes from Pseudomonas sp. Q1, assembly GCF_009935975.1. NCBI lineage: Bacteria > Pseudomonadati > Pseudomonadota > Gammaproteobacteria > Pseudomonadales > Pseudomonadaceae > Pseudomonas > Pseudomonas sp. Q1. The sequence goes on along the minus strand of NZ_QODI01000007.1, from coordinate 304,138 downwards.
AGGTGCGCAGCACTGCGCAACACTTCGGCGCGGCCGTGCTCGGTGAGGTTGCGCTCGGCGTCAGTGGGCGCATAGCCTTCGGCCTCACCGTGCCGCAAGATCCAAAGCTTCACAGTTTTGGCTCTTCATCACGTACCGGATGCGGCGCCGGTGGCACACTGTGGGCGGCTTCGCCTTCCGGTGCACGCGGCGTCGGCCAATCGGCGAATGGCCAAGGCTTTTGCTCGGTGTTGAAGCTGCCGAAACGGCCGATCTGCGCCAGGAACTGGCTGAGGCTGTCACCGAAGTTCATCAGGCCCAGGTTCGGCGCGGCGTAGACCAGGCGATAGATCAGTTGCACCAGCACCAGCGCGCCGAGCAGGAACTGCGCCACTTGCCACACCAGGGCAAATACCAGCATCCACACAATACGCAGGACGATGGATTCGTACTTGGGCGCTGCTTTCGGATCGTTCATGACGCGTTCCTCAGTTGAAACCACTGGTGGAAATAAAGTCGACATCGGTTTTCGGCTCAGCCCGCATCAGCAATTCGATGACCTGGTTCAAGGTGCGCCCTTCAAACAGGATCGCGTGCAGCCCAGCGACCAGCGGCATGTACACACCGACTTCCTGGGCCTTGGCCTTCAACACTTTGAGGGTGTTGACGCCCTCGGCCACTTCGCCCAGGCGCGTAACGGCGTCGTCCAGGCTCAAACCCTGGCCCAAGGCAAAACCGACTTGATAGTTGCGGCTCTTGGGCGACGAGCAGGTGACGATCAAATCCCCGACCCCGGCCAGGCCCAGGAACGTCATCGGGTTGGCGCCCTGGTTCACCGCAAAGCGGGTCATCTCGGCCAGGGCACGGGTAATCAACATGCTTTTGGTGTTCTCGCCCATGCCCAGGGCCACCGCCATGCCGGCGATGATCGCGTAAACGTTTTTAAGCGCACCGCCCAGTTCAACGCCAAAGCGATCGCCACTGGCGTAAACGCGGAACGTGCGGCCATGCAGGACCGCCTGCACGCGCTCGCAAAGCGCTTCATCTTCACTGGCCACCACCGTGGCCGTCAGCGCGTGCTCGGCGACTTCCCGTGCCAGGTTCGGCCCGGAGAGCACGCCGATACGTGCCTGGGGCGCAATCTCTTCGAGGATTTCGCTCATCAGCTTGAACGTGTGCGCCTCGATACCCTTGGTCAAGCTGACCAGCAGCTTGCCTGCCAGGCGTTCGGCGTGGGGCGCCAGCACCGAGCGCAAGGCGCTGGACGGCAATGCGACGAAGCACAGGTCGCAGTCAGTGAGGGTCTCCAGCAGGTCCGTGACCGGTTCCACCGCCGGATGAATCTTGATGCCTTTAAGGTAACGGGGGTTTTCCCGATGCACGCGGATGGCCTCGGCCTGCTCCGGGTCGCGCATCCACTGGCGCACCGCGTGGCCGTTCTCAGCCAGCAGGTTAGCCACGGCGGTACCAAAACTTCCGCCTCCCAGGACCGCAATAGGGCGCTGTTCAGTCATATGCAATCCGTTAATCCATACCAGTGGCGATAGCGGCATTATACGGGGCGACCCGCTTGCGGCCAGCCCCCGCGTCAATTCCCATGCTTGTCGGAAAATGCCACATATACGTGAAGTAATTGCAAGTTCGACGACTGGCAAATGGCCCCACCTCAGTTAACATGGGCGGCTATTCGTCATTATCAAGGCCGCGCCGTGTATCTGGGCCCTCCTCCTCGCTCATCGCTGTTGTTGATGCTGTTGTGCAGCGCCCCCGCGCTGGCCGACGATCTGTTCCTGGACGGCCAGCCGCTGCCGCAGGTATTGACCGCCACACGCCTCAAGCAATCCGCTGCCGCCGTACCCGGCAGCATGACGGTGATCGACAGCGAGTTGATCAAGGCCAGCGGCGCACGGGACATCGCCGAATTGCTGCGCCTGGTGCCCGGGATGATGGTCGGCTACACCACCGGCAACCAGGCGGCGGTGAACTATCACGGCACCAGTGCCAGCGATGCACGGCGCATGCAGGTGTTGATCGACGGGCGCTCGGTGTACCGCGCCGGCCTGGCCACCGTGGACTGGAGCGATATTCCGGTGGCCATGGAAGACATCGAGCGCATCGAGGTGTTCCGCGGCCCCAACACCGTCAGCTATGGCGCCAATGCGCTGATGGCGGTGGTCAACATCCTCACGCGGTCACCGGCCAACAGCCATGGTTCACGGGTCAAAGTCATCCGTGGCGCACGCGGGATCAACGATTTCTACGCCAGCCAGGGCGCGGGATGGGAGACCGGCGACCTGCGCCTGTCGCTGTCCGGGCAACAGGATGATGGGTTTGACAGTGATGCCGCCGGCGCCGATCGCCGTGACGGCCGTCGCCTCAGTCGCTTCAGCCTGGCCGTGAGCCAGAGCCTGAACGCGCAGCAGAGCATCGACTGGCAATTGAACGCCAAGGAAGGGTCCAACCAGCGTCCTTATACCTACAGCCCGGTATTTGCCGGGATTACCGAAGGCGGTACGAACTCCGACGTTACCGCCAAGGACTATGCCACCTCGCTGCGCTGGAACATCGATATCAACCCCGAGCACAGCTTGTATGTTCAAGGCTCGGCCCAGCAATGGGACCGCCAGCAGGTCTGGAAAGCCTGTGATGCCAAGGTCTCGTTCAGCCCGGAGCTGACCCGCCTCTGGCAAATCAACCCCAACTATGCCGAGTTGCTGGCCCGGCACATGAACGCCTACACCCCGGAAAACCTGCCGCCCGGCAGCGACGCCGAACAGGTCCTGGCCAAGCAGGTCTTGCAGCAATGGGGTAGCGGCGGCAAAGACCCGGTCTGCGGCGATATCGATCAAAGCACTCGAGAAAGCCGCTACGACCTGGAGATCCAGGACACCCTCAGCCTGTCCGATAGCCTGCGCCTGGTCAGCGGCATGAACTACCGCTACGACCGCGCCGACTCCGACACCTATTTCAATGGCACCCTGGACGACACCACCTGGCGCCTGTTCGGCCATCTGGAGTGGCGCGCCAGCGAACACTGGCTGGTGCAGGGTGGGGCGATGTACGAAGACACCCACTTGAGCGGCAACTCACTGACGCCACGAATAGCAGTCAACTACCTGATCAACCCGCGCCATGGCTTGCGAGCGGTGTATTCCGAAGCGATCCGCTCACCGGACATGTTCGAGAACAACGTCAATTGGAGCTACCGCGTCACCAACCTCAGCTCCCCGGCCTACGGGCAGAATTCGGGGCAATATTTTGTGGTGACGCGCGGCCCTGGCAACCTCGATAAAGAGTTGATGCGCTCGCGAGAGCTGGGCTACAACGGCTTCTTTGCCGACCTCGGGCTGAATGTCGACGTGAAACTGTTCTACGACGAAATCACTGACATGATCAGCTCACCGCTGCGCAACAACCAATACATTGCCAGCAACGCCAACAGCTCACGGTTCACCGGTGCCGAGTCACAGTTCGATTGGCGCATGAGCAACGCCGACCGCCTGCGGCTCACCTATGCTTATGTCGATGCCAGCGCCAGCAACCCGTTGGACAAGGCACAAACCGCACGTAACAGCGGCTCGGCCGGCTGGCTGCGTGAATGGGGCCACGGCTGGTCCAGTGCGCTGTTCTACTATGGCGACGACGCACTCAACCAATATCGCTTCGAACGGGTCGACCTGCGGGTGGCCAAGCGCATTGCCCTGGGCAAAGCCAACGTGGAGCTGGCCGGCATGCTGCAACAACGCCTGGATAACCAGCCCACCACCTGGGCCGATAACAACTACGACAGTCGTCATGTCCTCTACTTCAGCGCGGAGCTGGAATTCTGACATGGCCGATCAGTCACGGATGACCGCCTTCTTCTCAAGGCTGTGGCGGCGCGGCCTGCTGCTGGTGTGCCTGCTGTTGACGACGCAGGCCAGGAGCGCCGACATCCTGCTCACCGCCGCCGAAGACGGTGCCGGCGTGCAAGCGTTCGCCCAGGCCCTGGCCCGGCAACGCCCCGAAGACCACGTGACCTTCACCCCGCTCAAAGACATGCCGGCACCGAACCAGTTGCCCGCCGCCACTCGCCTGATCCTGCTCGACCTGCCCGGCCTCGACTGGCGCCTGCAGGACTCCCAGGGCCCGCCCACCCTGGTGCTGCGTATCAGCCGCCTGCAAGCCCGGCAGCGGCTGGGCACCACGCACCCGGCCAAAATCAGCCTGTTGTGGAGCGACCCACCCTTGGAGCGCCAGTTGCACCTGATCGCGCAGATTTTGCCTCAGGCCCGCCGCATCGGCGTGCTCTACGGCACCGACAGTGAGTTCCTGCTACCCGAATTGACCCGATACGCAGCGCCCATAGGCCTGGAAATCGTGCCGCAGCGCTGGGACAACATCAATGACAGCCGGCCACTGCAAAACCTGTTCAAGAACAGCGATGTACTGCTGGGGCTCGACGACCCGCAACTGTACAACCCGAAAACCGTGAAGAACCTGTTGCTCAGCAGCTACGCCCAGCAACTGCCGCTGGTGGGGCCCAACGCCGGCTTCGTCAAGGCCGGCAGCCTGGCCAGCACCTACAGCGACCAGACCGACTGGCTCGATGTGCTCGACCGGCTGCTGGACCATTCACCGGCCAACTGGCCACGCTCGTTGTACCCGGAACACTTCAAAGTCGTGGGCAACCCGCAAGTCGCGCGCTCACTGGGCATCGAACAGGTTGACGAAGCCGACGTCGCCGCCCGATTGGCCGAAGGAGAAAAACGCCCATGACCTTACGCCGTCGTTGGGATATCAACACCCGCACCCAGCTCATCACCCTGGGCCCGGCCTTGTTGCTGACCTTGCTGTTGATCAGTTTCTTTACCTTCGTGCGTATCCAGGACCTGCGCCAGGAACTGGACCATACCGGCCAGCTGATCGCCAACCAGCTCGCACCGGCGACCGAGTACGGGGTGATTTCCGGCAACAATGACGTGCTCGAGAGCCTGCTGCGCGCCACCTTGGCCACGCCCCACGTGCGCTTCCTGGAAATCCAGGACAGCGCCGAAAACATTCTGGTGTACGTTGAGCAACCGACCGAGAAACACGACCGCTCACTGTCGGTGAAGGTGTTCCAGGCGCCGATCCGCCTGCAGCATATCCAGCTGGGCACGGACTTTTTCCAGGACAACCTCAATGAACCCAAGGCGCCAAGGGCGGATTACCTTGGCCGGGTGATCGTCGGCATGTCCAACGATGCCTTCAGCCAGCGCCAGCAGGAGATCCTGTTCAAGGCCGGCATCCTCGCCCTCTTCGCCCTGCTGTTTACCTTCCTGCTCGCGCGCCGCCTGGCCGCCAGCCTGTCGCAGCCGATCAGCGCGATGGGCCACGCGGTCAAAGCCATCCAGCAAGGCGACTACAAGACGCCCCTGCCGATTGTCGATGATTCCGAGCTGGGCGACCTGTCACGCCATATCAACAACCTCGCCGAAGGCCTCAACCAGGCCAGCCGCGAACAAGAACAAGCGATGGCGCAGTTGATCCAGACCCGCGAAGAGGCCGAACGCGCGAACAACGCCAAGTCGGACTTCCTGGCGATGATGAGCCACGAATTGCGCACGCCCATGAACGGTGTGCTGGGCATGCTGCAACTGCTGGAAACCACCGAAATGACCGAGGAGCAGACCGAGTATGCGGCGCTGGCCTCCGAGTCCACCGAACATTTGCTCAAGGTCATCAACGACATCCTCGACTTCTCGCGCATCGAACGCGCCGCGCTGGAACTGGAACATATCTCGTTCAACCTGGCGGACCTGATCAGCAGCTGCGCCCAAGCTTTCCAGCACAGCGCCCAGCAACGCGGCCTGGCCCTGGAACTGCCCATTCCCCTGGGCATGGACTCACTGCAGGTGCGGGGTGATCCGACGCGTATCTGGCAAATTCTGGTGAACCTGATCGGCAACGCGCTGAAATTCACCGAACACGGCACCGTGACCGTCGAGCCGCATTGGCAAACCCTTGATCATGAACTGGTGTGGTTCACCTGCACCGTGCGCGACAGCGGTATCGGGATCTCCCCCGAGCGCCTGGAGATGATGTTCAACGCATTCCAGCAAGCCGACAGTTCCATTTCAAGACGTTACGGCGGCACCGGTCTTGGGCTGCCCATCGCCCGCACGCTGGCCGAACGCATGGGGGGCACCTTGCGCGCCCAAAGCGAGGAAGGCCGAGGTTCGGTGTTTACCCTGGAAATTCCATTGGCCATCGATCAGAAAAGCCTGCCGGCGCTAGCCCCCGACGCCGACGGCAAAACCAGCGCCGGTGATGGACGACACGTACTGCTGGTGGAAGACAACCCGGTCAATCGCACCGTGGTCGAAGCCATGCTGCGCAGCCTGGGTTTTGAAGTGAGCCTGGCCACCGACGGCGCCGAGGCGATCCGCAGTGCCGAGAGCCTGATTTTCACCGCGATCCTGATGGACTGCCGCCTGCCACTGATCGACGGTTACGAAGCGACCCGACAAATCCGCCAGTTGCCCGGCTGCGCCGACTTGCCGATCATCGCCCTGACGGCCAATGCCTTGCAGGGTGACCGCGAAGCCTGCCTGGCAGCTGGAATGAACGATTACCTGGCCAAGCCATTCAAACGCACGGATTTGCAGCAAATCCTGCAGCGCTGGGTGCAATAGCGCCGCGCCATCAGCCAACTGCGACTGGCGTGAAACACGAAAGTGCGGCAGTCTTAGGCACCCAAACGGGCTGATAAACAGGCCCGGTTTAAAATTTCAGTGAACAAGTGTACATTGAGTGCCTTGACGCTGTGACTTTCACTACAACGCAATAGTCTATGTGTAGGCTGCCGCTATGAGGCATGAACGCTTCATTCGGTTCGGGAAGATTGACCCTACCCTGCCGCATGGGATTATTGAGGAGCTCGCATGACCAAACAAAACGCCTTTACCCGGGAAGATATGCTGCGCTGCAGTCGCGGTGAGCTGTTCGGCCCAGGTAACGCGCAACTGCCCGCCCCGAACATGCTGATGGTGGATCGCATCACCCATATCAGCGAAGAAGGCGGCAAGTACGGCAAAGGTGAATTGGTCGCCGAGCTGGATATCACCCCGGACCTCTGGTTCTTCGCCTGCCACTTCGAAGGTGACCCGGTCATGCCAGGCTGCCTGGGCCTCGACGCCATGTGGCAACTGGTCGGTTTTTACCTTGGCTGGCAAGGCCTGCCAGGTCGCGGTCGCGCCCTGGGTTCGGGCGAAGTGAAATTCTTTGGCCAGGTCCTGCCGACCGCCAAGAAAGTCACCTACAACATTCAAATCAAGCGCGTCCTCAAGGGCAAGCTGAACCTGGCCATCGCCGACGGTTCGGTGACTGTCGACGGTCGCGAGATCTATACTGCCGAAGGCCTTCGGGTCGGCGTATTCACTTCCACTGACAACTTTTAAGGGTTATCCGCATGCGCCGCGTCGTTATCACTGGTCTGGGCATTGTTTCTTGCCTGGGCAATGACAAAGAGACCGTCACCGCTAACCTGCGTGCAAGTCGCCCTGGCATCCGCTTCAACCCGGAATATGCCGAAATGGGTCTGCGTAGCCAGGTTTCCGGCTCCATCGACCTGCCCCTCGAAGAACTGATCGATCGCAAGATCTATCGCTTCGTCGGCCACGCTGCCGCCTACGCCTACCTGGCCATGAAAGACGCGATCGCCGACTCCGGCCTGAGCGAAGACCAGGTGTCCAACGTACGTACCGGCCTGATCGCCGGCTCCGGCGGCGCATCGACCCTGAACCAGATGGAAGCGCTGGATATCCTGCGCGAAAAAGGCGTCAAGCGCGTTGGCCCTTACCGTGTCACGCGGACCATGGGCAGCACCGTTTCCGCCTGCCTGGCCACGCCGTTCCAGATCAAGGGCGTGAACTACTCGATCTCCTCCGCCTGCGCCACCAGTGCTCATTGCATCGGTACTGCCGTTGAGCAGATCCAGCTGGGCAAGCAGGACATCGTGTTCGCCGGCGGCGGTGAAGAAGAACATTGGAGCCAGTCGTTCCTGTTCGACGCCATGGGCGCACTGTCCACCCAGTACAACGAAACCCCGGAAAAAGCCTCCCGCGCCTACGACGCCAAGCGTGACGGTTTCGTCATCGCCGGCGGTGGCGGCATGGTGGTGGTCGAGGAGCTGGAACACGCTCTGGCCCGTGGTGCGAAGATCTACGCGGAAATCGTCGGTTACGGCGCCACTTCCGACGGCTACGACATGGTTGCCCCAAGCGGTGAAGGCGCCATCCGTTGCATGCAGATGGCCATGTCCACCGTTGATACCCCAATCGACTACCTGAACACCCACGGCACTTCGACCCCGGTCGGCGACGCCAAGGAAATGGAAGGCGTACGTGCGGTATTCGGCGACAAGGCTCCGGCCATCAGCTCCACCAAGAGCCTGTCCGGTCACTCCCTGGGCGCCGCCGGCGTTCACGAAGCGATCTACTGCCTGCTGATGATGGAAGGCAAGTTCATGGCAGGTTCGGCCAACATCGACGAGATCGACCCGGTCGTCGCCGATATGCCGATCCTGACCAAGACCGTTGAAAACGCCAAGATCGACACCGTGATGAGCAACAGCTTCGGCTTCGGTGGCACCAACGCCACCCTGGTACTGAAACGCTGGCAGGGCAAGTAAGCCCCGCAGGTTGATCACCTGAAAAGCCCCGACTGGTTCGGGGCTTTTTTATGCGCGACGGACGCTGGGTGACTCGGCATCCAACACGGATGACAGCGCCAGCACACCAAAACCCAGCCGCCACGAAAAAACCTGGAACACTCAAGTGCCAGGATGTTCTATAACTGCATGCCCTTCATCCTGCGACCCTGTGAGGTTTGCCATGCCCGTTATCGTAAACACATTGAACACCGACAACTTCCGTCATAGCCTCAACATCGACAACCACGAGCTATTTACCGACTTGCCCAAAAGCCTGGGCGGCGACGATTCGGCGCCCTCCCCCCATGATTATTTCGACGCGGCCCTGGCCTCGTGCAAAGCCCTGACCCTCAAGCTTTACGCGCAGAAAAAAGGCATCCCGCTCACCGGCGTCACCGTGGAAGTCACCCACGACGCCAGTGAAGAGCAAAAGGGCAAATACCAGCTCAACGTCAAACTCACGCTCAAGGGCGTACTCACCGACGCGCAACGCGAGGAGCTGCACCGCGTGGCCGATCGGTGCCCGGTGCACAAGTTGATGACCACCGCCGAGATCAGCATTGACACCCGCCTATCGGAAGGCGCCTTCAGCCAATAGCCCCAACTTCCCGTCGAGCGGGTTATGCTCAGCATCATCCAACCCGCTCAGACTGGGATGCACCATGACTCGCCTCACCGTGATCCACCCTCGCCCCGAAGATGTCGAAGGCCAACCCATCCTGCGTCCACTGCCATCGCGCGAATGCCGCAGCGTCGGGCCTTTTGTGTTTTTCGACCATATGCTGCTCACACGCTATGCGCCGGGCAGCGGCATGAATATCCGCCAACACCCGCATATCGGGCTGTCGACCCTCACCTACCTGTTTGAAGGCACCTTGCAGCACAAGGACAGCCTGGGCTCGGATCAAGTGGTACAGGCCGGCGATGTCAGCTGGATGACCGCCGGCAGCGCAATTGCCCACGTCGAGCGTACGCCCGAGGCAATCAAGGCCAGCGGGTTCAGCCTGCATGGCCTGCAAGTGTGGCTGGCCTCGCCCAAGGACCACGAGACCGGGCCGGGGCATTACAGCCATCACCCGGCCGCGAGCCTGCCGTTGAGCGATAACCTCGGCGTACAGATCCGCCTGATCGCCGGCAGCGGTTTCTGCCTCGACTCGCCGGTTCCCGTCTTGTCGCCAACCCTGTATGCCGAAGTACGGATGCAGACGGCCACCACCTTGCTGGTCCCGGATGAACACGAAGAACGGGCGGTGTATGTGCTGGAAGGTGATGCGAAGCTCGACGACGAACCGCTGGAAGTGCACAGCCTGGTGGTGTTGCCGAGCGGTCAGCAGATGACATTGTCTGCCGAAACCGATTGCCACCTGGTGGTGTTTGGCGGCGCGCCGCTGGATGGACCGCGACGGATCAATTGGAATTTTGTGGCGAGTGATCCTTTGAGGATCGAACAGGCTCGACAGCGCTGGGCGGCCGGGGATTGGCCGACGGTGCCAGGGGAGTCGGAGAGAATTGAATTGCCGGTGAGGTAGGCATCGGGGGCGGTGCGATGGCTCGACTTACCCCCGATGAGGTCGGAACAGCCCTGCAGCTTTACCGCTGGAACACTTCGTCCAGCAAGTTATGCATCGACTGGAAAGCCCGGGCAGCGGTCTTCGCGTCGTACATCATCTTGCCCGGTACGTTGGCGTGTGGGTCGGTGAAAGAATGCACCGCGCCGCCGTAGCTCAACAGCTGCCAATCCACGCCGGCCGCGTTCATTTCATCTTCGAACGCGGGTAGCTGCTCTTTCGGCACCAACGGGTCAGATGCACCGTGCAACACCAATACCGAGCCCTTGATGTTCTTCGCATCCGCTGGGTTCGGCGTATCGAGGGTGCCGTGGAACGACACGGCCGCCTTCAAAGGCGCACCCGTGCGGGCCAGCTCCAGGGAGCAGCAACCACCGAAGCAGAAACCGAAAGTCGCCAGTTTCGACGTATCCACCGCGGCTTCGGTCTGCCCTTTCAGTTGCTCAAGGGCCGCCTGCATGCGCTTGTTCAGCAGCGGGCGATCATTCTTCAAAGGCATCATCGCCGCGCCGGCCTCATCGCCGTTCGAGGGGCGCACGCTTTGGCCATACAGGTCGGCAACCAGGACCACGTAGCCCTGGCCGGCGACACGCTTGGCGATTTCTTCGGCACCCGCACTCACCCCCATCCAGTTCGGCGCCATCAGCAGGCCCGGCAACGGCCCCTTATGGCTGGCATCGAATGCCAGGCGGCTTTCATAAGACTGGCCATCAATCTGATAGACCACGGAACGCACAGTGACTTGGCTCATCATTTACTCCAGTTTGAGGTGCAGTAGAACGAAAAAACCCGCCGAAGCGGGTTTTTCTACAACGGTGTTAAACCGACAGTTCAACCAGCAACTTGTTCAGTCGACGGACATAGGCCGCCGGGTCTTTCAAGCTGTCGCCAGCCGCCAGGGCCGCCTGATCGAAGAGGATGTGCGACAAGTCGCCAAAGCGCTCTTCGCTCTGCTCGCCGTCGAGTTTCTCGATCAGCGGGTGAGCCGGGTTGAATTCGAAGATCGGCTTGGAATCCGGAACCTTCTGGCCGCTGGCCTCGAGGATCTGACGCATCTGCAGGCCCAGGTCCTGCTCGCCGATGGCCAGAATCGCCGGGGAGTCGGTCAGACGATGGGAAACCCGTACTTCGCTGACGGTATCGCCCAGGGCAGCCTTGATCCGCTCAACCAGCCCTTCCTTGGCCTTGGCGACTTCCTCGGCCTCTTTCTTCTCTTCTTCGGAGTCCAGGTTACCCAGGTCCAGGTCACCACGAGCGACGTCGACGAAGGTCTTGCCGTCGAACTCGCTGAGGTAGCTCATCAGCCACTCATCGATACGGTCGGTCAGCAGCAACACTTCGATGCCTTTCTTGCGGAAGACTTCCAGGTGCGGGCTGTTCTTGACCTGGGCGTAGGTTTCGCCGGTCAGGTAGTAGATCTTGTCCTGGCCTTCCTTGGCGCGTGCCAGGTACTCGGCCAGGGACACCACCTGCTCGCCGTCTTCACCCTGGGTGGAGGCAAAGCGCAGCAGACCGGCGATTTTTTCCTTGTTGGCGAAATCTTCAGCCGGGCCTTCTTTCATGACCTGGCCGAAATTTTTCCAGAAACCTTTGTATTGCTCAGGCTCGTTCTTCGCCAGTTTTTCCAGCATGTCGAGGACACGCTTGGTCAGCGCCGACTTCATGGAGTCGATGATCGGGTCTTTCTGCAGGATTTCCCGCGACACGTTCAGCGACAGGTCGTTGGAATCGACCACGCCTTTGATGAAGCGCAGGTACAGCGGCAGGAAGGACTCCGCCTGATCCATGACGAACACACGCTGCACATAGAGCTTGAGGCCTTTAGGCGCTTCACGCTGGTACAGGTCGAACGGAGCACGGGCCGGCACGTAGAGCAACGAGCTGTATTCCAGCTTGCCTTCGACCTTGTTGTGGCTCCAGCTCAGCGGGTTCTCGTAATCATGGGCGATGTGCTTGTAGAACTCCTGGTATTCCTCATCCTTCACTTCGGTGCGAGGACGGGTCCACAGGGCGCTGGCACGGTTGACCACTTCCCATTCCTGGGCAGGCTTCTCTTCACCTTCGACAGCCGCTTGTTCTTTCGGCAACTCGATCGGCAGAGCGATGTGGTCGGAGTACTTCTTGATGATGTTGCGCAGGCGGTAGCCGTCAGCGAACTCGTCTTCACCCGACTTGAGGTGCAAGACAATGCAGGTGCCGCGATCCGCTTTATCGATAGTGGCGATTTCAAACTCGCCTTCGCCTTTGGAGGCCCAGTGCACGCCTTCGCTCGCATCGAGACCAGCGCGACGGCTGAACACTTCAACCTTGTCGGCGACGATGAAAGCCGAGTAGAAGCCCACGCCGAACTGACCGATCAGGTGCGAATCCTTCTTCTGGTCGCCCGACAGGTTCTTCATGAAGTCGGCAGTACCGGATTTGGCGATGGTGCCCAGGTGGGTGATGGCATCGTCACGGCTCATGCCGATACCGTTGTCTTCGAGGGTGACGGTCTTGGCGTCCTTGTCGAAGCTCACACGGATTTTCAGTTCGGCGCCACCTTCCATCAATTCAGGCTTGGACAGGGCTTCGAAACGTAATTTGTCGACAGCGTCAGAGGCGTTCGAGATCAATTCGCGAAGGAAGATTTCCTTGTTGGAATACAGCGAATGGATCATGAGGTGCAGCAGTTGCTTCACCTCGGTCTGGAAGCCCAGGGTTTCCTTTTGAGTTTCCACACTCATGGTCATCAAACTCCAATTGGATGGCAGTGGCCGCGCCCTTGAGGGTTGGCGGCGGGTTGTCATCAAAGTTGGGGGCTAAGACCAGGATTTCAAGAGCGTTCCACCTCCTCGATCTTGAAATGTGCCCGAGCGGTGGCAATCGGCTCCGCCGCTGTGCTTTGCCAGGCCGTGACCGCCACATTCGCCACCCGCCGGCCCTGACGCCATACCTGGCATTTGGCGTAAGTGTCGCGAAACTGGCCGGCGCGCAGGTAATCCAGGGAAAAGTCGATGATCTTCGGCACACCGGGCGCGCCCGTGAACACCAACAGATGCAAGGCCGCCGACAGCTCCATGAAGCCGGCAATCACCCCGCCGTGCAGCGCCGGCAATATCGGGTTACCAATGTTGTCCTGGCTGGCCGGCAGGCGAAACAGCAACTCGTCGCCCAACCGCGTGCATTCGATGCCGATCAACTTGGCATAGGGGATCAGGTCGAGCAACGCCGTGTAATCACCTCGCGCATGGGCCTGTTCGATACGCGTCTTGAATCGGTGTGTCATGCCTGCTCTCCCTTGATCGCGCTGCCCAGCCCTTGCGTGCCCTTGAGGCGTTTGCCCATGCGCATGAAGGTGCCGACCACATGGGCGATCGGCTGCTGCGGGTCATCCTGATACGCGAAGCCACGGGTAAAAATCACGTCGGTCGTCACCCGGTAGCATTGGGCAAAGCCATACACCGGTTTATGCGGTTCGGCGGGATGCATGTAGTCAACGCGCAGATCCAGCGTCGGGCACACCTCGAATTCGGGCAATACGCACAGCGTGGCCATGCCGCAGGCGGTGTCCATCAGGGATGTGAGCGCGCCGCCGTGTATCACGCCCGTGCGCGGATCGCCGACGATATGTGAGCCGTAGGGCAATATCAGGGTCATGCCCTCCTCACTGGCGGCATGCACGCTTACACCGAGCACTTGGCAATGGCGCAGCGCTGAAATAAAGCGGGTAGCGCGTGCTAACAAAGGGTTTTCGGTCATTGGTTTTAGACTCTTATTAGTGTGGAAACGGCGGATGAAGCTCTGCGGTGAAAGTTCCTTGCAGGAAAAGCTTTATATATCTGTAGGATAAAAGGAACTAATGGTGGCGCCTTAGGCTCGAAAGGCCAGTAGATATCTTCAATAAGGAGAAACACCCCATGCGCAAGACTTTAGCTATTTCCATGATGTTGGCTGCTGCCCTCGGCCTCGCTGCCTGCGACAAGAAATCCGAAGACAAAGCCCAAGATGCTGCAGCCCATTCTGAGCAAGCTCAGAAAGACATGGCTAAAGCACAGGATAAAGTGAACGACGCCGCGAAAGAAAACGCCGAAGCCGCCAAAGCTCAGGCTGAATCGAACGCCGCCGCTGCAAAAGAAGCTGCACCTGCCGCTCCTGCAGAACCTGCCAAGCAGTAATCGCCGGGTTTGAATTAGCAGCGCTGCAAAAAGAAAGCCCGCTTATAGCGGGCTTTACTTTGTCTGCTGTTTTTCTGCCGACGCAAAGTAGGTGTGACGGCGACCGACTAAGACACCGCCTCTTTAGGCACTTCAGGCGTCGGGGTATAAACCATCACCTGCAATACGTCTGAGTGAAATTCCCGGCGGTACAACACCAGCACGACCCCGCTGCTCATCAACATGAACAACCAGGGGCTGACAAACCAGGCGAGCATGGTCATGCCGAAGTAATAAGAGCGCAGGCCGAAGTTGAACTGGTTGGCGGCCATGGAAATAACCCTTGCCGCCCGTAAAGCAAATGCCTTGCGCTCCTGCTCCGACACATCGCGCTCACCGATCATCGGCGCCGACCCGACCAATACCGCCGCAAAGTTGTATTGACGCATGCACCAGCTGAAGGTGAAGAACGCGTAGACAAACACCAGCGCCAGGCACAACAGCTTGATTTCCGACATGCCCTGGGAGGCCTGCTGCACCATGGGAATGTCCGCCAGCAGCGACACCGCACGCTCCGAGGCGCCCAGCACGGTGAGAATCCCGGCGAGAATGATCAGGGTACTGGAGGCAAAGAACGAAGCGTTGCGCTCCAGGTTGCCGATCACGCTGGCATCGGCAATACGGTTGTCCCGCAGCAGCATGCGGCGCATCCAGTCTTCACGATACAGATGCAGCACGCTGGCCAGGCACGCAGTGTCGCGGGCTTTCCAAGTGGCGTATCGGGTGTAGCCGCCCCAGCACAGGATGAACCAGAGGGCAGCCAGCAAGTGAATCTGATTGTTTTCGACGAACGACATGCGGGTCCTATTACACAAGAAAAAGTGATGAGCCCGGACACTGGTTGGACGCAAGCCGCCCAAGACTGACCGAGTTTCAACTTTAGAAGGTGCTGCCTCACAAGTATAAAAAATGCCCCGTATCGATTGATACGGGGCATTTCAATGCAGCACGAAACCCGTCGATCAGGCGATGGCTTCGCTGCGCTTGCCGAGCATACGGTCAATCACCACAGCCACGGCGAGGATCATCACCGACGGCACCAGCCAGGCCAGGCCTTGCTCGCTCAGCGGCAGGTGTGCCAGCTGGGCAGGCAGCCAATCCGCCAGGCCTGCGCCTTTAAGCGCATCGATGCAGCCAAAGATGAAGGACACCAGCATCACCGGCCCGACAATACGCCCCTGCTCCTGCCAGAAGCCTTTGCAGAAGCTCAATGCCACCAGCACGATACACGGCGGGTAGATCGCGGTGAGTACGGGGATCGAGAATGCAATCAGCTTGGTCAGGCCCAGGTTCGATACGAACAGCGAGAACAGCGCCAGGATCACGACCAGCGTCTTGTAGGACAACGGCAGGACTTTGCTGAAGTACTCGGCGCAGGCACAGGTCAGGCCCACGGCCGTGACCAGGCACGCCAGGGAAATCAGCACGGCAAGGAAGCCACTGCCCAGGGAGCCGAAAGTGTATTGCACGTAAGCGTGCAGGACCGCCGCACCGTTGCTCGCACCGGCGGCGATGGCATGGCTGCCCGAACCCAGGCGGAACAGGCTGATGTACACCAGCGCCAGGCCCACGCCGGCAATCAGCCCGGCAATGATCGCGTAACGGGTGATCAACTGCGGCGACTCCACGCCACGGGAGCGGATGGCATTGACGATGACAATCCCGAACACCAGCGCACCCAGGGTGTCCATGGTCAGGTAACCATTGATAAAGCCTTGGGAGAACGGAGCGGCGACGTATTCCGGGGTAGCGACGCCCACATCCCCTGCCGGCAAGGCAAACGCGGCGATGCCAAGGATGGCCAGCGCGATGATCTTCAGCGGGGCCAGGAAACGCCCCACGGTGTCCAGCAGTCGACCTGGGTACAGGGAAACGAAGAACACCACCAGGAAATACACCGAGCTGTAGAGAAACAACGCCAGCGGGCTTTCGCCGGTCAGCGGCGCCAGGCCCACCTCGAACGAAACGGTCGCGGTACGCGGGGTAGCGAACAGCGGCCCTACCGCCAGATACGCCGCCGCCGCAAGCAAGCCACCGGCGATCTTGCCGATCGGGCTGCTCAACGCGTCCATACCACCGCCAACCTTGGCCAGGGCGATGACGGTAACCACCGGCAGACCCACAGCGGTAACCAGGAAGCCCAGCGCCGCCATCCAGACACTCGGCCCGGACTGCAGACCAACGATAGGCGGGAAGATGATGTTGCCGGCGCCCACGAACAGGGCAAAGGTCATAAAGCCCAGCGCCAGGATGTCCTGGCTTTTCAACACTTTCATTTGAGGAAATACCACACTGCTGAATCGGAATTTAGAGAGGGCTTCCCTATGGATGAGGGAAATGCTGCCGGCCCTTATGGGAGCCGACCGGTCTAGCGCGCAGCGTCCTTTTGGGATGCGGGCGCATAAAGAGGCGGCTAGCGTACAGAATTAACCTGACAAACGCACTGTTGCGGGGCGTACTGTCCGATAAGCGACATTCAAATGTCGCGTTTTCATACTTAATTGGAAACATGCACAAAAAATGTGGGAGCGGGCTTGCTCGCGAATACGGTATGCCAGTCACCGAATGCATAGACTGATCCACCGCTTTCGCGAGCAAGCCCGCTCCCACACTTTTGATCATCACCCATACCAGAAAGCACAAAGGCCACCCGAAGGTGGCCTTTGCCTGGTAAAGCGTCAGCTAAACGAGAAGCTTACTTGACAGCCCAACCGGTCAGCTCGGCCAGGGCCTTGCCGATGTCCGCCAGCGAACGCACGGTTTTCACGCCTGCGTCTTGCAGTGCAGCGAATTTCTCGTCTGCAGTGCCTTTGCCACCGGAGATGATTGCGCCAGCATGGCCCATGCGCTTGCCAGCAGGGGCAGTCACACCAGCGATGTAGGAAACAACCGGCTTGGTCACGTGTGCCTTGATGTAGGCAGCCGCTTCTTCTTCAGCCGAACCGCCGATCTCACCGATCATCACGATCGCTTCGGTCTTCGGGTCTTCCTGGAACAGCTTCAGGATGTCGATGAAGTTGGAGCCCGGGATCGGGTCACCACCGATGCCGACGCAAGTCGACTGACCGAAACCGGCGTCAGTAGTCTGCTTCACAGCTTCGTAGGTCAGGGTGCCGGAACGGGAAACGATACCGACTTTACCTGGCAAGTGAATGTGACCTGGCATGATGCCGATCTTGCATTCGCCTGGAGTGATCACGCCTGGGCAGTTAGGGCCGATCAGGACTACGCCCAGCTCGTCGCACTTAACTTTAGCGTCCAGCATGTCCAGGGTAGGAATGCCTTCGGTGATGCACACGATCAGCTTGATGCCGCCGAATGCCGCTTCCAGGATGGAGTCCTTGCAGAAAGGAGCTGGAACGTAGATCACGCTGGCGGTGGCGCCAGTGGCAGCTACAGCGTCTTTCACGGTGTTGAACACTGGCAGGCCCAGATGCTCGGTGCCGCCTTTGCCCGGAGTTACGCCGCCAACCATCTTGGTGCCGTATTCGATGGCTTGCTGGGTGTGGAAACTACCTTGCGAACCGGTAATACCCTGGCAGATAACTTTGGTGTCTTTATTGATCAGGACGCTCATTATTTGCCCTCCGCAGCTTTGACAACTTGTTGAGCAGCGTCGGTCAGGCTGGTAGCCGCGATGATGTTCAAACCGCTTTCTGCCAGTACTTTAGCGCCCAGTTCAGCGTTGTTACCTTCAAGGCGAACAACAACCGGGATTTTAACGCCGACTTCTTTCACTGCACCGATAATGCCTTCGGCAATCATGTCGCAACGAACGATGCCGCCGAAGATGTTGACCAGTACTGCAGCGACATTGGCGTCGGACAGGATGATCTTGAAGGCTTCGGTTACGCGTTCTTTGGTAGCACCACCACCTACGTCGAGGAAGTTGGCTGGTTTGCCGCCATGCAGGTTGACGATGTCCATGGTACCCATGGCCAGGCCGGCACCGTTGACCATGCAACCGATGTTACCTTCCAGGGCTACGTAGTTCAGTTCGAACTTGGCAGCGTGCGCTTCGCGCGGATCGTCTTGCGACGGATCGTGGAAAGTCTTCAGCTTAGGCTGACGGTACATGGCGTTGGCGTCGATGTTGATCTTGGCATCCAGGCAGTGCAGATCGCCGTCAGCCTTGATCACCAGCGGGTTCACTTCCAGCAGGGCCAGATCGTGATCCTGGAACAGCTTGGCCAGACCTACGAAGATCTTGGCGAACTGGGCAACTTGCTTGCCTTCCAGGCCCAGCTGGAAAGCCAGCTCGCGACCCTGGAATGGCTGAGCGCCAACCAGTGGGTCGATAGTGGCTTTCAGAATTTTTTCTGGGGTTTCGTGAGCGATCTTCTCGATGTCCACGCCACCTTCGGTGGAGGCCATGAACACGATGCGGCGGCTCGAACGGTCAACGACAGCGCCCAGGTACAGCTCTTTAGCGATATCAGTGCACGATTCAACCAGGATCTTGGTGACTGGTTGGCCATTGGCATCAGTCTGGTAAGTCACCAGACGCTTGCCCAGCCACTGCTGTGCGAAGGCCTTGGCGTCTTCTTTGCTGCGAACCAGCTTGACGCCGCCCGCTTTACCGCGACCACCGGCGTGAACCTGGGCTTTGACGACCCATTCAGTGCCGCCAATTTTGTCGCAAGCTTCTGCTGCTGCTTCCGGGGTGTCTACTGCGTAGCCCTTGGAAACTGGCAGGCCGTATTCAGCGAACAGCTGCTTACCCTGATACTCGTGAAGATTCATGCTTTTTACCGTCTTCGTTAGGTACTGCGCATTCGGCGCTGCGCTCATTATGAGTGCCGCGCCACCTGTGACTGCTGCTTGCACAACTTGCAGGGCTCAAGGCCCGTAAAGCTGCGCAAGGCTGCGTCCGGCGGATATTCCGCGGTGAGTCTTGCGCACAAGGCTCACGACGGGCAACTCCGCCGTGGTTTCTTATTATCTCGCTTAGCGCTTCTTCTTGTTGGCGATGTGGATGGCGCCGCCATTCACTGCCAACGCGGCTTCATGCAGCGCTTCGGACAGGGTCGGATGGGAGAAGACCATCATACCCAGGTCCTCGGCACTGGTGCCGAATTCCATACCGATCGCGCCTTGCTGAACCAGTTCTGCAGCGCTTGGGCCAATCACGTGGACGCCCAATACGCGGTCAGTCTTGGCATCAGCGATGACTTTGACAAAACCACCGGTGTCGTTGGCTGCCATGGCACGGCCAGAAGCGGCAAACGGGAAGGTGCCGACGTTAACTTCAACGCCTTCAGCTTTCAACTGCTGTTCGTTCTTGCCGACCCATGCAATTTCCGGGTGGGTGTAGATAACCGAAGGGATCAGGTCGTAGTTCATCTGGGTTTTGTGGCCCTTGATGCGCTCGACAACCATGATGCCTTCTTCGGACGCTTTGTGCGCGAGCATCATGCCGCGAACCACGTCGCCAATGGCGTAGACGCCAGGCACGGTGGTAGCGCAGTGATCGTCAACGTGGATGAAGCCACGCTCGTCGATGTTCACGCCGCTGTCAGCCGCCAGCAGGTCGGTGGTCACTGGACGGCGACCCACGGCTACGATCAGCTTGTCGAAAGTGATGGTCTTTTCACCATCCTTGTCGGTGTAGTTGACGACAACTTCTTCACCGTTGACTTTCGAACCGGTCACGCGAGCGCCCAGCTTGATGTCCAGACCTTGCTTGGTCAGGGTTTTCAGCGCTTCCTTGGACACAGCCGTGTCGGCAGCCAGCAGGAACGTGTCCAGGGCTTCCAGCACAGTCACTTCAGCGCCCAGACGGGACCATACCGAGCCCAGTTCCAGGCCGATCACGCCAGCGCCGATCACGCCCAGGCGCTTTGGCACAGCCTGGAATTCCAGGGCGCCGGTCGAATCAACGATCACCTTCTGGTCAACTGGAGCGGGTGGAATGTCGATTGGACGCGAACCTGGTGCCAGGATCACGTTTTCGGCTTCGATGACTTCAACCGAACCGTCCGGCTTGGTGATTTCGACTTTCTTGCCGGCCAGCAGCTTGCCGTGGCCCTGGATCGAAGTCACGCCGTTGGCCTTGAACAAGGTGGCAACGCCGGAAGTCAGGCCTTTAACGATGTTGGCTTTACGGCCGACCATTGCGGGTACGTCCATGGTGACGCCAGCATGGTTGATACCGTGGACCGCGAAACCATCCTGGGCTTCGTGGAATTTCCAGGAGCTGTCCAGCAGCGCCTTGGAAGGAATGCAACCAACGTTCAGGCAAGTACCGCCCAGTGCCAGTTTGCCTTCCTGGTCGGTGTATTTTTCGATGCAAGCAGTCGAGAGGCCCAGTTGTGCGGCCTTGATGGCGGCAACATAGCCGCCAGGACCTGCACCAATCACAACAACGTCAAATTTCTGCGACATGAAAATAGTTCCTCTATTTAGCAGCAAGCTTTCAAGCCGCAAGCTCCAGGCCAGGCCGCCTTATCCGGCAACCTGCCCGAAGCCTGCAGCTGCTTCTATCAGATATCCAGCAGCAGACGAGCCGGGTCTTCCAGCAGGTTCTTGATGGTCACCAGGAAAGTCACGGCTTCTTTACCATCGATCAGGCGGTGATCGTACGACAGCGCCAGGTACATCATCGGGCGGATCACGACTTGGCCGTTGATGGCCATCGGACGCTGGATGATGTTGTGCATGCCCAGGATCGCAGCTTGTGGCGGGTTGACGATCGGAGTCGACAACATCGAACCGAAGGTACCACCGTTGGTGATGGTGAAGGTACCACCGGTCATCTCGTCGATGGACAGCTTGCCGTCACGGGCTTTCTTGCCGAAGGTGGCAATGCCGCCTTCGATTTCAGCCAGGCTCATCAGCTCGGCGTTACGCAGAACCGGTACGACCAGGCCACGATCGCTGGAAACGGCAACGCCGATGTCCGCGTAGCCGTGGTAAACGATGTCGCTGCCGTCGATCGACGCGTTGACTGCCGGGAAGCGCTTGAGTGCTTCGGTGGCCGCTTTCACGAAGAACGACATGAAGCCCAGGCGCACGCCGTTGTGGCTCTTCTCGAACAGATCCTTGTACTTCGAACGCAGTGCCATGACTTCGGTCATGTCGACTTCGTTGAAAGTGGTCAGCATCGCCATGTTCGACTGCGCTTCTACCAGGCGCTTGGCCACAGTGGCGCGCACGCGGGTCATCGGTACGCGCTTCTCGGTGCGGTCGCCGGCAGCGAACACTGGAGCAGCGGCAGCCGGTGCGGCAGCCTTGGCAGGTGCGGCGGCCGGAGCGTTCTTCTTGGCTTCAACAGCAGCAACCACGTCTTCCTTGGTGATACGACCGTCTTTGCCGGTGCCTTTGACGGAAGCCAGGTTGATGCCGTTCTCTTCAGCCAACTGGCGCGCAGCCGGTGCAGCGATCGGGTCTTCAGCGCCAGCAGCCGGGGCGGCAGCTGGAGCCGACGCAGCCGGTGCGGCAGCGGCGGCAGGAGCAGGAGCGGCAGCAGCGCCGCCCTCTTCGATCGAGCCCAGGACCTGGTTCGACAGGACGGTAGCGCCCTCTTCAGCAACGATCGCGCCCAGCACGCCGTCAGCCTCGGCCAATACTTCCAGTACGACTTTGTCAGTCTCGATGTCGACGATCAGGTCGTCACGCTTTACAGCGTCGCCAGGTTTCTTGTGCCAGGTGGCAACGGTGCCATCGGCAACCGATTCCGGGAATGACGGGGCTTTGATTTCGATAGCCATTATCTGTGGGTCCTTAAAATTCGGTTTCAGTCAGCGCGAAGGCGTTAAACAGTGAAAGCATCTTGCAGCAGTTTTTCCTGCTGCTCGGCGTGCATCGACGCATAACCACACGCAGGTGCAGCAGATGCATCACGGCCGGCGTACTCCAGGCCCAGGGCCTTGTTGTGGTTACCGATGCTGCGACGCAGGTGATGCTGGCTGCTGTACCACGCGCCCTGGTTCATCGGTTCTTCCTGGCACCACACCACGTTAGTGAGGTTGGTGTAAGGCGCGATGGCCTCCATCAGGTCGTCTTCCGGGAACGGGTAAAGCTGCTCGATACGCACGATGGCGATGTCTTCGCGGCCTTCGGCACGGCGTTTTTCCAGCAGATCGTAGTAAACCTTGCCGCTGCACAGGATCAGGCGAGTGACCTTGGCTGCGTCCAGCGTATCGATTTCTGGAATCACGGTCTGGAACGAACCATCGGCCAGATCTTCCAGGGTCGAGATGGCCAATTTGTGACGCAACAGCGATTTCGGGGTCAGCACTACCAGCGGCTTGCGCAGCGGGCGGATCACCTGGCGACGCAGCAAGTGGTAGATCTGGGCCGGGGTGGTCGGCACGCACACCTGGATGTTGTGCTCGGCGCACAGTTGCAGGTAGCGCTCCAGACGGGCCGAGGAGTGCTCCGGACCCTGACCTTCATAACCGTGCGGCAGCAGCATGGTCAGACCGCACAGGCGGCCCCACTTGTGCTCACCGCTGGTGATGAACTGGTCGATCACCACTTGGGCACCGTTGGCGAAGTCGCCGAACTGGGCTTCCCAGATCACCAGCGCGTTTGGCGTGGTGGTGGAGTAACCGTATTCGAACGCCAGTACGGCTTCTTCGGACAGGAACGAATCGTACAGGTCGAAACGTGGCTGGCCTTCGTACAGGTGCTTGAGCGGAATGTAGGTGCTGGCGTCTTTCTGGTTGTGCAATACCGCGTGACGGTGCGAGAACGTACCACGGCCAATGTCCTGGCCGGTCATGCGGATCGGGTGACCTTCGAACGCCAGGGTCGCGTACGCCATGGTTTCGGCGTAACCCCAGTTGATCGGCAGGCCACCGGCTTGCATCTTCTGACGGTCTTCGTAGATCTTCGCAACCTGGCGCTGCACCACGAAACCTTCTGGAATCTCCAGCAGTTTGGCGGACAGTTCCTGCAGGGTCTTGAGGTCGAACGTCGTGTCGTGACGGGCAGTCCAGGCATGGCCCAGGTATGGGCGCCAGTCCACGAACAGCTCTTTGTTCGGCTCTTTAACCAGGCTTTTCACTACGTGCAGACCATTGTCCAGCGCGTTGCGGTATTCATCGACTTTCGCCTGAACACGCGCATCGTCTACCACACCGGCCTTGATCAGGTTGTCGGCGTACAGCTCACGGGTGGTGCGCTGCTTGGTGATCTGCTGGTACATCAACGGCTGGGTGCCGCTTGGTTCGTCCGCTTCGTTGTGACCGCGACGGCGGTAGCAAACCAGGTCGATCACCACGTCACGCTTGAATTGCATGCGGTAGTCGACAGCGAGCTGGGTCACGAACAGCACGGCTTCCGGATCATCACCATTCACATGGAGGATCGGCGCCTGGATCATCTTGGCAACGTCGGTGGCGTACTCGGTGGAACGCGCGTCCAACGGGTTGCTGATGGTGAAGCCCACCTGGTTGTTGATGACGATGTGAACGGTACCACCGGTCTTGAAGCCGCGAGTCTGCGACATCTGGAAGGTTTCCAGGACCACGCCTTGACCGGCGAATGCCGCGTCACCGTGGATGGAAATCGGCAGAACCTTCTCACCGGTGGCGTCGTTACGACGGTCCTGGCGAGCACGCACCGAACCCTCGACCACTGGAGAAACGATTTCCAGGTGGGATGGGTTGAAGGCCATGGCCAGGTGAACTTCACCGCCGGTGGTCATTACGTTGGACGAGAAGCCCTGGTGGTATTTAACGTCACCGGAACCCAGCTCGACCTTCTTCTTGCCTTCGAACTCGTCGAACAGTTCACGCGGGTTCTTGCCGAAGGTGTTGACCAACACGTTCAGGCGACCACGGTGAGCCATGCCGATCACGATTTCCTTGGTGCCGTAGGAACCGGAACGCTGGATCAGCTCGTCGAGCATCGGAATCAGGCTTTCGCCGCCTTCCAGGCCGAAACGCTTGGTGCCTGGGTATTTGGTGCCCAGGTATTTTTCCAGGCCTTCGGCAGCGGTTACGCGCTCGAGCAAGTGGCTGCGCACATCGGCGGACAACACCGGACGGCCACGCACGCCTTCCAGGCGATGCTGGAACCAGTGACGCTGCTCGGAATCGGTGATGTGCGTAAACTCAGCGCCGATGGTGCGGCAATATGTCTGCTGCAACGCTTCGTGAATTTCGCGTAGGCTCGCTTCCTCTTTGCCGATGAACAGGTCGCCGGCACGGAAGGTCGTATCAAGATCGGCATTGGTCAAGCCGTAATGATTGATCGACAGGTCAGCAGGTGCAGGACGCTGCCAGAGCCCCAGCGGGTCAAGCTGGGCCGCCTGGTGGCCACGCATCCGGTAGGCCTGGATCAGTCGCAGTACTTCAACTTGCTTCTTCTCGTGCTCACTGCTCACGCTGCCGGCGGAAACCGGTTGGGCGCGGCGCTGGTTCTTTGCCAGCAGCACAAACTGATCGCGAATTGTTGCATGCGATACATCGGTGGCAGCGTTGCCGTCTGAAGACAACGTCTGAAATTTGGTGCGCCATTCTTCTGGCACAGCGTTAGGGTCGTGCAGGTAGAGCTCATAAAGCTCTTCCACATAGGCAGCGTTACCACCTGAAAGATAGCCGCTGTTCCACATGCGCTGCATCACGCTTTCTTGCATGCTTGGTCACCCTCGGTTAGGGGACACCACCGGCGAAGACACCGAGTCTGCTTGCAAAAGGCCGAGTGCAGCGACCAAAACAAGCCACTTAGGATCACGCTGATAGTCCGGGTACCAACCCGGATGCCCCTGCTTGTCTCATTTCTTCAAAATAAGAGCCGCGACCTTGTAAGTCGCTGCTCAGGTTAAAACTACGGCGCCGGTTGAAGCCTGCGCCGCAGCATCTACGGGCACAACGGTCCTGCTTTGCTACAACGTCGCTTACACGCCGCTTTGCAGCAGCATGTTACGGATGTGACCAATGGCCTTAGTCGGGTTCAGGCCTTTGGGACATACGTTGACGCAGTTCATGATCCCGCGGCAGCGGAATACGCTGAACGGGTCATCCAGTGAAGCCAGACGCTCGGAGGTCTTGGTATCACGGCTGTCTGCCAGGAAGCGATAAGCTTGCAGCAGAGCGGCTGGACCCAGGAATTTGTCCGGGTTCCACCAGAAGGACGGGCACGAAGTCGAGCAGCAAGCGCACAGGATGCACTCGTACAGACCGTCGAGCTTTTCACGTTCTTCCGGGGACTGCAGACGCTCGATGGCCGGAGCCGGCGTGTCGTTCTGCAGGAACGGCTTAACTTTCTCGTATTGCTTGTAGAAGATGCTCATATCAACGACCAGGTCACGGATAACCGGCAAACCTGGCAGAGGACGAACGATCAGCTTGTTGCCTTTCACCACGGCGGACAGTGGCGTGATGCACGCCAGGCCATTCTTGCCGTTGATGTTCATGCCATCGGAGCCACAAACGCCCTCGCGGCAAGAGCGACGATAGGAGAAACCTTCGTCCTGCTCTTTGATCAGTGCCAATACATCCAGCACCATCAGGTCTTTACCACCGGTATCGACCTGGAACTCCTGCATGAACGGCGCAGCGTCCTGATCAGGGTTGTAGCGATAAACACTGACTTTCAACATGGCAGCCACCCTTAGTAAGTCCGAATCTTCGGTTCAAACGTCGGAACCGTCTTCGGCGAGAAGTTCACGGCACGCTTGGTTACGCGCTTGTCACCCGGGAAGTACAGGGTGTGGCACAACCAGTTTTCGTCGTCGCGATCTTCAAAGTCTTCACGGGCGTGGGCACCACGGGATTCTTTACGAACCTCGGCGGCGATCGCAGTCGCTTCAGCCACTTCCAGCAGGTTTTGCAGCTCAAGGGCTTCGATACGGGCAGTGTTGAACGCCTTGCTCTTATCGTTGATCTTGACGTTGGCGATGCGCTTGCGCAGGTCTGCCAGCTGAGCAATACCCTTCTGCATGTATTCGCCGGTACGGAATACACCGAAGTAGTTCTGCATGCAGCTTTGCAGCTCGCGACGCAGGGTAGCCACGTCTTCGCCATCGGTACGCTCGTTCAGAGCGTTCAGGCGCGCCATGGCCCGGTTGATGTCGGCTTCGGTCGCGTCGTCGTAATGGATACCGTCGGTCAGCGCCTTTTCCAGGTGCAGGCCGGCAGCGCGGCCGAATACCACCAGGTCGAGCAGCGAGTTGCCACCCAGACGGTTGGCGCCATGTACCGATACGCAAGCCACTTCGCCTACGGCGAACAGACCGTGGATGATCTCGTCCTGGCCGTCGGCATTCTGGGTGATCGCCTGGCCGTGAATGTTGGTCGGCACGCCGCCCATCATATAGTGGCAAGTCGGAACAACCGGAACCGGGGCAACTACCGGGTCAACGTGGGCGAAAGTCTTGGACAGTTCGCAGATACCTGGCAGGCGGCTGTGCAGTACTTCTTCACCCAGGTGATCGAGTTTCAGCAGTACGTGGTCGCCATTCGGGCCACAGCCGTTACCGGCGATGATTTCCTTGACCATCGAACGGGCCACGACGTCACGACCGGCAAGGTCTTTGGCGTTCGGAGCGTAACGCTCCATGAAACGCTCGCCATGCTTGTTGATCAAGTAACCACCTTCACCACGGCAACCTTCGGTCACCAGTACACCGGCGCCGGCAATACCGGTCGGGTGGAACTGCCACATTTCGATATCTTGTACCGGCACGCCAGCACGCAGAGCCATGCCGACGCCGTCACCGGTGTTGATCAGGGCGTTGGTGGTCGAAGCGTAGATACGGCCTGCGCCCCCTGTCGCCAGAACGGTAGCGTTGGCGCGGATGTAGGTGGTTTCACCGGTTTCGATGCAGATGGCGATCACGCCGACGAATGCACCGTCGGCGTTCTTCACCAGATCCACCGCGTAGTACTCGTTCAGGAACGTGGTACCGGCTTTCAGGTTGCCCTGATAAAGGGTGTGCAGCAGCGCGTGACCGGTACGGTCGGAAGCGGCACAGGTACGGGCAGCCTGCCCGCCCTTGCCGTAATCCTTCGACTGACCGCCGAATGGACGCTGGTAGATACGGCCTTGCTCGGTACGGGAAAACGGCAGACCCATGTGGTCCAGCTCGAACACCGCGGCCGGGCCTTCCTGACACATGTATTCGATAGCGTCCTGGTCACCGATGTAGTCGGAACCCTTGACGGTATCGTACATGTGCCAGCGCCAGTCATCGTTCGGGTCGGCGGAGGCGATGGCGCAAGTGATGCCACCCTGGGCCGATACGGTGTGGGAACGGGTCGGGAACACCTTGGTGATCACGGCAGTCTTGTGACCGCCCTGGGCCAGTTGCAGCGCTGCGCGCATGCCCGCACCGCCGCCACCAATAATGATGGCGTCGAAGGAAATAGTTGGAATGTTAGCCATGAATCAGATACCCCAAAGAATCTGCACACCCCAGACGAAGTAAGCGAACATCGCGACGCCGCATACTGCCTGGAAGAGGAAACGTACTGCGGTCGCGGACTTGCCCAGCGCCATCGGCGTCAGGTAGTCGGTCGCGATGGTCCACATGCCGACCCAGGCGTGAGCGCCCAGGGCTACAAGGGCCAGCAGACTGAAGATTCGCATCGCATTATGGGAAAACAGGCCGTGCCATTGCTCATAGCCGATGCCCGGATTTGCGACGAGGTATCCGATCAGGAAAATGAAATAAGCCGCGAGAACGACCGCAGACACACGCTGTGCCATCCAGTCATAGAGGCCCGAACGCGAAAGGTTCGTAACGCTGGTTACCATATCCAAACTCCTGCCAGAACGATCAGCACCACGGAAATGGCGATGATGATTTTCGAGCCCAGGCGGCCGCCTTCCAGCGTCTCACCGATACCCGCATCCATGATCAAGTGGCGCACACCGGCTACCAGGTGATAAAGCAGAGCGGACAGGAGGCCCCATGCTACGAACTTGGCCAGCGGGCTGGTCAAGCATGCCTTCACCTCGGCGTATCCTTCCTCGGAACCCAGGGATTTGCTCAATGCATAAAGCATGATGCCCAAGCCCAGGAACAGGATGATGCCGGAAACACGGTGCAGGAACGACGTAACGCCGGTGATGGGGAGTTTGATGGTCCTTAGGTCTAGGTTTACAGGTCGTTGGCTATTCACGGCTTTTTTTCACACTGAAGAGCCCCTAACAATCAGGGCAAAGTTGTTGGGGAGTGCACTGGTCAGGTAACCACCACCCAGGGATGCGACCCCCATCAAATCAGGCCCAAAAGCCCCTGGCGGTCGGAGGCCGAGTATAGACAGTTAGGTTACTAATGACAACGCGCACTCCTCACCCGAATAGCGCATTGCTTTAACCGGATAAAAGGCGTAAATGGCAGGCAATTTCGACGAAAAAGTATGGTTAAAGCCTTCTGGAGCAAGACTTTAGGCAAATTGACATCTGAATTTATCTCACTATAGTGGTGCGGGCCCTGCGTGGGGGGTCTGTCTGATGATTTGAAGCATAAATAGGAGGCCACATGGCTGACAAAAAAGCGCAGTTGATCATCGAGGGCGCAGCCCCCGTCGAGCTGCCCATTTTAACCGGCACCGTTGGTCCCGATGTAATCGACGTACGGGGCCTGACGGCCACGGGCCGTTTCACATTCGACCCAGGCTTCATGTCGACCGCCTCTTGCGAGTCGAAGATCACCTATATCGATGGGGATAATGGCATCCTGCTGCATCGGGGCTACCCGATCGAGCAACTGGCTGAGAAGTCGGACTACCTGGAAACCTGCTATTTGCTGCTAAATGGCGAATTGCCAACCGCCGAGCAGAAAGCCAAGTTTGTCAGTAACGTCAAGAACCACACCATGGTTCACGAGCAGTTGAAGACCTTCTTCAACGGTTTCCGTCGCGATGCCCACCCGATGGCGGTCATGTGTGGCGTGGTCGGCGCCCTGTCGGCCTTCTATCACGACTCCCTGGACATCAATAACCCGCAGCATCGCGAAATCTCCGCGATCCGCCTGGTTGCCAAGATGCCGACCCTGGCCGCGATGGTTTACAAGTACTCCATGGGCCAACCCATGATGTACCCGCGCAACGACCTGTCGTACGCGGAAA
Organism: Pseudomonas sp. Q1; assembly: GCF_009935975.1. Classification (NCBI taxonomy): domain Bacteria; kingdom Pseudomonadati; phylum Pseudomonadota; class Gammaproteobacteria; order Pseudomonadales; family Pseudomonadaceae; genus Pseudomonas; species Pseudomonas sp. Q1. The sequence continues at coordinate 274,698 of NZ_QODI01000007.1, read as the reverse complement.
ACTTCCTGCACATGATGTTCAACACCCCGTGCGAGATCAAACCGATCAGCCCGGTACTGGCCAAGGCGATGGACCGGATCTTCATCCTCCACGCCGACCACGAGCAAAACGCCTCCACTTCTACCGTACGCCTGGCCGGCTCTTCGGGTGCCAACCCGTTCGCCTGTATCGCCGCCGGTATCGCCGCATTGTGGGGCCCTGCCCACGGCGGTGCGAACGAAGCCGTATTGACCATGCTCGATGAAATCGGCGATGTCTCCAACATCGACAAGTTCATCGCCAAGGCCAAGGACAAGAACGATCCGTTCAAGTTGATGGGCTTCGGTCACCGCGTCTACAAGAATCGCGACCCGCGTGCCACCGTGATGAAGCAGACCTGCGACGAAGTGTTGAAGGAACTGGGCATCAAGAACGACCCGCAACTCGAACTGGCCATGCGCCTGGAAGAGATCGCCCTGACCGACCCGTACTTCATCGAACGCTCGCTGTACCCGAACGTCGACTTCTACTCGGGGATCATCCTCAAGGCGATCGGCATTCCAACCAGCATGTTCACCGTGATCTTCGCTCTGGCGCGGACCGTGGGCTGGATCTCCCACTGGAAAGAAATGCTCTCCAGCCCGTACAAGATTGGCCGCCCGCGCCAGCTGTACACCGGTTACGAGTCGCGTGACATTACCAAGCTGGAAGATCGCAAATAAGCACCGACTGCTTGTTGCAATGAAAACGGCCTCCCTTTGTGGAGGCCGTTTTTGTTTGTGTCGGCCGGCCTGATCATTCCCACGCTCCGCGTGGGAATGCATACCGGGGCGCTCTGCGTCCCACGGCGTGACGCGGAGCGTCACAAGAGGCATTCCCACGCAGAGCGTGGGAACGATCAAACCACTCGCGTGACATTACGAAGCTGGAAAATCGCAACCAAGGAATGCATACCGGGGCGCTCTGCGTCCCACGGCGTGACGCAGAGCATCACAAGAGACATTCCCACGCGGAGCGCGGGAACGATCAAACCAGTCGCGTGGCATTCCGAAGCTGGAAAATCGCAACCAAGCCGATCGTTCCCACGCTCCGCGTGGGAATGCATACCGGGGCGCTCTGCGTCCCAAGGCGTGACGCGGAGCGTCACAAGAGGCATTCCCACGCGGAGCGTGGGAACGATCAAACGCCAGGCAAAAAAATGCCCCGGCCTTTCGACCGGGGCTTTCTTATCCAGCGCCAACCTTAGTGATTGACCGCCCCGCTCGCCCCCAGGCCAGTCTGCGAACGCACAAACTGCGGGAAGAACAGCGCACGCTCCTTCTCTGCCGCCGCCGACTTGTCGGTGATGGAGAAGAACCAGATGCCGATGAACGCAATGATCATCGAGAACAGCGCCGGGTATTCATACGGGAAGATGGCTTTTTCATGGTGCAGGATCGAGACCCAGATGGTCGGGCCGAGAATCATCAGGCCGACAGCACTGACCAGCCCCAGCCAGCCGCCGATCATCGCGCCACGGGTCGTGAGCTTTTTCCAGTACATGGAAAGCAGCAGTACCGGGAAGTTACAGCTGGCAGCAATCGAGAACGCCAGGCCGACCATGAACGCGATGTTCTGGCTTTCGAACAGAATACCCAGGCCGATCGCCAAGACACCCAAGGCCACGGTGGTGATCTTCGACACGCGAATCTCATCTTTCTCGTTGGCCTTGCCCTTCCTGATCACGCTGGCATACAGGTCGTGGGACACCGCCGACGCACCGGCCAGGGTCAGGCCGGCAACCACCGCCAGGATGGTGGCGAAAGCCACGGCCGAGATGAAGCCCAGGAAGATACTGCCACCCACCGCATTGGCCAGGTGCACCGCCGCCATGTTATTGCCACCCAACAAGGCGCCTGCCGCATCCTTGAACGCCGGGTTGGTGCTGACCAGCAGGATCGCGCCGAAGCCGATGATAAAGGTCAGGATATAGAAGTAGCCGATGAAGCCCGTGGCATACAGCACGCTCTTACGCGCTTCCTTCGCGTCGCTGACGGTGAAGAAGCGCATCAGGATATGCGGCAGGCCGGCGGTCCCGAACATCAGGGCCAGGCCAAGGGAGAAGGCGGAGATCGGGTCTTTGACCAGGCCGCCGGGGCTCATGATCGCTTCACCTTTAGGGTGAACCTTGATCGCCTCGGAGAACAATGTATTGAAGTCGAAGTTGACGTGCTTCATCACCATCAGCGCCATGAACGAGGCACCGGACAGCAACAGCACCGCCTTGATGATCTGCACCCAAGTGGTCGCCAGCATGCCGCCGAACAGCACATACAGGCACATCAGGATCCCCACCAGGATCACCGCAACGTGGTAATCCAGGCCGAACAGCAACTGGATCAACTTGCCCGCGCCCACCATCTGCGCGATCAGGTAGAACGCGACCACCACCAGCGAGCCGCAGGCCGACAGGCTGCGGATCTGGGTTTGGCCCAGGCGATAAGACGCCACGTCGGCAAAGGTGTACTTGCCCAGGTTACGCAAGCGCTCGGCGATCAGGAACAGGATGATCGGCCAGCCCACGAGGAAGCCGATCGAGTAGATCAACCCGTCATAACCCGAGGCGTAGACCAGTGCGGAAATGCCCAGGAAGGACGCTGCCGACATGTAGTCACCGGCAATCGCCAGGCCATTCTGAAACCCGGTGATCTTGCCGCCGGCCGCATAGTAGTCGGCCGCCGACTTGTTGCGCTTGGACGCCCAGTAAGTGATGCACAGGGTCGCGCCGACAAAGGCGATAAACATCACGATCGCCGAGATGTTCAGCGGTTGTTTGTGCACTTCGCCGGTCAATGCATCCGCAGCCCAAACAGCTGGAGCCAACAGCGAAGCGCCGAATACTGCCAATAGACGCCGGATCATTGCGCAGCCTCCTTGAGAATCGCATTGTTCAGGTCGTCAAATTCGCCATTGGCCCGGCGCACATAAATGCCGGTCAGGATGAAAGCGGACACAATCAATCCGACGCCCAAGGGAATGCCCCACGTAATCGAGGAGCCAGGACTGATCTTGGCGCCCAGCACTTGCGGTCCATAGGCAATCAACAGGATGAAAGCGGAGTAAAGCCCAAGCATGATCGCCGAGAGAATCCAGGCGAATCTTTCCCTTTTTCTCACCAGCTCCTTGAAACGCGGGCTGTTTTGAATCGAGAGGTAAATGCTGTCGTTCATTGTTTTTATCCTCGCAGCACAGCTTTTTATTATTGGAACGTATCCACTGTATGCGGCTCTGGAACAGGTTCCAGACGACCTTAGTATTAGAGGGAGTGTAGCGAGGGTTTTCGAGGATGCAGGAGGATTTGCAGAGGGGGGATACCCCTGTGGGAAAGGGCAAGCCCCCTCCCACAAGGTTAAATCAGAGAATATTACTTAGCGGTCCACTCAGCGACGCGCTCAGGGTGCTTGGCCACCCAATCCTTGGCCGCGGCATCAGGCTTGGCACCCTCCTGGATCGCCAGCATGACTTCGCCGATTTCGTCCTTGGAGGCCCACTGGAATTTCTTCAGGAAGGCCGCGACTTCCGGCGCTTTCTTCTCCAGGCCCTTGCTGCCGATGCTGTTGACGGTTTCAGCAGCGCCATAAACGCCCTTTGGATCGTCCAGGAAGCGCAGTTTCCATTTGGCGAACATCCAGTGCGGCACCCAACCGGTGACGGCAATGGATTCCTGCTTATCTTCGGCACGGGTCAGTTCGGCGATCATCGCCGCGCCCGAGCTGGCTTGCAGCTTATAGTCCAGACCGTATTGCTTGATGGCTTCGTCGGTCTTGAGCATCACGCCTGAACCGGCATCGATGCCGACGATCTTGTTCTTGAAGGTCGTATCAGTCTTGAGGTCTTCGATGGATTTGGCCTTGACGTACTCCGGCACGATCAGGCCGATCTTCGCATCCTTGAAGTTGGGGCCGTAGTCGACCACCTTGTCTTTGTTCTTGGCCCAGTACTCACCGTGGGTCACAGGCAACCACGCAGAGAGCATGGCGTCGAGCTTGCCGGTGGCGACGCCCTGCCACATGATCCCGGTGGCGACGGCTTGCAGTTTCACGTCGTAACCGAGTTTTTCCTTGATCACCTCTGCCGCCACATGGGTAGTGGCAACGCTGTCGGACCAACCGTCCACATAGCCGATGCTCAGGGTTTTGCTGTCGGCGCTGGCCAGTGTGGAGCTCATCGCAACTACCAGAGTGGCAGCTGCGCCCAAGAGTCGTCGCATCTTCATAATACTTCCCCGAAAGTGCTGCGCCCGACGGATGCCGGGCGACATCAACCTGTGTTGTTTTAGGGTGCGCCGCGCGCCCTTCACGCGCATCGATCCGGATGTTGCGGCATCAGTGGAGTGCTGACCTTGCGATAATCAACCTGCCGGGGTGTTTGACCTGCTCTGTCAGCGACCTTGTACGAGCAAGAAACGACATCACATAGCCAGTAGGACGCTTTGTCTTACCTGGCGTCAAAATCCCGCCCGAACTTTGCATGTCAAAATCATGCAGCCCACTGAAACGGGCTAAATCGGGGTAAGATGCGCGCCTTTGCTCCCCAGATAAGCTGACCATGCCCGCGACTGCCCGCTTTCCTGCCCTGCCCTACTTTTTCGCTTTGTTCCTCGGCTTGCTTGCCATCGTCGGCTATTGGTACGGCATCGGCCGGCCCGTGGTGCTGCCGGACGTCGCCAGCGCCACACACAAGATGCAGTGCGCGTCCTACACGCCCTTCGATAAAGACCAATCGCCCTTTGACCAGCCATTCAAGCTGCGCCCCGAGCGCATGGATGCCGACCTTGCGCTGCTGGCCACGCGCTTTGAATGCATCCGCACCTACTCGATGACCGGCCTGGAAGCGTTGCCGGACATGGCGCGCAAACACGGGCTGAAGTTGATGGCCGGCGCCTGGGTCAGCAGTGACCCGATTGCGACTGAAAAAGAAGTCGACGAACTGATTGCAGCCGCCAACGCCAACCCCGACGTGATCACCTCGGTGATCGTCGGCAACGAGGCCCTGTTGCGCAAGGAAGTCACGGCCAGGCAACTGGTCACGCTGATCCATAAAGTCAAAAGCCAGATCAAGCAGCCGGTCACCTATGCCGACGTCTGGGAATTCTGGCTGAAACACCCGGAAATCGGCCCGGCAGTGGACTTCCTGACCATTCACCTGCTGCCGTACTGGGAAGATGATCCTTCCGGCATCGACCAGGCTCTCAAGCATGTCGGTGATGTACGCCAGACCTTCGGCAACAAGTTCGCCCCTAAAGATGTACTGATCGGCGAAACCGGCTGGCCCAGCGAAGGCCGCCAGCGCGAAACGGCTGTGCCGAGCCGGGTCAACGAAGCCAGGTTCATGCGCGGTTTCGTGGCCATGGCCGAAGCCAATGGCTGGCGCTACAACTTGATCGAAGCCTTCGACCAGCCGTGGAAACGCGCCAGTGAAGGCGCCGTCGGGGGCTACTGGGGCTTGTTCGATGCCGATCGCCAGGACAAAGGCATCCTCGCCGGCCCGGTGAGCAATGTGCCGTACTGGCCGCTGTGGCTCGGCGTAGGTGGCCTCATCCTGCTGGGCAGCCTGACGCTGGGCGGGCGCGTTCGCAGCCCTCGCAGCGCCCTGGTGCTGCCATTGCTCGGTGCCGTCGCAGCCTGCTCCATCGGCACCTGGGCGGAACTGACCCGCGTGACCGCACGCTTCAATGATGAATGGGTATGGGCAGGCTTGCTCGTGGTGTTGAACCTGCTGGTACTGGCCCACGCCGCCCTCGCCCTCAGCACCCGTCAGGGCTGGCGCGGGCGAGCCTTCAACTGGCTTGAGCAGCGTGCCGGCTGGCTGATCGCAATCGCCGGGTTTGCAGGGGCGGTGATGATGCTGGCGCTGGTGTTCGACCCGCGTTATCGCAGCTTTCCGAGTGCGGCGCTGGTGCTGCCGGCCCTGGTGTATCTGGTACGCCCGGTGACCGGGCCACGCCGGGAGATTGCCCTGCTGGCCTTCATCATCGGAGCCGGCATTGCGCCGCAGCTGTACCGCGAAGGGGTGTTGAACCAGCAGGCTTGGGGTTGGGCGGTGGTCAGCGTGCTGATGGTTGCAGCTTTGTGGCGTTGCTTGCGGGTGCGCAAGGTCTGAAACTGCTATCGGGAGCAAGCCCCCTCTCACAGTGGACTTCATTGCCTCAGGCAAATGCTTTCAACTGTGGGAGGGGGCTTGCTCCCGATGAGGCCCTATCAGACGCCGCGCGGCTTGCGGACCAACCGCAGCCCGGCAATCACCACCGCAAATACCGCAAACGTCGTGTTGTACAACGCCAACGCCGGCAACCCGAACACCATCCCCAGCACAGCCAGCCCCCACCCCGCGCGGCCCGGCACAAAGAACGCCAGCACCGACGCCACCAACGCCGCCCAACCCAGCACCTTGAAGTGAATCATCAACCCCAGGTTGGAGCGCAGCTGGCATTCCCAGCGGCTGGCTTCATCGACGCAAATACCCACCCACCGGCCATCCTCCATGAAACCGTAGCGAGCGCCATAACTGGCGGCCAACCATAACGGCAGGGCAATAAGCAGCAGGATCAGCGGCAAACGACGAGACATGGGGCACTCCGATAGACAAAAACGGCGCCCAGCTTAATGCTCCGACGCCCATTGGCAAGGTACAAACATACAATTAGTGTTCAGCAGGGCCTGGCAAAGTGTATCGTCTGGCTGCTACACCCCCGATTCCTACGTTATTTTCCGATATTTCGTGCCGTGTGATGGCACTTCGGCGACAGGGCGGTGGTCATAGCCTGCGATCTTCATTCAGCACGTTTCCTCTTAGGGATTAAGTCATGCTCCGTTCCTTGCGCTGTGCGGCCCTGTTGGGCAGCCTATTTTTGAGTGCGTCAGCACTGGCGGTCGATATCGACCAAGCCACCTATGGCTACCCTTTGACCAACCCGTTTGAAGCGACCATCGCGACGACACCGCCCGACCTGCGGCCAAAGCTGCCGAGCAACGATGAGATCAACCAGTCCGACTACAGCCTGACCATGCGCCCGGAGCGTGAGTTCAGCCTCCCGGACAACTTCTGGGCCGTCAAGAAGCTCACCTACCGTATCGCCAAGCAAGACCGCGCCGCGCCGCTGATCTTCCTGATTGCCGGCACCGGCGCACGGTATGACAGCAGCCTCAACGAATACCTGAAAAAGCTCTACTACCAGGCCGGCTACCACGTGGTGCAGCTCTCCTCGCCCACCAGCTTCGACTTCATCGCGGCCGCCTCGCGCTTCGCCACCCCGGGCATCACCCAGGAAGACGCCGAAGACATGTACCGGGTGATGCAAGCGGTGCGCGCGCAGAATGCGTCGCTGCCCGTCACTGACTACTACCTGTCCGGCTACAGCCTGGGCGCGCTGGACGCGGCATTCGTCAGCAAACTCGACGAAACCCGGCGCAGCTTCAACTTCAAGAAAGTGCTGTTGCTCAACCCGCCGGTCAACCTCTACACCTCGATCACCAACCTCGACAAACTGGTACAGACCGAGGTCAAGGGCATCAACAACACCACCACCTTCTATGAGCTGGTACTGGGCAAGCTGACCCGCTACTTCCAGCAGAAGGGCTACATCGACCTCAACGACGCCCTGCTCTATGACTTCCAGCAATCCAAGCAACACCTGACCAACGAACAGATGGCCATGCTGATCGGCACCTCGTTCCGTTTCTCGGCGGCCGACATTGCGTTCACTTCGGACCTGATCAACCGCCGCGGCCTGATCACCCCGCCGAAATACCCCATCAGCGAAGGCACCAGCCTCACGCCCTTCCTCAGGCGTGCGCTGCAATGCGACTTCGATTGCTACCTGACCCAGCAGGTCATTCCGATGTGGCGCGCGCGCACCGACGGCGGCAGCCTGTTGCAACTGGTCGACCAGGTCAGCCTTTACGCCCTCAAGGACTACCTGCACAGCAGCCCGAAAATCGCGGTCATGCACAACGCCGACGACGTGATCCTCGGCCCTGGCGACCTCGGTTTCCTGCGTCAAACCTTCGGCGATCGCTTGACCGTCTACCCGTTGGGCGGCCACTGCGGCAACCTCAATTACCGCGTCAACGCCGACGCCATGCTGGAGTTCTTCCGTGGCTAAATATCTTTTGCTGCTCGCCGCCTTGATGTGCGCGGGCGTGGCCAACGCCGACAACAGCAAGGCCCACGAGCCGATCAAGGTTGACTCCGATGGCTTCAAGGAGCCGCTGTCCAAGCTCAAGTTCAACCCCGGCCTGGACCAGCGTGAGTTCGAACGCTCCTCGCTGACCGCGCTCAACGTCTACGACCCGCTGGAGTCGTGGAACCGCCGCGTCTACCACTTCAACTACCGGTTTGACCAATGGGTGTTCCTGCCTGTGGTCGACGGTTATACCTACATCACCCCACGCTTCCTGCGTACCGGCGTGAGCAACTTCTTCAACAACCTGGGCGACGTGCCCAACCTGTTGAACAGCCTGCTGCAGCTCAAGGGCCACCGCTCCCTGGAAACCACCGGGCGCCTGCTGCTCAACACCACCATCGGCATCGCCGGCCTCTGGGACCCGGCCACCGCCATGGGCCTGCCACGCCAGAGCGAAGACTTCGGCCAGACCCTGGGCTTCTACGGCGTGCCCGGCGGCGCGTACCTGGTACTGCCGATCTTCGGCCCATCGAACCTGCGCGACACCACCGGCCTGATCGTCGACTACGGCGCCGAAACCGAGGTCAACTTCCTCAACGTGTCCAAGGTCAGCGAAAACCACCCGGAAATCTGGGCCCTGCGCGCAGTCGACAAGCGTTACCAGACCAGCTTCCGTTATGGGCAGATGAACTCGCCGTTCGAATACGAGAAGGTGCGGTACATCTATACCGAGTCGCGCAAGTTGCAGATTGCCGAGTAACCTCCCGAGGGGCCTGTCGACCGTGGCGGGCCCCTTTTGATCTCGCCGTAAAACAGCCACTCGTCGAATGCCGCCCGCATCGGCCAATCCCGCCTTCGCTTCGTAACACTTCAGCAGTTGCACAGCCGCTAGCAAAACTGCTGCAAAAGCCATCACTTAGCCATCCTCGGTTGCATCGGGTGATCGCCGTCAAAAAAAAACCTCGCGCACTCACTTCCAAACGCTATAACTACGCAGGCCAAACAAGCGAATTGGTTGGCCTCGCTCATTGCCATTACTTGTCGTTACTTCTATAAATTCCCTACCTCTTTTCCAGGGGGTAACAGCTTCGAATAATCGAGGCACTTCAACGCCACTCAGAAATAATAAGCACGTTTCATCCGTGGTGAACTTTCGCGGCCGTTACGGACAGCCATCCGTGAGGGCATCGGACTAAAACAGTTAATCGCAGATTTCATAAGGAAATGACGAAATGAAAACGCTTACTTCAATGCCTCCTTACGTCAAAGATGTCCGCTTATTCTCCGAACAGTTGAAAGAAGCCAACAGTTTTTTTGACGACCCGGCACTCAAAGACATTCAACTCAAGGACAACGACAATCCCTACGCTGATAAGGATGGGCTCATTGAATTTATCATCGGCAACGAACTGGTCAATGACCCGGAGGTGATGAAAAAAATCTCCGAGCTGAAAGAGTACCTGATCGGCATGACGTCCGTCGTTACCAACTATGTGCAGCGCAAGGCCGCCGCCGAAGGGGAGCAGTATAAAACCGATGTAAAACTGTGGAGCCTTGCGCTGTCAAAACTGCCGTTGATGGGTCCTAGTAAAATCGATGAGCAAACCTATTCGCGGCATATTCGCGGGGTCAGTATTGCCACTGACTTTGTGAACTTCATACTGGACATCGTCGCATCGCAAGGAAGCACCGCCCTGGACAGTTTTCAGAAGTTCCTGGCCAAACAAGGTGACGCCCTGCGCTTTGGTGTTGAAAAAAACAAGGACTTCTATAGAACCATTACGGTGGGTGTTTCCGTCGAAGTCTTCAAGATCGGCAACACCATCATGTACATTCCGAAAATCAAACAGTACCGCGTTAATTTCGACAGAAGCAACTCGAAGTTTTCGTCCGCGTGTGCCAGCGCCGAGTTCGTCGACATCAACTTTGCCTACCAATATGGTGCCAATGTCTTTGACTATGAAGCACTGAAGGATCCTGCCATCAAAAAAGACTTTGATGACTTCCTGCGCAAACAACGCAAATCACAAATTGAAGACGCTACTACGTTCTTCGACGATGATTTCCCTGTAAAAAAACCGACATCCGACCAGGTCAGCAAAGCCGGTTAGTTACTCCTGACGCGCCATGACACAGAAGCGACCAGTGAGGGGCCAGCCCTCATTGGTCGCTTTATCTGCTCGTTCAGTGTTACCACCCGCCTCCCGGCAGCCGAACGGTTGTGGGAACACTGAGCACCTTGCTTAAACTCGTGGAGCAACCACTCGACCACATCGCCCGTATACTGCAGCGCAGTCAGCGCAAACGCCCAGCTTGCAAGGGCGCGGCGAGTTTCTTGAGCCCTGCGCAAGGCCGGTGCTACCATGCCCGACCGCCTGTCTTGGCAAGGAATCAACTGGTTTATGAGCAGCATTCGCGAGCGCAACAAAGAAAAGATCCTGCGGGCGGCCAGCGAGGAGTTCGCCGACAAAGGCTTCGCCGCGACCAAAACCAGTGATATCGCCGCCAAGGCCGGGCTGCCCAAGCCCAACGTCTATTACTACTTCAAGTCCAAGGACAACCTCTACCGCGAGGTGCTCGAAAGCATCATCGAGCCGATCCTGGCCGCTTCCACGCCGTTCAACCCGCAGGGTGCCCCCAAGGAAGTGTTGAGCAATTACATCCGCTCGAAAATCCGCATCTCCCGCGACCTGCCCTTTGCCTCCAAAGTGTTCGCCAGCGAAATCATGCACGGCGCCCCGCACCTCAGTGCCGACCAGGTCGAGCAGCTTAATGCCCAGGCCAAACACAATATCGATTGCATCCAGAGCTGGGTGGAGCGCGGCCTGATCGCAGCCATCGACCCCCATCACCTGATGTTCAGCATCTGGGCGGCGACGCAGACCTATGCGGACTTCGACTGGCAGATCTCGGCAGTGACCGGCAAGGCCAAGCTGGATGAAGCGGATTATGAGGCAGCGGCGCAGACGATTATCCGGTTAGTGCTCAAGGGCTGTGAGCTGGACTGATACACCGAGTGGCCTGTGCCCATCGGGAGCAAGCCCCTTCCCACATTTAACTGTGGACACAGTCAAAATTGTGGGAGGGGGCTTGCTCCCGATGGGGCCATCAAGTCAGGCTGACACACCCGCATCCGCCCACAACCCCAGCCCCTCGATCGCCGTGATCGCACACTGCTCGTCAATATCCGACGTATCCCCACTGATCCCGATCGCCCCCAGCACCAGCCCTGCCTGATCCCGAATCAACACGCCACCCGGCGCGGGCACCACGCTGCCCTGCCCCAGGCTGTTCAATGCCGCAATAAACGCCGGGCGCTGCTGGGCGTCCAGTGCCAACAAGCGAGAACCCTTGCCCAGTGCAATCGCCCCCCAGGCCTTGCCGATGGCGATCTGCGGGCGCAGCAGGCTGGCGCCGTCTTCGCGCTGCAAGGTGATCAAGTGCCCGCCGCTGTCGAGCACCGCAATGGTCAGCGGAGCAGCCGAAATCGTGCGGCCTGCGGTAAGGGCCTGCCCGGCCAGTTGGGTGGCGAGTTTCAAGGTTAAAGCGCTCATGGTGCCGTCCTTCTTTTGTTATTGGAAATACGGTGGAGGTCTGCTTGATCAGATGCTCGATCAACCAAATAGAACACAATGAAATAAATTTTTGTATACAATATTTTCAGACAAAGTCTCCACATGTCGGAAAAACCCCTTCCGACGAGCGTAAAGGCTGGTTCATGAAATGCATTGACCTGCGCCTCTCGCCGTGAATACACTTTGACCACTCACCACTTGTATACAATTACAAAACGCAAGAGGCACCAAAACCATGAGCAAAATGAGAGCAATCGAAGCCGCCGTTCTGGTGATGCGTCGTGAAGGCGTCAACACCGCCTTTGGTATCCCGGGTGCTGCGATCAACCCGTTGTATTCGGCCTTGCAGAAGGTCGGTGGCATCGATCACGTCCTTGCTCGCCACGTTGAAGGTGCCTCGCACATGGCCGAGGGCTACACCCGCACCAAGGCCGGGAATATCGGCGTGTGCATCGGCACATCGGGGCCGGCGGGTACCGACATGGTCACCGGCCTGTACAGCGCCTCGGCCGACTCGATCCCCATTCTCTGCATCACCGGCCAGGCACCGCGGGCCCGCCTGCACAAGGAAGACTTCCAGGCCGTCGACATCACCAGCATCGTCAAGCCGGTGACCAAGTGGGCTACCACCGTGCTGGAGCCCGGCCAAGTGCCCTATGCGTTCCAGAAAGCCTTTTATGAAATGCGCTCCGGCCGCCCCGGCCCGGTGCTGATCGACCTGCCGTTCGACGTGCAGATGGCCGAGATCGAATTCGACATCGACGCCTACCAGCCATTGCCCCTGGCCAAACCCTTGGCCACCCGCGTGCAAGTGGAGAAAGCCCTGGCACTGCTGGACCAGGCCGAACGTCCACTGCTGGTCAGCGGCGGCGGCGTGATCAACGCCGACGCCAGCGAACTGCTGGTGGAGTTCGCCGAGCTGACCGGTATTCCGGTCATCCCTACCCTGATGGGCTGGGGCACGATTGCCGATGACCACCCCCTGATGGTCGGCATGGTCGGTCTGCAAACCTCGCACCGTTATGGCAACGCCACCCTGCTCAAGTCGGATGTGGTGTTGGGCATCGGCAACCGCTGGGCCAACCGTCATACCGGTTCGGTGGATGTCTATACCGAGGGCCGCCGGTTCATTCACGTCGACATCGAACCGACGCAGATCGGCCGCGTGTTCACCCCGGACCTGGGCATCGTCTCCGACGCGGGCAGCGCACTGACGATGTTCATTGAAGTGGCGCGCGAGTGGAAAGCCGCCGGCAAGCTCAAGGACCGCAGCGCCTGGTTGCATGACTGCCAGCAGCGCAAAGCCACCCTGCAGCGCAAGACCCACTTCGACAACGTGCCGGTCAAGCCGCAGCGGGTGTACGAAGAAATGAACCAGGTGTTCGGCAAAGACACCTGCTACGTCAGTACCATCGGCCTGTCGCAGATTGCCGGCGCGCAATTCCTGCACGTCTACAAACCCCGCCACTGGATCAACTGCGGCCAGGCCGGCCCCTTGGGCTGGACCATCCCGGCCGCGCTCGGCGTGGTCAAGGCGGACCCGAGCCGCAAGGTCGTGGCGCTGTCGGGCGACTATGACTTCCAGTTCATGATCGAAGAGTTGGCGGTGGGCGCGCAGTTCAAGCTGCCGTACATCCACGTGGTGGTGAACAACTCCTACCTCGGCTTGATCCGCCAGGCCCAGCGCGGTTTTGAAATGGACTACTGCGTGCAGTTGTCTTTCGACAACCTCAACGCGCCTGAACTCAATGGCTATGGCGTCGACCACGTGGCGGTCGCCGAGGGTCTGGGTTGCAAGGCACTGCGTGTGTTCGAACCCAGCCAGATTGCGCCGGCGTTGCGCCAGGCCGAGCAAATGATCGAAGAATTCAAGGTGCCGGTGATCGTTGAGATTATTCTGGAGCGGGTGACCAATATTTCCATGGGCACCGAGATCAACGCCGTCAACGAATTCGAAGATCTGGCCCTGGTCGGCAACGATGCGCCGACCGCCATTTCCCTGCTCGATTAAGGAGAACCTTATGCCGCGTTTTGCCGCCAACCTGTCCATGCTGTTTACCGAGCAGAACTTTCTTGCCCGCTTCAAAGCGGCCGCCGACGCCGGTTTCCAGGGGGTCGAGTATCTGTTTCCGTACGAGTTCAGCTCGGCCGAAATCAAGGCGCAACTCGACGCCCATGGCCTGACCCAAGTGCTGTTCAACCTGCCGGCCGGTGACTGGGCCAAGGGCGAGCGCGGCCTGGCCTGTCATCCGGACCGGGTCGAGGAATTCCGCGCTGGGGTCAAGCTGGCCATCGCCTATGCCCAGGTGCTGGGCAATACCCAAATCAACTGCCTGTCGGGCATCCGGCCTGCCGGGGTAGATGATCAAACCCTGGAAACCACCTTCGTCGCCAACCTCAAGTATGCCGCCGACAAGCTGCAAGCGGCGGGCATCAAGCTGGTGATGGAGATGATCAATACCCGCGACATCCCAGGCTTCTACCTGAACAACACCGCCCAGGCCCTGTCGATCCGCGAGCAAGTGGGCAGTGACAATCTGTTCCTGCAATACGACATCTACCACATGCAAATCATGGAGGGCGACCTGGCCCGAACCATGGCGGCGCATCTGCAAGCGATCAATCACATCCAGCTGGCGGATAACCCCGGGCGCAATGAGCCGGGCACGGGGGAGATCAACTACCGCTTCCTGTTCGAACACTTGGACCGCATCGGTTACACGGGCTGGGTCGGCTGCGAATACAAGCCGCTGACCACCACCGAAGCGGGTTTGGGTTGGTTGAAGACCCACAACGCCATCTAATAAAAAGAGGATTGCTTCATGGCTAAGATCGGATTTATCGGCACCGGCATCATGGGCCAACCCATGGCCGCCAACCTGCAGAAAGCAGGTCACCAACTGTTTCTTTCCGAACACCACGGCAAGGCCCCCGCCGAGTTGATCGCAGCCGGCGCCGTGGCGTTGGCCAACCCGCAGCAGGTTGCCCAGGAAGCCGAGTTCATCATCGTGATGGTGCCCGACACCCCGCAGGTCGATGACGTACTGTTTCGCAAAGACGGCGTCGCCGCAGGCTTGTCACCGAATAAAGTGGTGATCGACATGAGTTCGATCTCCCCTACCGCGACCAAAGCCTTCGCCGCGAAGATCAACGAGACTGGCGCGCAATACCTGGATGCGCCGGTGTCCGGGGGTGAAGTCGGCGCCAAGGCCGGCACCCTGAGCATCATGGTCGGCGGCGAGCCGCAGACGTTTGAACGCGCACTGCCGTTGTTCCAGAGCATGGGCAAGAACATCACCCTGGTGGGCGGCAATGGCGATGGCCAGACAGCCAAGGTCGCCAACCAGATCATCGTCGCGCTGAACATCCAGGCCGTGGCCGAAGCGCTGTTGTTCGCGTCGAAAAACGGCGCCGATCCGGCCAAGGTGCGTGAAGCGCTGATGGGCGGCTTTGCCTCGTCGAAGATCCTGGAAGTGCATGGCGAACGCATGATCAAGGGTACCTTCGATCCTGGTTTCCGTATCAACCTGCACCAGAAGGACCTGAACCTGGCCCTGGCGGGTGCCAAAGAGCTGGGGATCAACCTGCCGAACACCGCCGGCACCCAACAGGTATTCAGTACGTGCGCCGCAATCGGTGGCGGCAACTGGGACCATTCGGCGCTGATCAAGGGCCTGGAGCATATGGCGAATTTCTCGATTCGCGATCACTAAATCCTGACCTGGAATGCGATCGATTGTGGGAGGGGGCTTGCTCCCGATAGCGGTGGATCAGTCAGCAAAGCGGTGAATGACACACCGCTATCGGGAGCAAGCCCCCTCCCACAGATTGATCGCATTTCAAGCTTGAAATGGTTGCACCTCTAATAACAAAAATTCCCGGGAGCCCGCTTATGTCGGTCGATCCGCAACACCTGCTTCGCGAGCTGTTTGCCACAGCCATCGAGGCCGCCCACCCCCGGCAAGTCCTGGAACCTTATCTGCCCGCCGACCGCAGCGGCCGGGTGATCGTGATCGGCGCCGGCAAAGCCGCGGCGGCCATGGCCTTGGTCGTCGAGAACTGCTGGCAGGGCGAAGTCACCGGCCTTGTGGTCACCCGCTACGGCCACGGCGCGCCGTGCAAGAAAATCGAAGTGGTCGAAGCCGCCCACCCCGTGCCCGATGCAGCGGGCCTGGCCGTGGCACAGCGTGTGCTGGGGCTGATCAGCGACCTGGGCGAGGACGACCGGGTGATCTTCCTGCTCTCCGGCGGCGGCTCTGCCTTGCTCGCCCTGCCCGCCGAAGGCATCACCCTGGCCGACAAGCAAGCCATCAACAAAGCCCTGCTCAAATCCGGCGCCACCATTGGCGAGATGAATTGCGTACGCAAGCACCTTTCAGCCATCAAAGGCGGCCGATTGGCGAAAGCGGCCTGGCCCGCGACGGTCTACACCTATGCGATTTCCGATGTGCCCGGTGACCAGGCCACGGTGATCGCCTCCGGCCCCACGGTGGGTGACCCCAGCACGTCGCAACAGGCCCTGGCGGTCCTCAAGCGCTACGGCATCGACGCCCCCGCCTCGGTGCGCAACTGGTTGCAGGACCCGGCCTCGGAAACCGTCAAACCCGGCGACCCGGTACTCGCGCGCAGCCACTTCCAATTGATCGCACGCCCCCAGCAATCCCTCGAAGCCGTGGCGGTCAAAGTCCGCCAAGCGGGGTTCAGCCCGCTGATCCTCGGTGACCTGGAAGGCGAAGCCCGCGACGTGGCCAAGGTACACGCCGGTATCGCCCGGCAGATCGTGCAACATGGCCAGCCGTTGGCCGCGCCGTGCGTGATCCTCTCCGGCGGTGAAACCACCGTCACCGTGCGCGGCAATGGCCGTGGCGGACGCAATGCCGAGTTCCTGCTGAGCCTCACCGACAGCCTCAAGGGCCTGCCCGGCGTGTACGCCCTGGCCGGCGACACAGATGGCATCGACGGCTCGGAAGACAATGCCGGCGCAATCATGACCCCCACCAGCTACGCCCGCGCCGAAGCCCTGGGCCTGTCGGCCAGCGACGAGCTGGACAACAACAACGGCTACGGCTATTTCGCCGCGCTCGACGGTCTGCTCGTCACCGAGCCGACCCGTACCAACGTCAATGACTTGCGCGCCATCCTGATCCTTGAGACTGCCCACCATGACGCCTGACAAGAAGGTCAAAATCCTCGCCACCCTGGGGCCGGCCACCGACGGTATCGACGATATCCGCGAACTGGTGGAAGCCGGAGTGAACATCTTCCGCCTCAACTTCAGCCACGGTGAGCACGCCGATCATGCCCAGCGCTACCAGTGGATTCGCCAGGTGGAGCGCCAGTTGAATTACCCGCTGGGCATTCTCATGGACCTGCAGGGGCCAAAGTTGCGGGTCGGACGTTTTGCCGAGGGCAAGGTGCAACTGGTGCGCGGCCAGGCCCTGCGCCTGGACCTGGACCCGACGCCGGGCGACCAATGCCGGGTCAACCTGCCTCACCCGGAAATCATCGCAGCGCTGGAGCCGGGCATGGACCTGCTGCTGGACGACGGCAAGCTGCGCCTGCGGGTCATCACCAAGCACGCCGACGCCATCGACACGACCGTGCTCAATGGTGGTGAGTTGTCCGACCGCAAAGGTGTGAATGTCCCACAAGCCTTGCTGGAACTCAGCCCGCTGACCGCCAAGGACCGCCGCGACCTGAGCTTCGGCCTGGAGCTGGGCGTGGACTGGGTGGCGCTGTCCTTCGTGCAACGCCCGGAAGACATACGCGAAGCCCGCGAGCTGATCGGCGACAAGGCGTTCCTGATGGCCAAGATCGAAAAACCGTCGGCCGTGCAGCGCCTGGCGGAAATCGCCGAATTGAGCGACGCGATCATGGTGGCCAGGGGCGACCTGGGGGTGGAAGTGCCGGCCGAGAGCGTGCCGCACATTCAGAAAAACATCATCCGTACCTGTCGCCAGTTGGGTAAACCGGTGGTGGTAGCCACGCAGATGCTCGAATCCATGCGCTTTTCGCCTGCGCCGACGCGCGCCGAAGTCACCGACGTAGCCAATGCGGTGGCTGAAGGGGCGGATGCGGTGATGCTGTCGGCGGAAACCGCCTCGGGCGATTACCCACTGGAGGCCGTGCAGATGATGAGCAAGATCATCCGCCAGGTGGAAAACGGCCCGGACTACCAGACGCAACTGGACGTCAACCGACCCAAGGCGCAGGCCACGGTGTCCGACGCGATCAGCTGCGCCATCCGGCGCATCAGCAGCATCCTGCCGGTGGCGGTGCTGGTGAACTACAGCGAGTCGGGCAACTCCAGCCTGCGTGCGGCGCGGGAACGCCCGGTGGCGCCGATTCTCAACCTCACGCCGAACCTGTCCACGGCGCGGCGTTTGAGCGTGGCGTGGGGCGTGCATTCAGTGGTCAATGACCGGCTGCGGCAGGTGGATGAGGTGTGCTCCACGGCGCTGGAGATCGCCCAGGCCCAAGGAATGGCGCAGCGTGGGGATACGTTGGTCATTACAGCGGGGGTGCCGTTTGGGCAGTTGGGGTCGACCAATTCCTTGCGGATTGAGACGTTGATCTAGCGCCTGTCAGGGCCTCATCGGGAGCAAGCCCCCTCCCACAACTGAATGCGCTCACAAATTCTAAGCTGTGAACACCATCAAGTGTGGGAGGGTGGTGCGACGATTCGACTTGCTCCCGATTGGGGGCAACCCAATCCAACTGACTGACCACCATGCACAACCCAACCTGCCCCGACTGGGCCGAAGCCCTGCTCAACGGTTTCAGCCAGATCTTCCTGCAACGCCACCCGCTATGCGGCCTGCTGTGCCTGCTGGCCATCCTGATCGGCGCTCCGGCGCTGTTCGGCGGGGCACTGCTGGGCGGTGTGGCGGGATTGCTGACCGCCCAGCGCCGAGGGTATCCGAAGGCTGAGCGGCAGGCCGGCCTCTATAGCTATAACGGCGTGCTGCTGGGGTTGTTGATCAGCCAGCACTGCGCCTGGTCGGCGTTACTGCCGCCACTGATCCTGGCGAGCGGCGGCTTGAGTGCGATCCTCACACGGCAATGGCTGCAACATGCCACCCAAGCGCAAGCCTTGCCCGCCTACACCGCACCGTTTGTCGGCCTTGGCTGGTTGCTGCTGGGCACGGTGCCTGATAACCCCACTGCCCTGAGCGAACCCGATGCAGTGGCCTTGCTCACCGCCACCTTTACGGGGCTCGCGCAAGTCCTGTTGCTCGATCAACCGCTGGCCGGCGTATCGATTGCCCTGGGCCTGCTGCTGGCCAACCGCAGCGCCGCGTTATGGGCGCTGACCGGCGCCGGCAGCGGCGTGTGGGTCGGCTGGTTGCTGGATGACCCCACCGGCGCCCTGCTCGGCCTGCACAGCTACAACCCGGCACTCGCGGCCCTGGCGCTGAGCCAGGCCCATCGGCGCCCCTGGCTGCCGTTGCTCGGCATCCTGCTGGCGATTGCACTCACACCGGGTTTTGCCGCGCTGCACCTGCCGGCGCTGACCTCGCCGTTTATCCTCGCGTGCTGGCTGGTGCGCGCCAGTTGCCGGGTACTGCAGAAAACCCGCATGGACAGCCCCTTCGAATCCTCCTAGGCTGGCGCGATATTCGATTCAGGCGACTTCCATGGACAGCAACAACTGGCGTCAACGGCTGTATGTAATGGTGTTTCAGAGCGACACCGCGGCCGGGCGACGCTTCGACAGCACCCTGCTCTTGATCATCCTTGCCAGCCTGGTGATCGTGATCCTCGACAGTATCCAGGCGGTGCACGATAACTATGCCGACCTGCTGGCCTACATCGAATGGGGTTTCACCATCATCTTCGCCATCGAGTACGGGCTGCGCCTGTATTGCTCGCCCAAGCCGCTGCGCTATGCCTTCAGCTTCTACGGGTTGGTGGACTTGCTGGCCATCGTGCCGGGCATTCTGGCGCTGTACTACAGCGACGCCCAATACCTGCTGATCATCCGCATTATCCGCATGCTGCGTATCTTCCGGGTGCTCAAGCTGGGCCCCTACCTCAAGCAGGCCAACTACCTGATGTCGGCGCTGCGGGGCAGCAAGCAGAAAATCGTGGTGTTCCTGGTCAGCGTGTGCACCCTGGTCACGGTGTTCGGCACCCTGATGTACGTGATCGAAGGCCCGGAGCACGGGTTCACCAGTATTCCCAAGGGCATTTACTGGGCGATCGTGACCCTGACCACCGTCGGCTTTGGCGATATCGTGCCCAAGACCCCATTGGGCCAAGTGATTTCGTCGCTGGTGATGATCACCGGTTACTCGATCATCGCCGTGCCGACCGGGATCTTCACCGCGGAACTGGCCAACGCCATGCGTGGCGAGCAACTGCACACTGACTGCCCGGTGTGCAAGAAAAACAGCCACGAAGCCAATGCCGCATTTTGCTCCCGATGCGGTAATGCACTGTTTAAGAAAGTGGAATAAGCAAAGTTCGTTTTAATCTTTAAGCGACTATGCGCCCCCGGCTATAGTCGCTGGCAAATTGCCGCCCCCTCTTCTCCCGAACAACAAGGAATGAGCAGTGAAAAAAATCCTCAGCGCGTCTCTACTGGCCGCCGGCCTGGCCCTGGCCGGTGCCGTCCAAGCCGCACCGGTCACCCTGCTCAACGTCTCCTATGACGTGATGCGTGATTTCTACAAGGACTACAACGCGGCGTTCCAGAAGCACTGGGAAGCCGAGCACCCGAACGACAAGCTCACCTTGCAGATGTCCTTCGGTGGGTCGAGCAAACAGGCGCGCTCGGTCATCGACGGCCTGCCGGCTGACGTGATCACCATGAACATGGCCACCGACATCAATGCCCTGGTCGACAACGGCCAACTGGTGCCCGACAACTGGGTCACCCGCCTGCCGAACAACAGCGCACCGTTTACCTCGGCCACGGTGTTTATCGTGCGCAAAGGCAACCCCAAGGCCCTGAAAGACTGGCCGGACCTGCTCAAGGATGGCGTGCAGGTGATCGTGCCCAACCCGAAAACCTCGGGTAACGGGCGCTATACCTACCTGTCGGCCTGGGGTTATGTGCTCAAGAACGGCGGCGACGAAAACAAGGCCAAGGCGTTTGTCGGCAAGCTGTTCAAACAAGCACCGGTACTGGATACCGGTGGCCGCGCCGCCACCACTACGTTCATGACCAACCAGATCGGCGACGTGCTGGTGACCTTTGAGAACGAAGCGGAAATGATCGCCCGTGAATTCGGGCGTGATCAATTCGAAGTGATCTACCCGAGCGTCTCCGCCGAAGCCGAACCACCCGTGTCGGTGGTCGACAAGGTGGTCGAAAAGAAAGGCACCCGCACGGCCGCCGAGGACTACCTGAAATACCTGTGGTCGCCGCAAGGCCAGGAAATCGCCGCCAACAACTACCTGCGCCCACGTGATCCGCAGGTGCTGGCCAAGTACACCGACCGTTTCCCGAAGGTCGACTTTCTGTCGGTGGAAAAAACCTTTGGTGACTGGCGCACGGTGCAGAAGACCCACTTCAATGATGGTGGCGTGTTTGACCAGATCTACTCTGGCCAATAACCCTTTCAGATAAACCTGGTAAAAAATGTGGGAGGGGGCTTGCTCCCGATAGCAGAGTGTCAGTCAATGAATGAGTTGACTGATACACCGCTATCGGGAGCAAGCCCCCTCCCACACTGGGTTTTGTGACTGGCTGCTACATGGGCGGCGTTACGCCGTCCTTGCCGGCTGAGATGGCTTGAGCGGTGATCGTTCCATCCGGCCCTTTCGTCGCAAACAGCACCACCTTCATCCCGGCCTTGAGCAGACTGCGATCCCCCGGCTCCAGGTTGACGATGGGCACACCCTCCGGCACTACGATCTTCTGCTCGCCACCCTTATATTTGACGGTCAGGGTGCGACCGTTACTGACCACCAGATCACCGACGGTGCCGTTGGTCATGCTGCTGCCTTCCTTCAAGTCAAATGCACGGTGCCCGTCGCCGGTGCCAGCCATGGCTGGCGGGAACACGTGCACTTCGAGCGCCGTGAGGGTGCCGTCGGCATTCGGCATTGCGGCCGAGCCGATATAGCTGCCGGGCTTGATTTCATCGATCCTGGCCAGCGTGACGGCGCGCACCTGGGTGGCTTGGGTGAGGTTGACGGTGACCTCTTCACCGCTGTTGGCCTTGACCTGCAGCGCGTCACCGTCGACCGCCGTAATCTCGCCGCGAACCCCGACACGCGGAGCCTCGGCAGCGTGGGCCAAGCCCACGGCCATGGCGGCGGCGAGGGTCGAAGCCATGAGCATCTTGTTCAAAGTGATCTTCATCGCAAGCGTTTCCTGTTTCAGCCTTTGTGCCTGAATGTATCATCACCCTTGGCGCAGAAAATCAACGATTCAGTCATCAATGCCGCGCATGAGTGATATCACTGCCAGCGGCCTACCCCGGCGGTGGTGTTGCCTTTAGGCTTGCGCCACTTTCCTACGCTTTTATGAGAACACCATGAACGCTACTTCCCACACTGCGAGCACGATGACCCGGAGCATGGTGATGCTGTTCGCATTTTGCTGCGGCGCCATCGTTGCCAACATCTACTACGCACAACCGATCATCGAGCTGATTGCACCGGATATCGGCCTGAC
Source organism: Pseudomonas sp. Q1 (assembly GCF_009935975.1). Lineage (NCBI taxonomy): Bacteria > Pseudomonadati > Pseudomonadota > Gammaproteobacteria > Pseudomonadales > Pseudomonadaceae > Pseudomonas > Pseudomonas sp. Q1. The sequence goes on along the minus strand of NZ_QODI01000007.1, from coordinate 252,353 downwards.
CCCGGCGATGGCCAGCCTGATCGTGTCCCTGACGCAGATCGGCTACGCCCTCGGCCTGTTCTTCCTCGTACCGCTGGGTGATCTGCTGGAAAACCGCAAGCTGATGATCACCACGACCGTCGTGGCCATCGCCAGCCTGCTGGGCGCAGCGTTTACCGAACAGCCGAACCTGTTCCTGCTGGTGTCGTTGCTGATCGGTTTCAGTTCGGTCTCGGTGCAGATCCTGATCCCGCTGGCCGCGCACCTGGCGCCCGCCGAGTCCCGTGGACGTGTGGTCGGCAGCATCATGGGCGGCCTGTTGCTCGGTATCCTGCTGTCACGCCCGGTGTCCAGTGTGGTGGCCGACCATTTCGGCTGGCGTGCGATGTTCATGGCCGCCGCCGCGCTGATGGCGTTTATCAGTGTGGTGCTGCTGCTGACCATCCCCAAGCGCCAACCCGACCACAGTGCCAGTTATGCTCAGTTGTTGCGCTCCCTCGGCACCCTGGTGCGTGAGCAACCGCTGCTGCGCCAGCGCGCGTTCTATCAGGCCTGCCTGTTCGCCACCTTCAGCCTGTTCTGGACCGCCGCCCCATTGGAACTGGCGCGCAACCACGGCCTGAGCCAAAGCGAAATCGCGCTGTTTGCCCTGGTGGGCGCCCTGGGCGCTGTTGCCGCGCCCATCGCCGGTCGCCTGGCCGATGCCGGCCACACCCACCGCGCCTCGTTGCTGGCGATGTTGTTCGCGGCGCTGAGCTTCCTGCCGGCCTTCGTACACCCGCTGTACAGCGTCATCGGCCTGGCCGTCACCGGCGTGGTCCTAGACTTCTGCGTGCAGATGAACATGGTCCTCGGCCAACGCGCCATCTACGCCCTCGACGCCAAAAGCCGCAGCCGCCTCAACGCGCTGTACATGACCAGCATCTTCATCGGCGGCGCCTTCGGCTCGGCGATTGCCAGCAGCGTGTATGAACAGGGCGGTTGGTTGGGGGTGATGCTGGTAGGCAGTGCCTTCCCGCTGGTGGCGTTGTTGCGGTTCCTGAGTGCGGCACGTGGCGTCTCGGTGGCCACCGCCTGATCGATCTTCTATCCGTCGGAATATTGTTTCAAATGCACAAAAGGGCAGGACTTGATCAATCACCGATCAGTCCTGCCCAGCTTTAACGAATGCCACGGCGATCATTGAAAATACGCCGCATGCCCCTTAGAGATAGCCATCCTCCTTGATATTCAGCCCAATGACATCTTCCGGGCTGATCATTCGTGTGCTTTTGATCAGGAAGTCCGTCTTGCCGTCACCATCCAGGTCTATTGCCAGCAGGTAGCGCCCCGATTGCGGATTGAACTTGATGAGGGTGTCACCCGCTTGACCGGTGTAGGCATTCACGAAGTTAAAGGCAACCTTGCCGTCGATGGCCATCTGCGACAGATCGATCTTGTCCTGGCCGGTGTTGAAGTCCAGCAATAAATCGGCTTGGGTGCGTGTCGAGTCCGCGAAGGCATTGAACTTGAAGGTGTTCCACCCGCCCCCGCCGACCAAGGTGTCCGCTCCCGCGCCCCCGGTCAGCACGTTGTCCGCAGCATTCCCCACGATCCGGTCGTTACCACGGCCCCCAATGGCATTTTCGATCACCGTGTTCTCAGCGATCCTGACGTTTTCCCTCAATCCCCCCACGTTGGACCGTGAACCGCCCCGCAAGTCGATCGACTGATCCTGCTCGAAACCGGAAAAATCAAATGTATCCACTCCTCGGTCGTCCCAGACGGTGAAGTCTGGTTTGTCGGAGGCGGACGTGAGGGTCATTTCCGGTTTACCCGTGTTGGAGTTGAAACCGTAGATGGTGTCATCCGACAGGGTTTTAACTCCAGGTTTCGCGTCATCGGTGGGTTTGGTTTCGCCTTTAGGCTTCGCATCACCAGCGGGTTTGGTTTCGCCTTTAGGCTTCACATCACCGGCAGGTTTGGTTTCATCTTTAGGCTTCGCGTCACCGGCAGGTTTGGTTTCGCCTTTAGGCTTCACATCACCAGCGGGTTTGGTTTCGCCTTTAGGCTTCGCGTCACCGGCAGGTTTGGTTTCATCTTTAGGCTTCGCGTCACCGGCAGGTTTGGTTTCATCTTTAGGCTTCACATCACCGACGGGCTTGGGTTCACCTTTAGGCTTCGCATCACCGACGGGCTCGGGTTCACCTTTAGGCTTCGCATCACCGACGGGCTTGGGTTCACCTTTAGGCTTCGCATCAGCAGGTTTCGTTTCACCCTGAGGCTTGGGTTCTGGAGTTGGCCGAGGTTCATCTCCCTGAGGCATAGGCTCACAGCTGGCAGTGGCTACGTTACCGCTGAAGCCGATGATGGCCGCGAAAGATAAGTTGCTCAAGGCTGTTTCTCCAGGCTGCAATAACTTGGAGGGCACACCGACATTCGGGTTTGATCCATAAAGGCGCTGAAGACTGGAAAACCCATTTGTCACCGACATAGACAAACCGAGCAACGGAGACCGCGTAGAGGTCTGTTTTTCAATAAGCGAGTGCTCGTATGGGTTATGTACAATGGGTAACAGCTGAGGAGCCACATTGGTGGATGCATGGAAATTTACAACGGGTGCATTCACATTAATCATAATTACTTTTCTCTTTAAGTTAAAAAAACAACGGCCCAACACTTCGCAACAGTAGAACTTACGAATTATTAAATAGTTACTTTCGAGCCATAGCTCACACACCAAGGCGATTAATGCACCACCTTAATTTCTGAGCGATGCCAAAAGACCATTCTCATCACACTGGATTTAGACTGATCAAGCGATCAGCGAGAGGATCAACTATTCAAGTAACACAACTTACTTAAATATATTTCACACATTTTTATTATTTAATGGATCGATTTGCCATGCCCGCGCCGTAAATGCAGCGCTATCAAAGGCCGACATCAGCGTCGATCGATGCTCCGCAGATTTGGCATGGAATCTATGTGCGTCATTCAGGCCCCCAGGGCCCACCTGCGGCCCGCAAAGATCCGCTGGAGGTCGTGGACGCGGGTCTGTCTTCGGCTCGCAGACATCCGGACGTGGAGCTGGCTTGGGCTCCTTCGGCACAGGGCATGGCTCCGGCCTAGGCTCTTTCGGCACAGGGCATGGCTCCGGCCTGGGTTCCTTCGGCACAGGACGTGGCTCCGGCCTGGGTTCCTTCGGCACAGGGCATGGCTCCGGCCTGGGTTCCTTCGGCACAGGACGTGGCTCCGGCCTGGGCTCCTTCGGCACAGGGCATGGCTCCGGCCTGGGCTCCTTCGGCACAGGGCATGGCTCCGGCCTGGGTTCCTTCGGCACAGGGCATGGCTCCGGCCTGGGCTCCTTCGGCACAGGGCATGGCTCCGGCCTGGGTTCCTTCGGCACCGGACGTGGCTCCGGCCTGGGTTCCTGCGGCACAGGACGTGGCTCCGGCCTGGGCTCCTTCGGCACAGGACGTGGCTCCGGCCTGGGCTCCTTCGGCACGGGCGAGGGTGCCGGATTTTCGCCATTCGCCTGGACATCCCCCGCCTTCATCTGGCCAATGCTATTTATCAACAGATCCGCCTTGCCGTTGCCCGTCAGGTCCAATGCCAGGCTTCCCTCGCGACTACCCGCGTCGTACCTGAGCACGACTTGACCCGGTTGACCGGTTAAATGATCGACGAACTTGACCGCTTTGATACCTGTAGCTTTCAGGACCGCAGAGAGATCAATCGTATCTGCGCCACTTTCAAAATCCAGAATGACATCGGGGTTGTCCGGGGTGGAGTCACTTGCCCGGTCATAGACAAAAGTGTCGCCCCCACCACCGCCTTGCAGACGATCTGCGCCGCCGCCGCCTTTGAGGCGGTTAGCCACCTGATTGCCCAGCAGCGTGTCATTTCCCTTGCCGCCCAGGGCATTTTCCACCACGACACCCTTGGCGATGGAGACATTGCCCTTTAACGCTCCTACGTCTGAAAACGACTCAGCATTGAGGTTGATCTTCTGATTCTGTGAAAACCCGGAAAAATCCAATGTATCGTTCCCACCACCGTCCCACACACAGAAAATAGGATTGTCGCTGTCCGCCTTCAAACTAAGGGCTTCACGGTTCGTATTGGAGTTGAACCCGTATGTGGTATCGGTATTACGGGTTTTGTTGTTCGCGCCGTAGAGTTTCTGAATAGCCGCAATGTCATCCATCATCGGCGCAGAGGGGTTCAGCGACTTGAAATCGTGCCCGGGCTGATTCTTTTCCGAGAAGTAGCTCATCACCGAGCGCGCCCGGGTATCCCCCGCATACTCCGCGTGAAGCCCATAGTCGCCAAAACCATCATAACCACCTGGGTGTTCCAGCCCGATGGAATGGCCGATTTCGTGGATGAGCACCTCACGGAAAAAACTGCCGATCTTCGGGTCTGCCCCCACACCCAGGGTCCCAATATTTGCGAATGTTCGATTCATTGACTTATTGGGGAGCGAGGCCACGCCAGAAGGTGTTCCAGCCATATCATTGATATCGACATGGCCGTCGGCTTTTTGCGCGTTTTCAGTAAACGTCACATTGGCGACATCCTGCCAAGATTGCAGTGCTTGCCTGGCCTGATCCGCCTGCTGCGGAGTGAAGCCCTTGGCGATCCGATACGACAAGTCAATTTTCTTGTCGCCATCGCGGTCATGAAACCGGTAGCCACCTCGGGTAATTTTCTTCCCAGCCTGCTCTGTTGTTAATACGGCCTTCTTACTGCCCAAGGTGTACGTCTTGATAGGCTGCCCAGGGCTGATACTGCTCCAGGGATTAGACGCCTTATTTACACTAACGGCAGTAGCGGGCGGTCCGGGTACTCTCATAAACCATAGTCCTCATTTCAATCAAACTCGGGGTAAACAATTGTCAAACTCGAGATACCGAATCCCCGTTCATCAAGAGCGGCACTAGTTGTCGGCACACCCTTAAGTTCGCACACAGCCGCTTGGCATTCCAGGCACTAATTAATTCACCCTGACACATTCTAAATCCTGATCACACTTTTCCTTAACCACGCAAAACCCTGAAACCACCCCCACCTCAGACACACACGTAGAACCTTCATAAGCCACTGACTTTGCAGAAAAAACAAATTATAAAGCACACTAAAAATCAGAATAATTTCATCGCATTGCTCACAATCAGATAACACCAACCTCATCAAAAACTCAAAGTTAAACACCCCCTCTCTTACTATGACTACATAACTATCCATTCAAGACAAGGATCTAAGAATCTGGCTTGAGTGAAAAACTCAACATTTCAAAAAAATAGATTATTCTCTGTCTCGCGTCGGTAAATTAATGCCTACAGCATTATTCCTGCCTGAAAAATCAAACCTTCGGAGCGAAAGAAGTAAAATGCAGGCGAATGCGTCAACCAGGTCGACAAGACGGCCAAGTGCACACATTTGCCTCAGCAAAGCTAAGTAGGGGGAAGGATCATGCCAGGAGGGGTTGATAGCGCCGACACGGAGCCTTCAGGCTGCCATGCTGAATCAGAAAGCAGGCTTGAACGCGAAGCCAGGGCGCGTTTCAAGCCTGTAAATAGATAAATATGAGGCTGATAGTTACAGCGAGGGGATCAACGCAATGTTTCCGTGCACATCAGTCGAGCGCACGGCTCATGTGTTCAGGACAATCCGATGACATCCTCCGGGCCGAAAGGCCGAGTACTCTTTATCAGGAAGTCACTGTGGCGATTACCCGACATGTCGACCGCCATAAAATAGCGCCCGCTGTTTGCATTGTATTTAATGATTGTGTCACCGGGTCGCCCCGTGAAGCTGTGCACCAGGTTCAGCCTGACGCCAGCCGCATTTGCCATGCCGCACAAATCAATCTTGTCCCAACCTGTCTTGAAATCCGTGAGCAGGTCGGCATTCTCGTAAGTGGAGTCAGCTGCCGCATTATATTTGAAGACATTACTCCCGCCGCCGCCACTCAATGTGTCTGCGCCCTCCCCCCCAAGCAGGACATTATCAGATGAGTTACCGATTATCCGATCGTTGCCTGCCCCCCCCACAGCATTTTCAATCTTCGACTCGCGGCTGATATAAACATTGTTAGCCATCCCACCGACACTGGAGTAAGTACCCGCCCCCAGATTGATAACCTGATGCTGCTTGAACCCGGAAAAATCCAAGGTATCGTTGCCCCCTGCATCCTTGACGCTGAACCATGGTCTGTCATAGGTAGATACCAGGGAAGTTTGAGTATTCCCGGTATTCGAATTGAACCCATACCGGGTATCGCCCGGAAAGTGTTGCGCCGGACGCGGCTCAGGCTTCGGGCTTGGCTCCAGCACAGGGGCTGGGCATGCCGCCAAGACAGCCTTCGAAGCAGGCTTGGTTTCAGATGCCGGGCGCGGATGCGCACTCCCCCATGGCGCGTATCGGGTAAAAGCCTGCTGGAATTCCATATAGGCCCTGGCGAACAGGCTCATCACTTCGCTCCCCCCTGGAAACCCCGCCATAATCTGCTGATTGCCGCCGGAGGCGGACGGTAGGTTTGCGTTCCCCGGGCCCGCCCATCCCCTGTCGAGTACGTTGGGTGCCAGGACATTTACCGTGGACGAAAAATGACTACGGGTGTGGTAGTTGTGCAGGCGAGAAGTACTGGACATCATCGTATCATCAGGCCGACCACTCAAAGTAGACTGCTCCGCAAAGCGCGATGAACTATACGTTTGAAAACTGATATTAGAGCCATGAACCGTCATAAGCCAACACTCTCCATCCAGAAAATATTTCGAATACAAATAATTAAAACCCATTGCCGGAATCAAATACACATAGGAAATAAATGAGCATCCGATCAAAGCAGCTCTAAATTCTCACGACAAAAAAAGCGCGACAACAGCTTATTTATTTCAGACTAAAACACTCACCCATGCTGACAAGAAGAGCAATACAAAAACACCAATGCAAACTTTGACAAAAACCTTCCAACCCCCTCTTTAAAACTAAAGACAACAGGCCAACCGCTTTTAAAATAACCTCAAATCCTGTAACGCGCTGTCTTTAAACACTAGGTACTCACCCGCACAGGGTACAAACTGGCTTGGCATTATTTGAACCATGAAAATATTCGGCTCACCCAGCCGATGGCCGTCGTGGAGAGTTTATTCACCGTTCTTTTGACGAGCCCAGCCAAGCCGAAAGTGAGCGGGGCCGGAGCCGAGTCCGGAATCGGCTCAGGCTCAGGCTCAGGCTCAGGCTCAGGCTCAGGCTCAGGCTCAATGGTTGGTTCTGGTTCAGGAGCGGGTTCCACATTTGGTGCGACCGTCGGCCCAGGGGCGCTCCAGATCACATCCGTCTGCTTGATCTGGCCACGACTGAGGATCAGCAGATCAGCCTCGCCGCTCCCTGTCGTATCCACAGCCAGGCGGTAACGGCCTGTATTCGAATCATGACTGAGTATGGCGTCGCCCGCCTGGCCGCTGAACCGCTCGGAGAAGTTCAGGTCCTTGAGGCCTGCTGCTCGAAGCACACCGGAAACGTCGATCCGGTCGACACCACTAGTGAAGTCCTCAAGGGTGTCAGGCTTTTGTGGGGTAGAGTCACTGATGCGCTCATAAATGAAAGTGTCCGATCCAGCCCCCCCACGCAGCTTATCGCTGCCCTTGCCGCCTTTGAGGCGATTGTCGCCGTCGTTCCCTTTCAACGTATCGTCACCGTATCCGCCGATGGCATTTTCGATAACCACCCCTTTGGCAATGGAGACGTTTCCCCGCAGCCCACCCACATCCGAGAACGCCTCGGCATCGAGGTTGATGTTCTGGTTATGGGCAAACCCGGAAAAATCCAGCGTATCGTTGCCCGCGCCGTCCCAGACCGTGAAGACCGGCTTTTCAGTTGCACGCTTGAGGCTATAAACCTCACGACCGGCGTTGGAGTTGAAGCCATACGTGGTATCGGTATCTCGGGTCTTGGTGTTCTTTCCATAAAGCCTTTGAACCGCCGCAATATCATCCATCATGGGCGCACAGGGGCTTTGGTTGGCGAAGTTGTGCCCGGGTTGGTTGGTTTCCGCCCAGTAACTCATGACGCTGCGCGCTTTGGTGTCCTGTTTGTAGGCCGCAGAACTGCTGTAGCTGTGGCCCATGCCGTCGTAGTCGCCCGGATGGCTGAGCCCCAGGGTATGTCCCAGTTCATGGATCGCCAAACCCAGGAACGCGCTGCCTATCGCCGGCTTACCCCCGCCACCCCCGGTGCCTATATTGGCGGTGACCCGAGATTGAGACTGGTTAGGCATATACGCGTGACCAGACCAAGAACCCGCCACGCCATTGACCGTGATATGGCCATCGGTGTTCGAGCCATTTTCAACAAAGTTGATGTTTGTAACATCCGCCCAGTATTGCAAGGCTTCCTTGATACGCACCTTCTGAGGCTCGGTAAATCCTCCAACCAGGTTAAAACCAACAACGATTTTATTATCACCATTGCGATCATAAAACTTGCAACCTTCGCGTGTTATATGTTTTGCCGCTTGATCCGTATTAAAGGAGCGCTGTGTACCGACCCACTTTAAAACATCAATTTTATTCGAGCACGGTGGTTCGGACGGCAAAGAATCGGGGTGTGACAGGAAAGGATGTCTGACAGGGATCTGCATGCCATGAATACTCTTGGGCGTTGAGCACAATCCATAATGAATTTTCGATGCTGACCAATCCGTCGCCAGCCCGATAAAAGTCCCATAGATAAAAAGCGCCAGCCACCCAGACTTTATTGCAAGACCACTGCCTGAAAACCGCCGAACAATAAGCTGCCTTGACTGTTCTATTACAAACCGTCAACAAGCTGTTTTATAAAGAAAAAATACTTCGCAACAAGCGAGCAATCTATTGAAGTGAAAACATCAAGAAACCCACCCAAACGCACCGGTAACTAGTGGAACACTCTCGTTACCCCTGTCTCACTTCCAACACGTCTGACGCCTACATTACGCAATGAACGCGGACGTCAGGCACATGCCGCGTCCCCGTGATCCAGGCAGCACAACAGGCGCTCGACGGTATGCTCAAGGGGGCCGGAGTTATCCAGCACGAATAATCCCGCGCCATTGCCGGCAATCAGCTCGGCGGTGAACCGCACGTTGCGCGCCAGGCGCTCTTCAATGTCCGCCAGCGACTCACGCCCGCGTGCGATGAGGCGTTCACGCAACACCGCTTGATCCACGGTCAGCAGCAACACCAACGAGGTCGGATAGCGTTCACGCGTCTGCGCCAGATGCGCTCGGGAGCCATTGACCAGCACATCCTCCCCCGCCGCCAGCCAGACGTCGATTTCCCTCGGGATGCCATAAGACAGCCCATTGGCCTGCCAACTCAGGGCAAATGCGCCCTCGTCCTGCATCGCGGCAAACTGCTGCGGGCTCACGCCCTGCGCCGCCTCGCCCACCGCCTCCGCCGAACGCGTGATCACGCGGCGCACAATGCGGCAGCCGCGCTCAAGCAAACGTGGGCGTGCGGCCTCCAGCAGGCTGTCCTTGCCCGAACCCGACGGCCCGATGAGATAGATCAACCTGCCCGCCATCAAAACACCCTCTTCGCTTGTCGCCAGACTGGCCTGGTAGTCGCTGGAAAGTATACCCAGCAATCCCCCGGCCGCCAGGCCGGCGGCGGCCACATTACCCGAGTGCGGTTTGCCGCGCACTAGGGTCATACCGACCTCCGGGGCGCGAATAAGCCGATACCAAGCCCCCCGTTGTAACAACGCCAGGCAGAGGGATGTGAAGATCCGCCCTACACAGATTTCGGGTTGCGTCCGATGAACCTCGCCGCTAACCTTCGCCGGTCGCTGCAAAATCAGCGAACGGGTGTGGAAGCCCGAACTCTCCAGGCGTATAAGCGCCCATAGCCTCTAGCGGGCGTTTTTTTCATGCCCGCTATAAAGTGTTATGGCGGCTGTGCGCGGGGCACTTTCGAGTGCGCCGGGGTCCTGGAGTCCGGTCTTCCACACCTGCGTACAGTCGCCACCCATCATGTGGAAGTGATTGTGGCGGCTCCGTTAACTCCAGGAGCTATCGTATGAAAAAAGTCACACCCAATCCCCCGCCATCCGACTCGGATGACGCCAAACAACCCCCACCCGACATCATCTTCACCGTTCGGCCTGGCCTGAGTACCGAAGCGGCCTTGAGCAATGCCAGCGAGATGCTGGAATCGGCAACGGCGTGTGCGTACGACTGTGCCGAGCATCTGGATGGATCAAACCGCAAGCAGGTATTGGCGGTGGTACAGATGATTGAGATTGCGCAGTTGCTGGTGGATGACGTACTGAGCCGGGAGTGCCCCGTGGCACGCTAGCCCAGTGGTCTCCTGTGGGAAGAGGCTTGCCCTAACGCCATGCAGTTAAGACATTTTGTAGGAGCGAGCTTGCTCGCGAAAAACTCACAGGCGCCGCGTTCATTCAGGCAACTCGCGTTATCGTTGACGTTTTTCGCGAGCAAGCTCGCTCCTACAGACGGCGACTTAGGGCTTGCCCCTCCCACATTTGCCCAGCAGTGACCGGCAAAGTGGATTTCAACCCCATGAAAAAGGCGACCCGAAGGTCGCCTTTTGTCATTGCGCGTACTGCTTGCTCAACCCTGGCGGCACGCCGTGCACATCGGTCTCTTCCCAGGGGCCGTTCGGGCTGATCGAACGACTCCAGCCGTTGCTCCAGCGGTAGTAGGTGCGCTGGCGATAGAAGGTGTCGGGCTGGTCGTCGAGCACGTAGACCTGCATCTTGCCGTCCCAGTGGCTGGCGGCGCCTGGTGGCGGGGCGAACGTCGGCGATTTGCTGGGCTGTGGTTTGGGGGCCGGAGTGACTGGGCCGGACGGCTTGGTGCTCGGTTGGGTCGATGGGCCTGACGGTGGGATCGTCGGGCCGGTGGGCGCTGGAGGGGGCCGGTGGACCGCACAGGCGCTCAGGCCGAGTACCAGGCTGAGCAAGGTGATGCGTGCAAATGCGGTCATGGCGTTTCCTCGAATTACGGGTTCGGACTGTCGATGGTCAGTTGCTGCAGCGCAGTGGTGCTGCTGGCCAAGGGTTGGCTGCGGCCGATCCACTCACCGGCGGTGGCAACACCCGCCCGGGATATGCGCGCAACCAGTTGGACTTCGGGGAAGTTCGACAGTTTCAACTGCGGCATCATCGCATCGGCGTCGCCCAGTTCGACGGTAATCGGCAGCTCAGCCACGGTAACGCGTTTGGCCGCCAAGGGCGCCGGCGGGCCGGAGACGGCGCGGGCGAAGATGAACACGCTGTCGGTAGGCAGGGCCTTGGCCTTCACCTCGGGCGACACATCCACACGCACTCTCATCACCGCCTTGGGTGCGACGGCGCTACCGCTTTCTTTCAGTTTTTCGGCAGCACGGTCAATCCCACCTTGCAGCGCGGCGCGGGAGTTGTCTTGCGCCGGCAGTTGCGCCAGCAGGCGGCTCCAGTAGTCGATAGCCTCCTGATAACGCTGGCCTTCAAAGGCTGCGATACCCAACAGGCCCAGGCTGGTGACTTCCTTGGGATCTTGCTTCAACGCTTCGTCGGTCAGGGCTTGAACCTTGGGCGACCACTGTTTGTTGTCGGCAAAGTACTGCGCCTGCGCCCACTGGCCGAGCAGTTCGGGCTGGCGACCGGCCAGGGCCACGGTGCGCTCGAAGACTTTCGCGGCATCGGCGGAGCGATCCTGCGCCATGTAGGCGCGACCGAGGAAGTACAGGCCTTCGGCCGAGTCCGGCTGGGCCGCCGCGGCGCGCTCCAGGCGCTGGGTCATGTCTTCCATGGACACCGGCGGCTGGGAGAATTCGCGGGTCAGTTCGACCTTGTCGCTGGCACCGAAGTGCAGGTAGAGGCTGATGCCCAGCACCGGGACCAGAAGCGCGGCGAGTAATGGCAGTGGTTTGCCCAGGCGCGACTCACGGGTTTTTTCCGCCCCTTCGGTGTCAGCCAGCAATTCACGGGCTGCCTCCGCACGGCCGGCATCGAGTTGCGCGGCATTGAGCACGCCTTCGGCCTGCTGCGCTTGCAGTTCGGCAACACGCTCCTGGTACAACGCCACGTTCAACGCGGTGCGATCCTCCTCACGCTGGGCACGACGGCCGCGCAGCACAGGGATCAACAGGAAACTCAGGGCAATCAGAAGCAGCAAGCCGGCTGCGAGCCAGAAATCAATCATCAGTCTTGGTGTCCAGCAATTGGTCGAGACGTTTACGCTCTTCAGGCGACAGTGCGTCGCTGCCATCAATCGGCGCGGCGCGGCGACGGCGCACGATCACCGCCATGACGACCACACCGGCCAGCAACAGCCCGGCAGGGCCGAACCAGAGCAGCGCGGTCTTGCCGGTGAGGGCCGGTTTGTAACGCACAAAATCACCGTAGCGATCGACCATGAAGTCAATGATCTGCTGGTTGTCCTTGCCCTCCCCCAGCATGCGGAAAATTTCTTTACGCAGGTCGGCGGCGATCGGTGCATTGGAATCGGCGATGTCCTGGTTCTGGCACTTGGGGCAGCGCAGTTCCTTGGTCAGGTCGCGGAAACGCTCACGCTCGGCATCATTGGCAAACTCGTAGGTATCGATGGCGGCGTGGGCCACACCTGCCAGTCCGAGTGCCAGCACAGCGGCAGTCAACCAGCGCTTCATGGCTTGGCCTCATCGACCAGGGCCTGGTACTTGGCGGCCAGTTGCTCACGCCACACGACTTCGTCGATCACGCCGACGTATTTGTCGCGGATCACGCCCTTGGCATCGATGAAGAAGGTTTCCGGGGCGCCATATACGCCGAGGTTGAGGCCGAGGTTGCCGTCTTCGTCGCGGATATCCAGCTGATACGGGTTGTGGAACTCCGCCAGCCACTTCAAGGCCGCCGCATTGTCGTCCTTGTAATTGATGCCGTAGATCACCACGCCCTTCTCGGCCAGCTTGTTCAGCACTGGGTGTTCAACGCGGCAGGAGATGCACCAGGTACCCCACACGTTGACCAGCGCCGGCTTGCCCAGCAGGTCGGCCTGGGTCAGGGTCTTGTCGCCCTGCACCGTCGGCAAGCTGAACGCCGGGAACGGCTTGCCGATCATCGCCGAGGGCAGCTCGGCCGGGTCCAGGTACAAGCCGCGATATAGGAACACCGCCACCACCAGAAATGCCGCCAGCGGCAACACCATCAACCAACGCTTCATACCGCCGCTCCCTGCAGGCCGAGGGCTTCGTGCACCCGGCTCTTGACCTTGACCCGATAGCGCCGGTCCAGCGCGGCAAGCAAACCACCGAACCCGGTGAGCAAACCGCCAAACCAGATCCAGCGCACAAACGGCTTCACATGCACGCGCACCGCCCAGGCACCCTCACCCAGGGGTTCACCCAGCGCCACATAGAGGTCGCGGGTGAAACCAGCGTCGATACCCGCTTCAGTCATCATCGATGACTGCACGGTATACAAACGTTTTTCCGGGTGCAGCACAGCCACTTCGCGGCCGTTGCGCACGACGCGCACGGTGCCTTTATCCGAGGTGAAGTTCGGGCCTTCGAAGTGCTTGGCGCCCTCGAAAATAAAGTGGTAACCGGCCAGGTCCATGGCCTCGCCCGGCGCCAGGCGCAGGTCGCGCTCGGCGCTGTTCTGGCTGGACAACACCACGCCCAGGGCGCACACGGCGATGCCGATGTGGGCGATCTGCATGCCCCAGTAGCTGCGGGTCAGCGTCGGCAAGCCTTTGATCAAACCTTTGTGGCGGGTCTTGTCGAAGATATCCCGCACACCCGCCAGCAACACCCAGGCCGCCAGCAGGAAGGTGGCGAGCACCGCCCAGTTGAAGTCGCCATAGGCGATACCGGCGATCACCGCCAGGGCCACACTGCCCAGCAGCACCGGCATCAGCATGCCGGCCAGCCATTTGACGGGCGTGTCCTTCCAGCGCACCAGCACGCCAACCGCCATCACCACCATCAGCAGGCCCATCAGCGGGATAAACAACGCATTGAAATACGGCGGGCCGACGGACAGCTTGGCGCCGCTCAAGGCATCCAGCACCAACGGGTACAGCGTGCCGAGCAGGATCATCGAGGCGGCCACCACCAACACCAGGTTATTGCCCAGCAGCAGGGTTTCGCGCGACCACAGGTTGAAACCCACCTGGCTCTTGACCACTGGCGCGCGCAGGGCGAACAGCGTGAGTGAACCACCGACCACGAACAGCAGGAAGATCAGGATGAATACGCCGCGCGCTGGGTCGGACGCAAACGCATGCACCGAAGTCAGTACGCCCGAACGCACGAGGAAAGTACCGAGCAGGCTGAGGGAAAAGGCAGCAATCGCCAGCAGCACGGTCCAGCTTTTGAACACGCCGCGTTTTTCAGTGACGGCCAGGGAGTGAATCAGCGCAGTGCCCACCAGCCAGGGCATGAAGGAAGCGTTTTCCACCGGGTCCCAGAACCACCAGCCGCCCCAGCCGAGTTCGTAGTAGGCCCACCATGAACCGAGGGTGATGCCGATCCCGAGGAAGGCCCACGCCACAATGGTCCATGGCCGCGACCAGCGCGCCCAGGCGGCATCGAGGCGCCCACCGAGCAAGGCGGCGATGGCAAACGCGAAGGCCACCGAGAAGCCGACATACCCCATATAGAGCATCGGCGGGTGCACGATCAGGCCGATGTCCTGCAGCAGTGGGTTGAGGTCGCGACCGTCCACCGGGATCTGCGGCAGGATGCGGCTGAACGGGTTGGAAGTCATGATCAGGAACAGCAGGAAACCCACGCTGATCATGCCCATCACCGCCAGCACGCGGGCCAGCATCACTTGCGGCAGTTGGCGCGAGAACACCGACACGGCGAACGTCCAGCCGCCGAGGATCAACGCCCACAGCAGCAGCGAACCTTCATGTGCGCCCCATACGGCACTGAACTTGTAGTACCAGGGCAGAGCGCTGTTGGAGTTATTGGCCACATAGGCGACGGAAAAATCGTCGGTCATGAAGGCGTAGGTCAGGCAGCCAAACGCAAACACCAGGAAGGCGAACTGGCCCCAGGCGGCCGGCTGCGCCAGGCTCATCCACAGGCGGTCGCCGCGCCAGGCACCGAGCAACGGCACCACGGCCTGCACGATGGCAAAGCACAGGGCGAGGATCATCGACAACTGGCCCAGCTCAGGAATAAACAGTGCGGACGTCATCACTTATCCCTCCTTGGCAGGCTGTGAATTAGAGCTTGGGGCGGATTGACCACTGTCTTTCAACGCTTTGGTCACTTCCGGCGGCATGTATTTCTCATCGTGCTTGGCCAGCACTTCATCGGCCACCACCACGCCGTCGGCGTTGAGTTTGCCCAGGGCGACAATGCCCTGGCCTTCGCGGAACAGGTCCGGAAGGATGCCGCGGTAGGTAATGGTCACGGCCTTGTTGAAGTCGGTGACCACGAAGGTCACGTCGAGGGAGTCGGCAGAGCGTTTCAGCGAGCCTTTTTCCACCATGCCACCGGCGCGGATACGCGTGTCCTGCGGCGCTTCGCCATTGGCGATCTGGGTCGGGGTGTAGAACAGGTTGATGTTCTGCTGCAGGGCGCTCAAGGCCAGGGCCACGGCGATGCCGACGCCGGCCAGGATGGCAAGGATGATCAACAGACGTTTTCTACGCAGCGGATTCACTTATCGGTCTCCCGGCGCAGACGACGCGCCTCTTGTTGCAGGTAACGCTTGCGGGCCAGGACTGGCGCGGCGACGTTGAGGGCCAGCACCGCCAGGCAGATGCCGTAGGCCGTCCAGACATACAGGCCATGGTGGCCCATGGCGAGAAAATCACTGAAAGAAGCAAAGCTCATCCACGCGCTCCCAGGCTGGCTTGCACTTCGGCCTTGACCCAACTGGCGCGGGCCTCACGCTTGAGCACTTCAAGGCGCATGCGCATCAAGAGCACGGCACCGAAGAAACAGTAGAACCCCAGCACCATCAGCAGCAACGGCGCCCACATTTCCACGGGCATCGCCGGCTTTTCGGTGAGGGTGAACGTGGCGCCCTGGTGCAGGGTGTTCCACCACTCGACCGAGTACTTGATGATGGGGATGTTGATCACGCCGACAATCGCCAGCACCGCACAGGCCTTGGCGGCGCTGTCACGATTGCTGATCGCATTGCCCAGCGCAATCAGACCGAAGTACA
The DNA here is from genome assembly GCF_009935975.1 of Pseudomonas sp. Q1. Taxonomy (NCBI): domain Bacteria; kingdom Pseudomonadati; phylum Pseudomonadota; class Gammaproteobacteria; order Pseudomonadales; family Pseudomonadaceae; genus Pseudomonas; species Pseudomonas sp. Q1. Next base: position 236,231 of record NZ_QODI01000007.1, on the reverse strand, counting down.
GGAACAGCAGGATCAACATGGACGTTAGTCGCGCATCCCACACCCACCACGAGCCCCAGGTCGGTTTGCCCCAGATCGCGCCCGTGACCAGCGCCACGGCGGTCATCCATGCGCCGATGGGCGCAGCACATTGCAGGGCGACGTCCGCCAGTTTCATCTTCCACACCAGGCCGACGATGCCGCACACCGCCAGCATCACGTAGCAGGACTGGGCCAGCATCGCAGCGGGTACATGGATATAGATGATGCGAAAGCTGTTGCCTTGCTGGTAGTCCGGCGGCGCGAAAGCCAGGCCCCAGACCAGGCCGACGCCGATCAGCAAGAGGGCGGCGATGCTCAACCACGGCAGCAGCTTGCCGCTGATGCCATAAAACCATTTGGGCGAGCCGAGCTTGTGAAACCAGGTCCAGTTCATTGCTGTTTCCATCACGGTGGCTTCCCGTCGTAGCGGGACGCTCAGGGTCTTTACTGGTCAAGGGTATGACGCGCTCAACCAGACCTCATTATTCGCCGACGCTGATCTTCAGGCCGGCGGCTATAGCAAAGGGTGTCAGGGTTACCGCCAGGGCGGTCAGGCTCCCCAGCCACAGAAGGTAACCGGTCGCCGGCATCCCCATGAGCGCGGCTTGCAGAGCGCCGCTGCCCAGGATCAACACCGGGATATACAAAGGCAGAATCAACAGGGCCAGCAACAGGCCACCCCGCTTCAAACCGACGGTCAACGCTGCGCCCACCGCCCCCAACAGGCTGAGCACCGGCGTACCGAGCAACAAGGATAGAAGCAATACCGGCAGGCACTCCACGGGCAGCCCGAGCATCATCGCCAGTAACGGGGAGAGCAAGACCAGCGCCAGACCGGAAAAAACCCAGTGTGCCAGCACCTTGGCCAGTACCAGAAGTGGCAGGGGGTGCGACGAAAGGACCCACTGTTCCAGGGAACCGTCTTCGAAATCACTGCGAAACAGCCCGTCCAGCGAGAGCAGGACGGACAAAAGCGCAGCCACCCACACCAGGCCCGGAGACAAGGTTTGCAACAGTTTAGTCTCGGGGCCGACCGCCAGCGGAAACAAGGCAATCACGATGGCGAAGAACACCAGCGGGTTGGCCAGTTCGGCTGGGCGACGGCACAGCAGCCGGGCTTCACGCGCAACCAACAGGGCGAACACACTCATAGCGACCACCGCCCCAAATCCAGCTCACGATAACCGGCCGGCAGGCGGGCCAGGGTGTGGTGCGTGGTCAGCACGACCAGACCGCCCTGCTCACAGTGCCGGGCCAGGTGCTCTTCGAGTTGGGCGACGCCTTGTTTGTCGAGGGCGGTGAACGGTTCATCGAGAATCCACAGCGGCGGGCCGGGCAGATATAAACGCGCCAGGGCCACGCGGCGCTGCTGGCCGGCAGACAGGGTGTGGCAAGGCACGTCTTCAAAACCCTTGAGGCCGACCGCCGCCAAGGCCTGCCAGATGGCGTCGCGGGAGGCCGGGTGATGCAGGGCACTGAGCCAGCTGAGGTTTTCTTCAGCGCTGAGCACATCCTTGATACCGGCGGCGTGGCCGATCCACACGAGGTTGCGCGCCAGCGTGCTGCGTTGTTCGTTGAGGGGCTTGCCGTTGAGACGAACTTCGCCGGCCGTCGGCTGCATCAAGCCGGCCAGCAGGCGCAGTAAACTGGTCTTGCCACTGCCGTTGGGGCCGCTGATTTGCACCATGTCGCCGCCCGTCAGCCGCAGTTCGAGGTGTTCGAACAGCAGGCGCAGGTCGCGTTCACAGGCAAGCGCTACGGCTTCAAGAAGAGGGTTGGTCAAGAGATCGCGGGCCTTTACGGTTCAAGTCGGCGGTGCAGCGGCCGTTATAGAGAGATGCACAATAACGGCTTTGGCGACCGATTTTAGAGAGCTGGATCAAATAGTTGTGAGGTTTTTACCGCTCTCTTTGCAGACGGGCGGCATTATACATGTGATGCCCTACTCTAAAGAGGGCAATTTCCCCAGAGACGACGCGCACGATGACCGGTGAGATCAACCTTCCTCCGCTGCCTCCCACCCCGGCGCCCGGGCCTGCTCCACTGCCGGCGACCGGTGAGTTGCTCAAATTGTTGGAGCCGCAGGCGGGGCTGATCGACCCTGGAAAAACCGCAAACGCCGAAGTGCTCGCGCTTAAACAAGGCGGAGACTCGTTTCAACTGCTGCTCAAGCTGACCCTGGATGGCGGGCGCCAGACGTTGGTGCAAGCCAGCAGTGCGCAACCGCTGCCACTGGGCAGCAACGTGGCGGTAAGCCAAACGCCGACAGGCAACCTGACCCTCTCCCTGCAGCAAGCCATGAGCGCCAACGTCGCCGCCCTCACCCGCATCGACACCACGCAAATGCCCGAAGGCACGCTGTTGCAGGCCAAGGTGCTGACTACCCAGATGTTGCCTCAGGGCGCCACGCAGCCGGCAATCTATCGCTCGCTGGTGAGCGTGCTCAATAACGCCCTGGCAGGCACCACCCTCACGGTGGAGAGCCCGCAGCCGCTGCGGGTCGGCAGCTTGCTCAGCGCCGTGGTACAGAATGCGCAAACCCTGAATTTCGTGCCCTTGAGCGGGCTCAAGGATCAACTGGCCATCGCGCAGCAACTCACCACCCAGCAAAGTCGCCAGGGCTCGCTGGATGTGCTGTTCACCGCGTTGCAGAACCTGCCCGCCAGCAGCACGTCCGCCGACCTGCGCGCCGCCGCCGACCGCTTGCTCGCTGCCCTGCCCGACCTGGCACAAGCCAGTAACCCCAAGGTGCTGGCGCAACTGGTGCAGAACAGCGGCGCCTTTCTCGAAGCCAAATTGTTGGCCGGGCAAAACCCGCAGATACCGCCGCTGGATATGAAGGGCGCGCTGCTGCGCCTGGTCGCCGACTTGCTGCCGGCCCTGCCCACCCCGACCAACCTGAACGCGGTGCTTGCCGCCAACACCCTGGCCCAGGTGCTGCCGAACTTCGTACGCAACCCGCTGAACACCCTTGGCCAGATCGGTGCCCGTCAAGCGCCTGCGGGCTTTCCGTTACCGGACCGGCTGATGCAGCGCCTGGAAGGTGAAGGCGACCTGGAAAACCTGCTGCGCCTGGCGGCTGCGGCGATCTCGCGGTTGCAGAGCCATCAGCTGTCGAGCCTGGAGCAGACCGGCACCACCGCCGATGGCCGCCTGCAAACCACCTGGCAGTTGGAGATCCCCCTGCGCACCCTGCAGGACATCGTGCCGTTGCAAGTCAAGTTCCAGCGTGAAGAGCCAACGCCGGACAAGGAGCAAACCGAACGCAAAGACAAAAAAGACCCCAAGCAGATGCTCTGGCGCGTCGAGCTGGCGTTCGACATGGAGCCGCTGGGGCCATTGCAGGTCCAGGCCCAGCTCAGCCAGGGCAAACTGTCCAGCCAGTTATGGGCGAGCCGGCCCTTCACCGCCAGCCTGATCGAAAGCCATTTGGGCAGCCTGCGCGAGCGTCTGGTGACCTCGGGGCTCAACGTCGGTGACCTGGATTGCCACCTCGGCACCCCGCCACGCGGGCCGCGAACCGGGCTGGAACAACGCTGGGTGGATGAAACCGCATGAAGAACGCTAACCCGCCGCGCCAGGCGATTGCCCTCAAGTACGACGGCCAGCAGGCCCCGACGCTGACGGCCAAAGGCGATGACGCACTGGCTGAAGCGATCCTGAAATTGGCGCAGGAGAATGAAGTACCGATCTATGAAAACGCCGAGTTGGTAAAGCTGCTGGCGCGCATGGAACTGGGCGACAGTATTCCTGAGGAGCTGTACCGCACGGTGGCCGAAATCATTGCGTTTGCCTGGACGCTCAAGGGCAAGTTCCCGGTGGGCTACGACCCCCATGCGCAGCCGCCGGAACGAGACGTCACAGAACGTGGCGACGACTATTAACCCTCGTAGTGAGCGGGCTTGCCCTAATGCCAGTCAGTTAAGCGATAAAGCGGGCGATGAATAAATTGTGGGAGGGGCGGTGCGACGATTCGACTTGCTCCCGATGGACTGCGTAGCAGGCCCATTTTTGAGGCCGCTGCGCGGCCTATCGGGAGCAAGCCCCCTCCCACAGTGACCGCATTAATCCTTAACTGACTGGCATTAGAGCAAGCCCCGCGCTGGGTGGCGCAGCCGCCCCAACAAGACCGCCCCGGTGTTTCAGAAAGACCGAGGTGCCTGGGTTTGGGGCCGCTTCGCAGCCCAGCGCGGGGCAAGCCCGCTCACTACAAGTGGGCTCTGGGTCAGTTCAGGACTTCACTCAACGGGATGAAATTGACTCGATCACCCACCGCCAGCGTCGTGCCTTCCAATACCTCCACAAACCCCTCCGCCCACGCCGCGCTGCGCAGCACGCCGGAGCTCTGGTTGCGGTAGATGATCGCCTTGCCCTGTTCGATGCGCCCGCGCAGGTATTCGCGGCGGTTACCCGGTTTGGGCCACACGAACCCCACCGGCACTTCGAAACGCAGCGGCGTCACTTCGTGTACGCCTTGACGGCGCAGTAGATACGGGCGCGCCAACAGGGCAAACGTCACCAGGGTCGAAGCCGGGTTACCCGGCAAACCAATCACCGGCACACTGCGAAAGTGACCGAACGTCAGCGGTTTGCCCGGTTTGATCGCCAACTTCCACAGGGCCAGTTCGCCCTCTTCGCGCAAGGCGATGCCAAGGAAATCCGCTTCGCCCACCGACACACCGCCAGTGGACAGGATCAGGTCGACATCACCCAACCCTGCCAGACGCGCACGGGTCTGTTCCAGATCATCCGGCAGGATTCCGCCATCGATCACTTCGCACCCCATACGCGCAAGCCAACTGCACAGTACGCGGCGATTGCTGTTGTAGATCTGGCCCGGCCCCAGCGGCAGCCCAGGCTCGATCAACTCATCGCCGGTGGACAACACCGCCACCCGCACCCGGCGCACCACGCTCAGGCGGTCACGGCCAAGGGAGGCGGCCAGGCCCAGTTCGATCGGGCCCAGGCGCGTGCCGGCGGTCAACACCCGCTCACCAACCGTGGTTTCCTGGCCGCGTGGGCGAATGTTCTGGCCCGCCTGCAACGGCTCGCTGAAGCTCACACGCTCGTCGGCGTGAAGCACGGCATTTTCCTGCATTTCTACACAATCAGCGCCTTCGGGCACCGGCGCGCCGGTAAAGATTCGTGCGCACGTCCCGGCGGCCAATGGCTGCGGCGCCTGGCCGGCGAAGATGCGCTGGCTGACCGGCAGCGGCTCACCCTTCCAGTCCGACAGACGCAGGGCATAACCGTCCATGGCGCTGTTGGGCCATGGCGGCAGGTCGAGGGTGGAGATCAGGTCTTGCGCCAGCACGCGCCCATCGAGGTCAGCCAGGGGCAACACGTCCTGCTCGCGGATCGGCGTGGCTTCGGCCATGTCCAGCAGGCGCTGCAGCGCTTCTTCCACCGGCATCAGGGCGCCGGTCTTGCCGGGCTTATCCACGGGATTCACAGGGCTCGGCCTGCTTCAAATGAGGCACGAAATTGCACGGGCGGTGACGGTTGTCCAACTGCTCGGCGAGGATACCGTCCCAGCCCGTGCGCACGGCGTTGGTGGAGCCCGGCAGGCAGCACACCAGCGTGCCGTTGGCCAGGCCGGCCAGGGCGCGGGACTGCACGGTGGAGGTGCCGATATCCGCCACGGATATCTGGCGGAACAGCTCGCCGAAACCGTCGACCTGCTTGTCCAGCAGGCAGCTCACCGCTTCGGGCGTGCTGTCACGGCCGGTGAAACCGGTGCCGCCGGTAATCAGCACCACCTGCACGACGTCTTCAGCGATCCAGTGGGCCACTTGGGCGCGGATTTTATAGAGGTCATCCTTTAGCAACACGCGCTCGGCCAGGTGGTGGCCAGCGGCGGTCAGGCGATCGACGAAGACCTGGCCCGAGGTGTCGGTGTCCAGGGTGCGGGTGTCACTGACGGTCAATACAGCGATGTTCAGGGGTACGAAGGGCGCATCAGCCTTGGCTTTCATGGCTCGGTCCGGTTGTCGAAGGAACAGCCCGATGTTATATCACAGGGCCTTATTGACCTGCCGCAGCGAAACCGCCATGTCCCTCGATGACTCACCCCTGCCCTGTTCGATCCTGCTGCTGGCCGGTGGCCGCGGCCAACGCATGGGCGGCCAGGATAAAGGCTTGCTGCAATGGCGCGGCCGGCCGTTGATCGCGCACTTGCAGGAGCTGACCAGGCCGCTGACAGATGACCTGATCATCTCGTGCAACCGCAACCATGACCTCTACGCCCCCTATGCTGACCAACTGGTGAGCGACGACAGCCAGGACTTCCCCGGCCCGCTCGCCGGCATCCGTGCCGGCTTGCGCGCCGCACGTCATCAGCACCTGCTGGTCCTGCCGTGTGATGTGCCGAACATTGATGCACGATTGCTCGCCGACCTGTGGAAGACATCGCGTAGCCATCCCTGCGTGCCGGTCATGGTCCGACAAGGTGGGTTCTGGGAACCCTTGCTGTGCATCATCCCCACCGCCCTTAAAAACCCAGTGGAATGTGCCTGGGCCGCAGGCGAACGCAGCCCGCGCAAGATCCTGCTGCAACTGGGTGGCGTCGCACTGGAATGCCCGGACAATGACCCGCGCCTGGCCAACCTTAATACACCCGAACTGTTGCACCCTGGGACTGGCGTGTCAGAATGATGGGCGAACAAGGAACTTTGACGACGCCCTGCGCGTCACAAGCTCAGTCATTCAAAAGTATTTTCTCGGAGACAAACTCATGACTCAACGGACCATCGCCGCTCTCATGCTTGCACTGGGCCTGGCTACCCTCGCCGGTTGCGCCTCGCCAACAGTGATCACCCTGAATGACGGTCGCGAAATCCAGGCCGTCGACACCCCGACTTACGACAAGGCATCGGGCTTCTACGAGTTCAAACAGCTTGATGGCAAGGAAACCCGTATCAACAAAGATCAGGTTCGCACCGTTAAAGACCTGTAAGTCTTAACGCTTGCCGCCCAAGGCCCGCCTCGTGCGGGCCTTGTCGTTTCCGGGGGTCACCAGTCGAGGGTGATCCGGCTGCGGAAACTGCGCTCCAGGCCGGTGATCGGGTCAATAAAACGCACGCCCTGGGCCAGCAGTTTGAGCGGGTTGGCGTAGTCATCCACGGCGTCCTTGATCACATCCGGGTAGAACGGATCGTTGCAGATACTCGCGCCGAGTGCGGTCATGTGCACGCGCAACTGGTGCTTCTTGCCGGTCACGGGAAACAGGCCATATCGCCACAGATCGCCGTGCTGTTCCCGGACCTCAACCGCTGTTTCAGTGTTGCAGGCACCGGGCCCCTCCTGCATGCGAAAGAACGGTTCGCCATCTACCAGGCGACTTTTATGCACCAGAGGGAAAGTCAGGTTGGGCAACGCCGGCGCGATGGCTTCGTAGAATTTGTCGATACGCCGCGTGGGAAACAGTTGTTGATAGGCCGAACGGCTTTGTGGGTTGGCCGAGAACAACACCAGCCCCGCCGTGTGGCGGTCGATACGATGCAGGGGCACCAGCGAGGGGTTGTCCAGGCGGCGGATCAGGCGCCGCAGCAGGGTCTGCTCGACGTATTCGCCGGCTGGCGTCACCGGCAGGAAATGCGGTTTGTCAGCCACCACCAGGTGCTCGTCGGCATACAGGATGGTTTCCTGCACCGCGATGACCTTCTCATTGGGCACTTCCCGGAAGTAGTAGATGCACAGGCCCTCCTTGTAAGCCAGGCCCTGGCTGATCGGCTGGCCATTGAGATCCAGCACTCGCCCCCGCGCAATACGGTCCAGCCAATGCTCGCGACTGATGGCCGGGAAGTGTTCGCACAGGCAATCGAGCACCGTCGCCCAAGGCCCCGGAGGTAGATACAGAGTGCTGGCTTGATGCTGGGACGCGGAAAAACCGGAAGTGGACATGAAGAGGCTCGAAACCTGGAAAAACACAGCGGTATTATCCCGCACGGAGCGGGATTGAGCCTAGGGTCGATCTCAAGCTTTGGCCAATTGGGTTCGCAGGATGGGCGAAGCACTCGCGGCCTCGGTGAACTCCTTGAGCCAGCGCAGCACGTCGACCGCATCCCAACGGCCGGGATCGTACAGCGCGTACAACAACCCCTGGTAACCCACCACATCCAGCTGCTTGTGATAACCGGCGCGCTGGAACAACGCCTCGATCTCGGCAAAGCAGGTGTTGAAATGCACTTTGTTAAACGGCGTCTTGCCTTCCGTGACCAGGCCGTCGAGGCGCAGCTCGTTCACCGCATCACGCACGACATCGACGGACATGCGATTGACGCTGCTTTTCAATTGTTCAACATTCACCACGGGCGTTCCCTCTATTCAATCGCTGTACAAACATACAGTAACTTAATATTTGGAAACCTGCCATCGCATAAAGCTAGAGCAAGAACGTCACGACCTGTTCCGTATCGAACGGCCAATCCAGCTCAGCTCCGGTGTCTACCCGGCGAAGCACCGGAATCCGCAGGCCGTAGGCTTCGGTCAGGTCGTCGGGGTCGGTGATATCGACCAGTTCCACCAGCAAGCCACGTTCGACGAGCGGCATGATTTCGGCTTCGGCAACTTCACAAAGATGGCAACCCAGGGTGCCGAACAACTGGCATTCAGGAGGCATGATGAATGGACCCGGTCAGAAAACAGTCACCTATTCTAAGCCCGGTGACTGCATGAAGCCCACCACCACAAAAAACCTGACCCAGATCAGCATGGCGTATAACTGATTCAGCGATTCTCGCGGCTTTTTGCCCGCCCAACCTGCAAGGAAGCTGTCCGTGTTTGCCAACCTGTTGATCATTCTGGCCTCATCCCTGGTGGTGATTGCGCTATTTCGCCGCCTGCAATTGCCTCCCGTGCTGGGCTATCTGTGCGTCGGCCTGGCCGTAGGCCCCACTGCGCTGGATTGGGTGAATGACAGCGAAGAACTGCCGGACCTCGCCGAGCTCGGCGTGGTATTCCTCTTGTTCTCCCTGGGCCTGGAGTTTTCCCTGAGCAAAATGCTCGCCCTGCGGCGGGTGGTGTTTGGCCTGGGCAGCCTGCAGGTGCTGGGGTGCGGCGTGCTGCTGGGTGGTTTGTTGATGGGCTTGGGCCTGTCGCCCGGTGTGGCGCTGCTATTGGGCGCTGGGCTGGCGTTGTCTTCCACCGCTATCGTCAGCAAGGAGCTGGGCAGCCTCGGGGAAATCTTCAGCAGCCATGGCCAGAATGCGATTGGCGTGCTGCTGTTTCAGGATGTGGTCGCCGTGTTGCTGCTGACGCTGGTGCCGGTGTTTGCCGGCAGCAGCACCCAAGCGTGGTACTGGGCGCTGCCACTGACACTGGGCAAAACCGTGGTGCTGTTCATCGGCCTGCTAGGCGCCAGTCGCTGGCTATTACCGCGGTTGTTCCATGAAGTCGCTGCGTCCCATTCGGCGGAGCTCTTTGTGTTGCTGGCGCTGGTGATCGTCCTGTTGACCGCCTGGCTGACGCACCTGCTCGGACTCTCGCCGGCCCTCGGTGCATTCCTGGCCGGCATGCTGCTGGGTGAAAGCCATTACCGGCATCAGATCGAAGCGGATATCCGCCCGTTTCGCGACATTCTACTGGGCTTGTTTTTCGTCAGCATCGGCATGCTCATCGACCTGCAACTGTTCGTCAGCCATAGCCTGCTGATCCTTGGGCTGACCCTCACACTGATGCTGGTCAAGGGTTGTGTGGTGGCGGGGCTGGTCAAGTGGCGTGGCAGCGACACTGAAACCGCCTGGCGCAGCGGACTGGCCCTGGCCCAGGGTGGCGAATTCTGTTTTGCGCTGATGGCGCAGATGCAACAAAGCCGGTTGATTCCCGATGAGTTCAATGGCCTGCTGCTCGCCGCCACGTTCTGCTCGATGCTGTTTACTCCATTGCTGCTGCGCGCCGCGCCGTCGATCGCCCAGCGCCTGCACCGCAAGCCCAACCTGCAAGTGCAGTTGGAGCACATCACCGCGCTCAACGCCCAGTTACGCGGCCATGCAGTGATTTGCGGATATGGCCGGGTCGGGCAATCCATCGGGCGTTTTCTGCGCCGCGAACAGCAGGCGTTTATCGCACTGGATGACGACCCGGAACGGGTGCAGGAAGCCGCCACTGAAGACAGCAGCGTGCACTACGGTGACTGTCGCCGTGGCGCCTTGCTGAGTGCGGTCGGGCTGGAACGGGCGCGCTTGGTGGTGATCGCGGTGGACGATACGGACGTCGCACTGGTGGTGCTCAAGGAAGCGCGGCGGATCAACCCTGAAGTGCCGATCCTGGTGCGTACCCGCGATGACAGCCAACTGGCCGAACTGAAAGCTGCGGGCGCCAGCGAAGTGGTGCCCGAACTGCTGGAGTCCAGCCTGATGCTCGCCTCCCACGCCTTGATCCTGTTGGGCCTGCCGGACCAACAGGTGCAGGCGCGGGTGGATGAAGTGCGACATAACCGTTATCGCCTGCTGCACGGCTTCTACCCGCAGGCAGAACCGCCGATCAGTCCTGACTGACCGCGCCGATTTTGTGGATCGACAGGTCGGCGCCGTAATACTCCTCTTCCTGGCTCAGGCGCAGCCCATGCACGCGCTTGATCAGGCCATACACCAACAGGCCGCCGGCCAACGCCACCGCGACACCCAGGGCCGTACCGATCAGTTGGCTGATCAGGCTGACACCGCCCAGGCCGCCGAGGGCCGTCTGGCCGAAGATACCGCAGGCGATACCGCCCCAGACGCCGCACAGGCCATGTAGCGGCCACACGCCCAGCACGTCGTCGATCTTCCAGCGATCCTGGGCCGCAATGAAGAACCACACAAACAACCCGCCGGCGACCGCACCGGTGGCCAGCGCGCCCACCGGGTGCATCAGGTCGGACCCCGCGCACACCGCCACCAGCCCAGCCAGCGGGCCGTTATGCAGGAAGCCTGGGTCATTGCGACCAATGATCAGGGCCGCGACCGTGCCACCGACCATTGCCATCAGCGAGTTGACGGCGACAAGGCCGCTGACGCCGTTGAGGGTTTGCGCACTCATCACGTTGAAGCCGAACCAGCCGACAATCAGAATCCACGAGCCCAACGCCAGAAACGGAATGCTCGACGGCGCAAAGGCGACCAGCCGTCCCTCCCTGTATCGCCCATTACGTGGCCCCAGCAGCAAAACTGCCGCCAGCGCCAACCACCCTCCCATGGCGTGCACCACCACGGACCCGGCGAAATCATGGAAACTGGCCCCAAAGGTAGCCTGCAGCCAGGCCTGCACGCCGAAATTGCCGTTCCACACCATGCCTTCGAAAAACGGATAGATAAACGCCACGATCAAGGCGGTGGCACACAGCTGAGGTGCGAACTTCGCCCGCTCGGCAATACCGCCGGAAATGATCGCCGGGATCGCTGCGGCAAACGTCAGCAGAAAGAAGAACTTCACCAGGCCGTAGCCGTGATCGGCGCTGATCACCGCTGCCGGTTGCAGGAAGCTCACGCCGTAGGAGATCCAATAGCCTATAAAGAAATAGGCCAGGGTGGAGATGGCGAAGTCGCTGAGGATCTTCGACAGGGCATTGACCTGGTTTTTCTGGCGCACCGTCCCGACTTCAAGGAACGCGAAGCCGGCGTGCATGGCCAGGACCATGACCGCACCGATCAGGATAAACAGGGTGTTGGAGCTGTGGACTAAGGTGTCTACTGCGCTTTGCACATTTTCCATGGACGTTGGCAGGCCTGCATCAAAGGCAAAAAAGCACCAAACCGGTTCAAGCCAGCGTTTCGCGCACTAAATTGGCACCGACGGCCCCACCCCTCTATTGGGGGTGTGAACCGCTTTAGCGCAGCGATCAACACAACAGGCCGTAACCGACAGGGTTTTTCCGCGAGTTTCAATTATTTAGGGTAAGGTTTTTCAAGGCTTTAGGCCCGACCGCCCGGATTCAGCGCAGCCCGTTGGGCCTGCGCACCAAGGCAAAGCAAAAGCTGTACCAGACAATTGCACTGAACCTTCACCGAACGCGGTGACTCGAAACCACACACACCGATCAGCCAATCACGGAGATACCCATGGCCAGACGCACTGCAAAGACTGCTCAAGAAATACTGATGGCGGATTTTCAAACCCTGGTCAGTGACACCGAAAAGTTGCTGGACGACACCGCCGTGCTGGCCGGTGACCAGGCCGACGAGCTGCGTACCAAGATCCATGAGAGCCTGCTCAAGGCTCGCGAAACCCTGCAACTGACCGAAGATTCCCTGCGTGAGCGTGGCCAGGCAGCGGTTGCCGCCACCGAGGATTACGTACAGGCCAACCCTTGGCAGTCGGTCGGCATCGCCGCTGGCGTGGGCTTTCTGATCGGCCTGCTGGCCACAAGGCGCTAATCATGTCTATCGGCGAAACCGAGTCGTCCAAGGGCGCAAGCTCAACCTCTCGACGCCTGGGCGCGGCCGTTCTGGGCTTGCTGCACAGCCACGTCGAGCTGTTTGGTATCGAACTGCAGGAACAGAAGTCGCGCACCGTCAGCCTATTGCTGTTTGCCGGGCTCTCGCTGGTGTTTGCCTTGCTGTTATTGGTGGGGTTGTCGGCACTGGTGATGATTCTGGTATGGGACACCTACCGTATCACCGGGATCATCAGCCTCTGCGGGTTTTACATCCTGGCCGCGGCATTCTGCGGGTTGCGCTTGAAAGCGGCGATATTCGACGAGTCCACGCCCTTCCACGCGACCCTGGAAGAGCTGGCCAATGACCGGGAGCGCCTGCTGCCATGAGCCTGACTGAAATCCCGCCATCCACCTCACGCCGGGAAATGCGCAAGGCGTTGATTCGCCTGCGCATGGAAATGCACCGCCAGGAGATCCGCCACGAGTCGCAACAACTCATGGTGCCCCTGCACAAAATGCGCGACATGCGCCATAACTGGCAAGACAGCCTGGGAATCAAGCATGCGCCGCTATGGGGCGTTGCGGCAGTGACGTTGCTGGGCTTTTTTACCGGCAAAGGGGCCAAGGGCGGCAGTATCAGTAGTGTGACGCGCCTGGTGCGCTTGGGCGCCGGCTTGATCCCACTGATCAAGCTGGCCATGCAAGGCGCGCGCAAAGGCTGAACCCATACGCTGCCTGTTGCCTCGACAGAACCGGCCTGGCCCTTATCAGAACAGGGCCGGGCCTTTTTTCGCCCGCGCATCTGCCGGTAGATTTTCGCTTGCCCAGGCCACGCCGAACCGGGAAGCTGGGCGCATCCTTCACCAACGGAGAGTACCCGCCTTGGATTGGCCTACCCTGCTGACTCGCGAACGCCTCGGAAAACCCCTGCACAGCCCGGAAGAACTGGGCCGTAGCCCATTTCACAAAGATCACGACCGCATTATCTTTTCGGGTGCTTTCCGGCGCCTGGGCCGCAAGACCCAAGTGCATCCGGTGTCGAGCAACGACCATATCCATACGCGCCTGACGCATTCCCTGGAAGTCAGTTGCGTTGGCCGCTCCCTCGGCATGCGCGTCGGCGAGACCCTGCGCAGCGCCCTGCCCGACTGGTGCGACCCGAGCGACCTGGGCATGGTGGTGCAATCGGCTTGCCTGGCCCATGACATCGGTAACCCGCCCTTCGGGCATTCCGGTGAAGATGCCATTCGCCATTGGTTTCAGCAGGCTGCGGGCCGTGGCTGGCTGGATGGCATGAGCCCTGCCGAACGTAATGACTTCCTCAATTTCGAAGGCAACGCCCAGGGTTTTCGAGTGCTGACCCAACTGGAGTACCACCAGTTCGACGGTGGCACGCGGCTGACATACGCCACCTTGGGCACCTACCTGAAATATCCCTGGACCGCGCGTCACGCCGACTCCCTGGGCTACAAGAAACACAAGTTCGGCTGTTACCAGAGCGAACTGCCGATTCTGGAGCAGATCGCCCACAAACTCGGGCTGCCCCAACTGGAAGAACAACGCTGGGCGCGTCATCCGTTGGTTTACCTGATGGAAGCCGCGGACGACATCTGCTACGCGCTGATCGACCTGGAAGACGGGCTGGAGATGGAGCTGCTGGAATACGCCGAGGTCGAATCGCTGCTGCTCAACCTGGTCGGCGACGACCTGCCGCAGACGTACCGCCAGTTGGGCCCGCTGGACTCGCGCCGACGCAAATTGGCGATCTTGCGCGGCAAGGCGATCGAGCACCTGACCAACGCGGCGGCACAGGCATTTGTCGAACAGCAGGACGCCTTGCTGGCCGGCACCCTGCCCGGCGACCTGGTGGAGCATATGCATGGGCCTGCCAAGCGTTGTGTACTGGATGCCAAAGACATGGCGCGCAAGAAAATTTTCCAGGACAAGCGCAAGACCCTGCATGAAATCGGCGCCTACACCACCCTGGAAATCCTGTTGAATGCATTTTGCGGTGCCGCCCTGGAACAACATGGCGGGCGCACACCATCGTTCAAGAACCGACGCATTCTCGACTTGCTGGGCAATAGCGCACCGGACCCCGCCTGGCCGTTGCATGCCTCGTTCCTGCGCATGATCGACTTTATCGCCGGCATGACTGACAGCTACGCTACCGAAATGGCGCGAGAGATGACCGGCCGCTCCAGCCCCCAATAACCCTCGGATCCCGCAGCCTGTTCCCTGAACAGAATTAACCTACAAAGGGAACAGAGCGGCCTGATCGAATTCGTACAGGCACCCGAAGAATAATCACGCACGCTCCTCGCGGGCGTCGCAAACAATTCCTACATCCCACCGACGCTTGACCCACTGTGTGCTCTCTATGCCCAGACACTCTCTTCGTATTCTTGTGGTGGAAGATCATCCCTTTCAACTCCTGGCCACCCAATGCCTGCTCAGAAGCTTCGGTTTCGATCAACTCACACCCGTAGAAAACGCCGAACAGGCCATCCGCACAATGACCCAGTCCGAACGACCTTTCGACCTGATGCTGTGTGACCAATGCCTGCCTGACTTACCCGGCCTCGAATTGATAGAAATAGCCAGCCGCGGCCGTTTTATCAGTGCTGCGATTCTGCTCAGCGGGTTACCTGCCACCGAATTGATCAACCTCGCTCTACAAGCTGCGCAGCGAAGCCTGCCACTGTGGGGATATTTACCCAAGCCGTTAAATAAAGAAGAACTTGAAAAGCTAATAACATCCAATCGATAAATGTAGGACATTAAACATCTCGACTGGTGAAAAGCGACTCTAAGCGCATCGTAAATTCCCGGCCACTTCCCGTCACCGCTTTCGCGCCCAAAACTCTGTCCGTTTCATTTCACAACTACCCTGTAGCTGGTAGGCATATGCCTTTTTTTATGTAGGACTTTTCTTGTTTTATGTCTAGGCCGTCGGCGTCGATCCTCCTCACTCATCTTCTGAGCTAATGTGCCCGCTTTATTTGCATCGGCGCGGAGCGTGACCATGAATACAGTTTTTATTATCGACGACCATCCGGTTATACGATTGGCCATTAGAATGTTACTTGAACATGAAGGTTACAAAGTCGTTGGCGAAACAGACAATGGCTGCGATGCCATCCAAATGGTCCGCGAATGCCTCCCGGATCTGGTAATTCTCGATATCAGCATCCCCAAACTTGATGGCCTCGAAGTACTCTGCCGATTCAACGCCATGAATACTTCGATGAAAACCCTGGTGCTCACGGCCCAGTGCCCTACCTTGTTTGCAACACGCTGCATGCGCTCGGGCGCTGAAGGCTATGTGTGCAAGGAAGGTGACCTCAGCGAGCTGCTGAGCGCGATCCGTGCAGTACTCTCCGGTTACAACTATTTCCCCAGCCAGGCACTGAATGGCAACGGCAGCGAAGGCGTTGAGGTGGAGGAGTTGGAATTATTCAAAACAGTCAACGACCGGGAGTTGATGGTATTACAACTTTTTGCACAAGGACGCACTAATAAAGAAATAGCCAAAGGCATGTTCCTGAGCAATAAAACCGTCAGTACTTATAAAAAGCGACTCATGCAGAAGCTCAAAGCCAAATCCTTGGTAGAACTCATCGAGATGGCAAAACGAAACGCGCTAGTGTGAGAAAGCGGATGCCCAGCCGTATAAAGGACTATCTGATTGTATTATGTGCCGGCTTGTGCTTCAGCACCGTTGCGCTCGCACAATATCAACCCGACCCGGAACATTTCACCTTATTAAGTCGTGCAGGAAGCGTTCAACTGGACATTCAATTGGACAGAGCACAACGCCAGTGGCTACAGAACAAACGCGAGCTGGTACTGGGCACTTCCGCACCCGACTACCCGCCCTTCGACCTCACTTCCAGCGGCCATGACTATGAAGGCCTCACCGCCGATTATGCGGGGCTGCTGGCCAAGGCACTCGCCTTGCCGGTCAGGGTCGTGCGCTACCCTTCCCGCAAGGCATCCATTCAAGCCCTGGAGGCGGGTGACATTGATCTACTGGGCTCCTCCAACGGCTTTGAAGCCGCGAACCCAAAGCTGATCCTGTCCGCACCCTACGCCGTGGACCAGCCGGTGCTGGTCACCCGTGAGGGTGAAACCCGCAGCCTCAACGATGGCTTGGCGGGGCTTCGCCTGAGCCTTGTCTATCATTACCTGCCCCTGAGTGAAGTGGAAAAGCTGTACCCCAACGCGATCATTCGCGCCTATCCCTCTTATCAAAATGCCTTGAATGCGGTGGCCTTCGACCAGGCGGATGTGTTTCTGGGCGACACCATTTCCACCCATTACATGATCAACAAGGGCTATCTGAAAAATATCCACATGGCTAACTTCGGCAAACATGAGGCCTTTGGTTTCAGCTTTGCACTGCGCCAGGACCAACACATCCTGTTGAGCATTATCGACTCGGTACTGGCCGCCGTGCCTACCAACGAACGGGACAACATAGCCAAGCGCTGGAGTGCCGGTAGCGACATCCTGCTGACCGACAAAAAACTGCAACTGACCCAACGTGAAGAGCGCTGGCTGAAACAGCACCCCGTGGTAAAGGTCATCGTGAACGAAACCTTTGCACCGCTCACGTTCTTCGATGCAGACGGCAACTTCCGCGGCATCACTGCCGACCTCCTGGAGTTGATTCGCCTGCGCACCGGCCTGCGTTTCGTGATCCAGAACGGCCGCGACGTCAACGACATGATCGAGCAGGTCGCCACCGGCAAAGTGGATATGATCGGCGCCATCGTTCCGAGCAACGAAAGGGAAGCGCAGCTCAACTTCCGTCGGCCCTACCTGGAAAACTCCTACGTACTGCTGACACGCAAGGAGCCCGGTGCTCCGCTGAGCCTGGAGCAGATGGCCGGAAAACGCCTGGCCATCACCCAGGGCAACCCACTGGCCGGTACCTTGGGCAAGGACTTCCCACAGATTCACCTGGTGGAGACCAGCGACACGTTCAAGGCTTCGGAACTGCTTGCACAAGGCCATGTGGACGGCGCCGTGAACTCGCTGGTCATCGCCAACTACTTCCTCTCCTCGCAGGTCTTCCAGGACAAACTGCAGATCAGCAGCACTATCGGGACGGTCCCCGCCACGTTTGCCCTGGCCACATCACGCCATGCGACCGAACTGAGTTCGATCCTCGACAAGGCACTGCTCAGTATCGCCCCGGATGAAATGGGCGTGATCAACAGCCGCTGGCGTGGCTATACCGCCGCGTCCGACAGCTATTGGCGCAACTACCATCAATTGATTGCCCGGATCGTTATCGGCACCGGGCTGCTGCTGTTGATCTCCTTGACCTGGAACGCCTACATGCGTCGCCAGATCAAGCATCGGCAAATGGCCGAGCGCGCCCTCAACGACCAGTTCGAGTTCATGCGTGCGCTGGTCAATGAAACCCCACACCCGATCTACGTACGTGATCGCAACGGTTTGTTGCAGACCTGCAACGACAGTTACCTGCAGGTATTCGACGTCAAACGCGAAGACGTCATCGGCAAAAGCGCGGTCCAGATGAGCATGGCCCTCGAGTCGGAGGCGACGCAGTATCACGCCGATTATCAACGCGTCGTGGCCGAAGGTAACCCGCTGATCCTGGACCGCACCCTGCACATCCACGACAAGAAACTGACCATCTACCACTGGATCCTGCCGTACCGCGATTCCACCGGCGAAGTCCAAGGCATCATCGGTGGCTGGATCGACATCAGTGAAAGGCGCCAACTGTTTGATGAGTTGCGCGCTGCCAAGGAGCGCGCCGACGAAGCCAACCGTGCCAAAAGTACGTTCCTTGCCACCATGAGCCATGAGATCCGCACACCGATGAATGCCGTGATCGGTATGCTCGAACTGACACTCAAGCGCGCCGATCACGGGCATCTTGATCGACCGGCCATTGAAGTGGCCTACAACTCGGCCAAGGACCTGCTTGAACTGATCGGCGATATTCTGGATATCGCACGCATTGAATCCGGGCGTCTGAGCCTCGCCCCGGAACGCGTCAACCTGCGGGAAGTAATCGAGTCCGTCGTACGCGTATTCGATGGGCTTGCGCGCCAGAAAACCCTCAGCCTGTTGCTGGAGTTCAAACCCGACCTGAACGATATCGAGGTTCAGATTGACCCACTGCGCTTCAAGCAAGTGCTGTCCAACCTGGTGAGCAATGCGATCAAGTTCACCGAGCGTGGGCAGGTAAAGATCAAAGTTGAGGTGTCGCCGACTCAAGCACCGGAACAGATCGAGCTCAAACTGGTGGTGGAAGACACCGGCATCGGGATCAGCAGGGACGACCAGTTGCGTTTGTTCGAACCCTTCGCCCAAGCGGACAACTCCGGGCACCTGGCCAGGAGCGGCGCAGGGCTGGGGCTGGTGATCTGTCGTAGCTTGTGCGCGATGATGGGCGGCCAGCTAAGCCTGAGCAGCGTGCCCATGGTCGGCACCCAGGTGCACGTCAACCTGAAGATGCCTCGCCTGCACACGCAGAACCAGGTCGGTGAACTGATACCGGTCGCGGCCGCCCCGACCCCGGTGCTCAATGTGCTGGTGGTGGACGACCATCCGGCCAATCGCTTGCTGATGTGTCAGCAACTGGGCTACCTGGGCCACCAGTTCACCGCGGCCGAGCACGGTGCGGCCGGTTTCCAGGCGTGGCGCCAGGAACATTTCGACCTGGTGATCGCCGACTGCAACATGCCCATCATGAACGGCTACGAGTTGAGCCGCTCGATCCGTGAATACGAGCAACGCGAACAACGGCCGCCCTGCGTGGTATTGGGCTTCACCGCCAATGCACAACCCGAGGAACGGCAACGGTGCGTGCAGGCCGGTATGAACGACTGCCTGTTCAAACCCATCAGCCTCACGGTGTTGGAGCGACAACTGGCACACATCGCCCCACAACCGGCGAGCCCGTGCCTGGACCTGGCGTGCCTGGAGGCCCTGACCGGCGGCGATACGCAATTGAGTCGGCGCTTGCTGGAGGAACTGCTAAATAGCAGCCGGCACGACCGCCAGGAACTCATGGGCATGCTGGCTCGACAAGCCCCGCACCAGGACATCATCGAGCAAGCCCACAAAATCAAAGGAGCCGCCCGCATCGTCCAAGCCCACTCATTGGCGGGGCAATGCGAAACACTGGAACAAGCCTGCTCTCGCAGCGAAGATCGTCCCGTGATCGACGCCGGCATCAAAGCCCTGGAAAAGCTGATGCTGGAATTGGAAAGAATGCTGCAAACGCAACTGCATGACCTGGATCGCCAATAAGAGGCAGGGTTGAGTCAAGCGGTAGGAGCGAGCTTGCTCGCGAAAAACGTCAACGATAACGCGTTTTTCCTGGATCAACGCGGCGCCTGTGAGTTTTTCGCGAGCAAGCTCGCTCCTACACAAAGCCTTACCCTGGCATCTTTGTTCAGCAATCCGTCAAACGTAGGAAAATCGCCGCCAGCTGTTCAATCCCGACCTGGTCCTCGGGCGTAAAGCGCGCCAGCGAGGGGCTGTCGAGGTCGAGGACACCAATCAACCGGTTGTCCTTGACCAACGGCACCACCAACTCGCTGTTGGAAGCGCTATCGCACGCAATGTGCCCAGGGAACGCATGCACATCCTCCACCCGCTGGGTTTGCCGCGAAGCCGCAGCCGCACCACACACGCCACGGCCGAACGGAATCCGCACACAGGCGATCTGCCCCTGAAATGGTCCGAGCACCAGTTCTTCGTTACGGTTGAGGTAGAAACCCGCCCAGTTCAGATCATCCAGCTGGTTGAACAGGAACGCGGAAAACTGCGCACTGTTGGCGATGAAATCACGCTCATCCGCCAACAGCGACTCCAACTGCGCGCAAAGCATGGCGTAGCCATCAAGGCCGGTACCGGCCTGTTGTAAATCGATCATGGTTGACGTTCCAGCAATTTGAGACCCACCCAATAACGGGCGAATTGATAAGCACACCGGCCGTTGCGGTTGCCGCGACCGGTAGCCCAGCGCACGGCGAGGATATCGAGGGCCTCATCGCGTTGCCACTGTAAACCGGCTTTATTGGCCAGCTCACCGATCCAGTGCTCCACCACATCCAGAAAGTGCTCCTGGGTAAAGGGGTAAAACGACAGCCACAAGCCAAAACGGTCAGACAAGGCAATCTTGTCCTCGACCGCCTCGCTGGGGTGCAACTCACCGTCTACGCGTTTCCAGTTGTCGTTATCACTCTGGTTTTCCGGCACCAGATGGCGGCGGTTCGACGTGGCATACAGCAACACATTGTCCGGTGCCTGCTCCAGCGAACCGTCAAGTACGCTTTTGAGCACACGGTAATCACTTTCACCGGCTTCGAACGACAGGTCATCGCAGAACAGAATGAAGCGTTGCGGCAGCTTGAGCAGCTGCTCGACCACACGTGGCAGGTCGGCCAGTTGATCGCGCTCGATTTCGATCAGGCGCAAACCCGCCTTGGCATGCTGGGCCAGCAGCGCGCGCACCATGGACGATTTGCCGGTGCCACGCGAACCCCAGAGCAACGCATGGTTGGCGGGCAGGCCCTCGATAAATTGCTGGGTGTTGCGGGCCAGTTGCTCACGCTGCCGGTCAACGCCGATCAGGTCGGACAGGCGCATATCCAGGCTGACGTCCAGCGGCAACAGGAAGCCGCTGCGGCCTTCGCGCTGCCAGCGGGCCGCCAGGCACTGGTTCCAGTCAATAGCTTGGCGTGGGGCGGGCAACAAGGGTTCCAGGCGTGCGAGCACCGCATCGGCCCGCTCTAGAAAGGCATTCAATCGAGAATCCACGATTATTCCTCTGGAAAGTTCCTGCAAAAGATGGCGTATTGGCAACCCTGCGGCAGACCGCACGAGGCTGCGTAAAAAACGATTTATGCCGGGTAAGCCTGAGCCTGTGGATGTTCAGCTATGCTTGCCGGGCGAAGGGAAACGTGAAGTGGTTCAACACTCGATGGATATCAAGTTCGCCCACCGCTTGTCTTATAAACAAGCCAGATTGACTGTGCTGGTCGGTTTCGTCTTGGGAACCCTGCTCAGTCTGATCCAAATCGGTATTGATTATGCCAGCGAAGACGCATCCATCAACCGTGAAATACGTTCGCTGATCGAAATCAGCCATAACCCCGCGTCACGTATTGCCTACAACATCGATGCCGAACTCGCCCAGGAATTGACCCTGGGCCTGCTGCAGTCCCCTGCCATCACTCATGCGCAATTGATCGACAACAATGGCGTGGTCCTGGCAGACGTGGTGCGTGCGCCCAAGGAAAGCAGCTACCGGCCCCTCAGTGATTTTCTGTTCGGCGCCAACCGTCAGTTTGAAGACCGCTTGTTCCTCAGCCATATGCCCAATGATTCGCTTGGGGTGCTGCGGCTGGACGTCGACACCTACGCCTTCGGCAGCCGTTTCCTGCATCGCGCCGAAATCACCCTGCTCAACGGATTTGCCCGCAGCCTGCTGCTGACCGGAATACTGCTGGCGTTGTTCTACGTCATGTTGACCCAGCCGCTGGTGCGCATTATCCGTGCCTTGAGCACCAGTAAGCAGACCCATCTGGACTGCCCGCCGGGGCACGAAAACGACGAAATCGGCGTGCTGGTCAACGTCGCCAACCAGCAGTTCGAAAACATGCAGACCGAAATCCAGCAGCGCCGCCACGCTGAAGACCGGCTGACTGAATACCTCGGACAGCTGGAAGATATTGTCTCGGCGCGCACCCTCGAGCTCAAAGCCAGTAACCAGCGCCTGATTCAATCCAATGATGAGCTGGAAGCGGCAAAAATGACCGCCCTGGGCATGGCCCAGGCAAGGGCGGCATTCCTGGCCAACATGAGCCACGAAATCCGCACGCCGCTGAACGGCCTGCTGGGGATGATCGCACTGTCACTGGACAGCCCATTGAACGCCGAACAGCGCCAGCAACTGTCCATTGCCCATGACTCGGGCAAAGTGCTGGTGGAATTGCTCAACGATATCCTCGACCTGTCCAAGTTCGACGCCGGTCAGCTGGAGCTTGAGCACATCCCGTTCGACCTCGGCTCACTGGTGGAAGACACCGCAAACCTGCTGTCTCAGAACGCAGCTCCCAGTGTCGAACTGACGTGCCTGATCGACCCACAGTTCCCCGCCCAGGTCATTGGCGACCCGACCCGTGTACGCCAAATCGTCAGCAACCTGCTCTCCAACGCGTTGAAGTTCACCCGCTTCGGCCGGGTCGATGTACGCCTGCGCGCTCAAGCCGACCGGGTCAGCATCGAAGTGTGCGACACGGGTATCGGCATCGCCCAGGAAGCGCAGGCGAAGATCTTCCAGCCGTTCACTCAGGCCGGTGCCGGTATCACCCGTCAGTTCGGCGGCACTGGCCTGGGCCTGGCGCTGACCTACAACTTGTGCGAAGCGATGAAGGGCCGGCTGACGATCAGTTCGGAGGTCGGGTTTGGCAGCCAGTTCTGCGCCGATCTGCCTTTGCCTACGCATTTGCCGGCCGCCCCGGTGGCACCGCTGACGGGCGAAGTCATTGCCATAACCAACGCGGGCAGCGGCCTGACGGAACTGCTCACCACCCTGCTCCCCCATTGGGGGCTGACACCGCGCTGCTATTCCCAGGACGATGACTTGAGGGGGCAAACGCCGGACCTGCTGATCACGGATTGCCCCGAGTGCCTGTTCCGCCTGCGCCCGGCGATCAGCGCACCGATTCTGGTGGTGACCGCCTATGGCAACTTCATGCCCAGTGAAGAAGTGGCGGCCCTTGCGCCATTGCAGCAACAGGCACGCCCGTTGAGCCGCAACGCGTTGTACCAGATCTTGCAACGTAACCTGCACAGCGACTCGCCGTTGATCCTCGACCCGGTGCAGATAGAAGCCGCCCCCCTTGCCCACCGCGCGTACATCCTGCTGGTGGAGGACAATCCGGTCAATCAACTGGTAGCCAAGGGCATGCTCAACAAATTGGGGTGCAAGGTCATCGTCGCCGCCCATGGTTGCGAAGCGCTCAAGCTGCTTGAAGACCAGCGCTTCGACATGGTGCTGATGGACTGCAACATGCCGGTGATGGACGGCTACGAGGCGAGTCGGCAAATTCGTCGCAGCGGGCGTTGGCCGGACCTGCCCATCGTCGCGTTGACGGCCAACGCGATGTCTGAAGAACGCGAGCGTTGCCGGGCGGCGGGGATGAATGATTATCTGGCCAAGCCGTTTCGCCGTGAAGAACTCAATGCGTTGCTGGACCTCTGGGTGCCTAAGACGACAACCCTTTGACCTGCGCCAGCAACTGGTCCAGGCCATTGCGCAGGGCGTCAGCCTGATTCAGGTCGATGCCACTGTCGCACAGTAACCGGGTCTTCAAACTCTGAGTCCGGTCGCGCAATTGCACGCCGGCCTCGCTCAGGCTCAGGTGCACTTCGCGCTCATCCTTGGCGCTGCGCTGACGCCTCACCAGTGCAAGCTGCTCAAGCCGCTTGAGCAACGGCGTCAACGTGCCCGAATCCAGCATCAGCCGTTCCCCTAACGCCTTGACCGTGGGTTGCGCCGGTGCAGCGTCGTGCCATTCCCACAACACCAGCATCACCACGTATTGCGGATAGGTCAGGCCCAACTGATCCAGCATCGGCTTATAGGCCCGGGTGACCGCGCGTGAGGCGGCGTAGAGCTTGAAACACAACTGGTTGTCCAGGGCGAGGGATACGCCAGGCAGATCGGTCATTTGAGCAGCGCTTCGATCTCTTGGGTCAGGTCCTCAGGCTTGGTGGTCGGGGCAAAACGCTTGACCACCTGACCGTTGCGACCGACGAGGAACTTGGTGAAGTTCCACTTGATGCCCTTGGAACCCAGCAGCCCCGGTGCCTGTTTTTTCAACTGAACAAACAAAGGGTGAGCATCGCTGCCATTGACGTCGATCTTCTTGAACAGCGGGAAACTGACGCCGAAGTTCAGCTCGCAAAACTCGGAGATTGCCCCTTCATTGCCAGGTTCCTGCTTGCCGAACTGGTTGCAGGGAAAACCCAGCACCACCAGACCCCGGTCTTTGTACTGCTGCCAGAGTTGCTCCAACCCTTTGTACTGCGGCGTGAAACCGCATTTGCTGGCGGTATTGACCACCAGGATGGCTTTGCCGGCGAAATCGGCCAAGGTCTTTTGCTCACCCTTGATGGTGGTGCAAGGGATACTCAGCAAGTTGTCGCTCATGACAGTGCCTCGGATAAGGGGAAGAAGCAAAAAGATAGTGGGTAATTCAATTGTGTGCAATTTAATTACCGGGATTGATGGCGCGTTATCAGCCTCGACTCAGGCCAAATGTGGGAGCGAGCTTGCTCGCGAAAGCGGTCTATCAGCTGACATATCTACTGACTGACACGCCCTATTCACGAGCAAGCCCGCACACAATTGAAGGTCGTTGCCGGTCTAACGCGGTACCAGGTCCAGGCACACCGAATTGATGCAGTAACGCAGGCCGGTCGGCGGTGGACCGTCCGGGAATACATGACCCAGATGGGCATCACACTTGGCGCAGGTGACTTCGGTACGGATCATGCCGTGGCTGACATCGCGGATCTCGATCATCGCGCTGTCGGCAATCGGCGCGTAGAAACTCGGCCAGCCGCATCCCGAATCAAATTTCGTGGTGGAGTCGAACAGCGGCTCATTGCAGCAGACGCAGTGGTACACGCCGTCGGTCTTGGTGCCATTGTATTTGCCGCTGAAAGGTCGCTCGGTGCCCTTGAGACGGCACACGTTGTACTGCTCTGGATCGAGCATCGTCTTCCATTCATCAACGGTTTTCTGCAACTTTTCCATCGGTACACCTCGGCAACTGAAAAACCCTGATCTGTGTCTTTTCCATGGATCAGGCGGCACGTATGATTGCGCCTCTTCAAAACGCCAGTCTGGCACCCACGCTACCGGCATTCAAACGTATTTATCGGATTCACAGTACGGTAGTGTCCACACCGTCTGAATCGTTCATTTTCAGGATCACATCGCCATGCAGGTCAGCAAATCGAACAAGCTCGCCAACGTCTGCTACGACATTCGCGGCCCGGTGCTCAAGCACGCCAAGCGCCTGGAAGAGGAAGGCCATCGCATCCTCAAGCTGAACATCGGCAACCCGGCGCCCTTTGGTTTCGAAGCGCCGGACGAAATTCTCCAGGATGTGATCCGCAACCTGCCGACCGCCCAGGGCTACAGTGACTCCAAGGGCCTGTTCAGCGCACGTAAAGCCGTGATGCAGTACTACCAGCAGAAGCAGGTCGAAGGTGTCGGCATCGAAGACATCTACCTGGGCAATGGGGTGTCCGAGCTGATCGTGATGTCCATGCAGGCCCTGCTCAACAATGGCGACGAAGTCCTGGTGCCGGCCCCGGATTATCCGCTGTGGACCGCCGCCGTGACCCTCGCCGGCGGCCACCCGGTGCACTATCTGTGTGACGAAGGCGCCGACTGGTTCCCGGACCTGGCCGACATCAAGGCCAAGATCACCCCGAACACCAAGGCTCTGGTGATCATCAACCCGAACAACCCCACCGGTGCCGTGTATTCCAGGGAAGTGCTGCTGGGCATGCTTGAACTGGCGCGCCAACACAACCTGGTGGTGTTCTCCGACGAGATCTACGACAAGATCCTCTACGACGACGCCGTGCACGTGTGCACCGCCTCCCTGGCACCGGACCTGTTGTGCCTGACTTTCAACGGTTTGTCCAAGTCCTACCGCGTCGCCGGTTTCCGCTCCGGCTGGATCGCCATCTCGGGCCCCAAGCACAACGCCCAGAGCTACATCGAAGGCATCGACATGCTGGCCAACATGCGCCTGTGTGCCAACGTGCCGAGCCAGCACGCGATCCAGACCGCCCTTGGCGGGTATCAGAGCATCAATGACCTCGTGCTGCCCCAGGGCCGCCTGCTGGAGCAACGCAACCGTACCTGGGAGCTGCTCAACGCGATTCCTGGCGTCAGTTGCGTGAAACCCATGGGAGCGTTGTATGCCTTCCCGAGGATCGACCCGAAAGTGTGCCCGATCCTCAACGACGAGAAGTTCGTGCTCGACCTGCTGCTGTCGGAAAAGCTGCTGGTGGTCCAGGGCACCGCGTTCAACTGGCCATGGCCGGATCACTTCCGGGTAGTGACCCTGCCGCGCGTGGATGACCTGGACATGGCCATTGGTCGCATCGGCAACTTCCTCAAGTCCTATCGCCAGTAATGGATCTATCGCTGTACGGCCCTCATTCGGTCGTACAGCGAGCATCTGGCAACACTTCTCTGCCCTGCTTCTCCGTCCTCCCTGTGGCTGCCCCCACTAATCGGCAAGCCCCCTATAATTACGGGACGGCAGGGTAAAAGTGGGGTGATGAAGGCAAGCTTGGTGGGTCAGAAAATCCTTTCAAGGCTCTACGTTCAGGCTGTAGGACACAGTTTGAAATAGTCGCTCGGTTGAATCACCCCATCCCGCACCTTATATACCCCGCAGTACGCGACATATTAAGCCTGAGGAGAACTCTACAACCATGATGCGCATCCTGCTGTTTTTGGCCACTAACCTGGCGGTCGTGCTGATTGCCAGCATCACCCTGAGCCTGTTCGGCTTCAACGGGTTCATGGCGGCCAACGGGGTTGACCTGAACCTCAATCAGCTGCTGGTTTTCTGTGCGGTCTTTGGTTTCGCCGGCTCGCTGTTCTCGCTGTTCATCTCCAAGTGGATGGCGAAGATGAGCACCAGCACCCAGGTCATCACCCAGCCACGCACCCGACATGAGCAATGGTTGTTGCAGACCGTTGAGCAGCTGTCCCGTGACGCCGGCATCAAGATGCCCGAGGTAGGCATTTTCCCGGCTTATGAGGCCAACGCATTCGCCACCGGCTGGAACAAGAACGACGCGCTCGTCGCGGTGAGCCAGGGCATGCTGGAACGCTTCTCGTACGACGAAGTGAAAGCGGTGCTGGCCCACGAGATCGGCCACGTGGCCAACGGTGACATGGTCACCCTGGCATTGGTACAAGGGGTAGTGAACACCTTCGTCATGTTCTTTGCGCGAATCATCGGCAACTTTGTCGACAAGGTGATCTTCAAGAACGAAGAAGGCCGCGGTATCGCCTATTACGTGGCGACCATCTTTGCCGAACTGGTACTGGGCTTCCTGGCCAGCGCAATCACCATGTGGTTCTCGCGCAAACGGGAATTCCGTGCAGACGAAGCCGGTGCCCGCCTGGCCGGCACCGGGGCAATGATCGCAGCGCTGCAACACCTGCGCTCCGAACAGGGCCTGCCGGTACACATGCCGGACAGCCTGACCGCATTCGGTATCAACGGCGGCATCAAACAGGGCATGGCTCGCCTGTTCATGAGCCACCCGCCGCTGGAAGAGCGGATCGACGCATTGCGCCGTCGCGGCTGATTCCCGGTAACGCAAAAGGGGCGATTATATCGCCCCTTTTTTTTGACCGTGGTTTATACCCTGGTTAACCGATAAGCGCGCTCTTCAAGGCGAGTGACGCCATCCTGCACAAACTTCCAGCTTTCACCCAGGATGTCCTGCTCCTGCAACACCTCCAGCGTCCACCGCTCACCCAATAGCTTGTGCACTTCCTCGTCAGTCACCGCAAACGGCGGCCCGGCTTTTTGCATCTGCTCGTAATCCAGAGTGATCAACAGCCCCTGGCAACCTGGCCGCAGCAGCGTGTTCAGATGCTCGGCGTACTGCACACGCATCAACGGCGGCAACGCGATCAAGGCGGCGCGGTCATAGAGCGCAGTGCAATCAGCCAACGGCTCAGCGCCCAAGGCAAAAAAATCACCACACCAGATTTCGATCAGACCCGCCTGATATACCTTGAACACCCCCCGCTCGCTGATTCGCGGGGTCAGGTTCTGCTCGCTGAAAAACGCTTCGACCGCCTGCTCCGACAGCTCCACACCCAACACCCGCAACCCTTGGCTGGCCAGCCACATCAAGTCCAGGCTCTTGCCACACAGCGGCACCAGCACCTTGGAGCCTTCAGCGACGGCCAATAGCGGCCAGTGTCGTTGCAGATAAGCGTTGACCTGCGGCAGGTGAAAGCCGATCTGATTGCGCGCCCAGCGTTCCCGCCAAAATTTGGGTTCCATGAATCACCCTAAAAATTCGATCAAAAGGGGTTAAAACTTATATTAGATTTAGATCAATGATCTGATTGAAGATGAGCCATGTTAACGCTCAGGACCCGACTTATGCTCCCTAGCCTGTTTATTTCTCATGGATCTCCCATGCTTGCCCTGCAACCCGGCGCCAGCGGCCCGGCACTCCAACGCCTTGCCGCCGAACTGCCACGGCCGAAGGCGATTGTAGTGGTGTCGGCGCATTGGGAAAGCGACCAGTTGCTGGTCAGCGGCAGCGCTGCCCCGCAAACCTGGCATGACTTCGGCGGTTTCCCACGTGAGCTGTTTGCCGTGCAGTATCCTGCGCCCGGCAACCCGCAATTGGCTGGCCGGATCGTCGAACTGCTGCATGCCGATGGCCTGGATGCGCGCATTGATGAGCGCCGCCCCTTTGACCACGGGACTTGGGTGCCTTTGTCGCTGATGTACCCGGCGGCGGATATCCCGGTGGTCCAGGTGTCCCTGCCCAGCCGCATGGGCCCTGCCCTGCAAACCCGGGTCGGACATGCCCTCGCCGAGCTGCGTGAACAGGGCATCTTGCTGATCGGCTCCGGCAGCATCACCCATAACCTGGGTGAACTGGACTGGCATGCGGGGCCGCAGAGCATCGAACCATGGGCTCGGGACTTCCGTGACTGGGTGGTGGACAAGCTTGCCGCCGACGATGAAGCGGCCTTGCATGATTACCGTCGCCAGGCACCCAATGCGGTACGCAGCCATCCCAGTGATGAACACCTGCTGCCGCTGTACTTTGCGCGCGGCGCCGGAGGGACATTCAGCGTGGCACACCAGGGCTTCACTATGGGAGCACTGGGCATGGACATCTATCGCTTCGGTTAACCGCCGGGCAAAAAAAATCCCCGAACCAGTCGGGGATTTTTTAGGTGCGATCAATCAGCCCAAGGGCGGATCAATCTTCGCGGTAGCGACGCAGTTTGAGCTGCTTGCCGGCAACGCGTGTGTCTTTCAGCTTGGCCAGCAGTTTTTCCAGGCCGTCTTCCGGCAGCTCCACCAGAGAGAAGCTGTCACGCACCTGGATACGACCGATGGCTTCACGTGCCAGGCCACCCTCGTTGAGGATAGCGCCCAGCAGGTTCTTGGCAGCGATACCGTCACGCGCACCCAGCGCGGTACGGCAACGAGCACGGCCTTCAGCCAATGGCACCGGAGCACGACGCTCACGATCACCGCGGTCTGGACGGTCACCGGAACGCTCTGGACGATCGCCACGTGGCGCGCTGTTCGGCACCAGTGGGCGTTCTTTCTCGATGGCTGCCAGGGTCAGGGCCTGACCGTTGGTGGCTTTACGCAGCAGGGCTGCTGCCAGGGCGCGCGGGGTGCAACCGATATCGGCGGTCAGGCGGTCCAGCAGGTCGCCATGGGTCGATTCAGCGTCAGCCACCAGCGGCGACAGGCTGTTGGTCAGCTTCTTGATGCGAGCATCCAGAACTGCCTGGGCATCCGGCAGGCGGACTTCGGCAACTTTCTGACCGGTTACGCGCTCGATGACTTGCAGCATGCGGCGCTCACGTGGAGTCACCAGCAGCAGTGCACGGCCTTCGCGACCCGCACGGCCGGTACGGCCGATACGGTGAACGTAGGACTCCGGATCGTACGGCATGTCAACGTTGAACACGTGAGTGATGCGTGGAACGTCGAGACCACGAGCCGCCACGTCGGTGGCGACAACGATGTCCAGGCGACCATCCTTGAGGGAGTCGATGACGCGCTCACGTTGGTTCTGGGCGATGTCACCGTTCAGCGCAGCGGCCTTGTAGCCTTTGGCTTCCAGGGCACTGGCCAGGTCCAGGGTCGCTTGCTTGGTGCGCACGAACATGATCAGGGCATCGAAGTCTTCGACTTCCAGCAGGCTCAATACAGCCGAGGTCTTCTGGTCAGCGTGAACCAACAGGTGAGCCTGTTCGATCGCGGTAACGGTCTGAGTCTTGGTCTGGATCTTGACGTGCTCAGGATCGCGCAGGTGGCGTTCGGCAATGGCACGGATCGACTGTGGCAGGGTGGCCGAGAACAGTACGGTCTGACGGGTCGGTGGCAGAGCCTTGAAGATGACTTCCAGGTCATCCATGAAGCCCAGCTTCAGCATTTCGTCAGCTTCGTCGAGAACCAGGTGGTTCACGGTCGACAGGACTTTTTCGTCACGACGCAGGTGGTCGCACAGACGGCCCGGAGTGGCGACAACGATCTGTGCGCCATTACGGATTGCCTTGAGTTGTGGGCCCATGGGCGCGCCGCCGTAAACGGCCACAACGGTTACGCCCGGCATTTGCTTGGCGTAAGTTTCAAAGGCGGTTGCTACTTGCAGCGCCAACTCACGGGTTGGCGCCAGGATCAGGGCTTGCGGTTCGCGCTTGGCAGGATCGATGCATTGCAGGATAGGCAGGGCGAAGGCAGCGGTTTTACCGGTACCGGTTTGCGCCTGGCCAATCATGTCTTTGCCGGCCATGATGATCGGGATCGATTGCTGCTGAATCGCCGAAGGCTCTTCGTAGCCGGTCGCTGCGACGGCTGCAAGAATATTCGGGTTAAGATTAAAAGCGGCGAAGCCGCCGGTTTCCTGGGTCATGGGTCTGCCTCTAAGTGCATCCGCAAAGACCCATGCTCCAAAGCTGCGCATGCCGTGTTGAGACTCAAGAGTCGCCCTGGCTGCTTTGTCGGCGGGGATTTGCGAAAACGAATGAATGAAAAAGATTCGTCAAGGAAGAGTCCGCTGTGCGGACGTGCAGCCGAAGCTGACTTCGGGGAATTGCGCTACCTAAACGCGGCCCGGTTAAAGGCCGGCGCGCACTATACCGGAAATAGCTGAAAAAGGGAGCTTTTTTTATCGCAAAGCACTGATAAACCGCGCTGTATCACAGCCTTTGCAGAGAAGATCGGCAAGGTCTATTTTTCAAAGGCCCGGCCCTGTTGGTCAAAACACTTAAACGGTTCACCTTCCGATTGAGACCCTTTGGTCTGAAACCCTTCCCTACGCCCGAGGGCACCCCGATGAATCAAGCCAGCAGCAGCCGCGTCAGCCGTGCACTCCAGGGCCATGTCCTGCTACTGGGCCTGGACCGGGTGGCCAAACGCAATGCTTTTGATCTGGATCTGCTCAATGCGCTGAGCCTGGCGTATGGCGAATTTGATCGAAATGATGACGCACGGGTGGCGGTGGTATTTGCCCATGGCGACCACTTCACCGCCGGGCTGGACCTGGCCAATGTCAGCGCCGTGATGGCCGGCGGTTGGCAGCCGCCACTGGGGGGTTGCGATCCCTGGGGGGTGTTCGCCGGCCCCCGCGTGAACAAACCGGTGATCGTCGCGGCGCAGGGCTACTGCCTGACCCTCGGGATCGAATTGATGCTCGCGGCGGATATCAATCTGTGCGCCAGCAACACGCGTTTTGCGCAGATGGAGGTCCAACGCGGGATCTTTCCATTTGGCGGCGCGACACTACGCTTTCATCAAGTCGCCGGCTGGGGCAATGCGATGCGCTGGCTGCTCACCGGCGACGAGTTCGACGCCCATGAAGCCCTGCGCCTGGGGCTGGTTCAGGAGGTGATGGCCAGCGAAGACCTGCTACCGCGCGCCATCGAACTCGCCAACCGGATTGCGCGCCAGGCCCCGCTCGGCGTACAGGCCACGTTGATGTCGGCACGCATGGCGCGCAATGAGGGCGAGACCGTCGCGGCCGCCGCGCTGCCACCCATGGTGGAGAAGTTGCTCAACAGTGAAGATGCCAAGGAAGGAGTCCGGGCGATGATCGAGAAGCGTCCGGGGGTGTTCAAGGGTATTTGAATTGGCTGGGCCCGCCATCGGAACAAGCCCCCTCCCCCATTTGCAATGAGTTCCAAGTGTGGGAGGGGGCTTGCCCCCGATGGCGCCGGCACAGCCAACTAAGTCGCCGGCCGAATCACCTTGATCAGCGACTGCAACGAATAACCCAGGCGCGGCGCCAATGCTTCGGCACGGGCCGAGAGTGCATCCAGGTCCAGTTCCCGATCCAGCTCGGAAGGCACCAGCAAAATCACATTGCCCTCCTTTACCGGCAGCTCCCAGTAATGCCGGTGGTACAACCCACGCAGCAACGCCGCGCCCAGTGGCTTGCCATCGTCCGTGGCCCATTGGTTGATCACCAGCCAACCGCCAGGGTTGAGTTTCTTCTGGCAGTCTTCCAGGAACGTCCAGGCCAGGTGCCCGACACCCGGGCCGACATCGGTGTACAGGTCGACGAAAATCAGGTCGGCCGACTCGGCACTGCCAAGCAATTGCAGGGCGTCGCCAATGCGGATGTACAACCGCGGGTCATCGTCCAACCCCAGATATTCAATCGCCAGGCGCGGCACATCCGGGCGCAGCTCAATGGCTTCGACGTCTTCCAGCGGCAGGAACTTGAGGCACGCCTGGGTCAGCGTACCGGCGCCCAGGCCGAGAAACAGCGCACTCTCCGGTTGTTCATGGCACAACGCACCAATGAGCATGGCACGGGTATAGTCGTACTCCAGCCAGCTCGGGTCGGCGGTGAATACGCAGCTTTGCTCGATGGCATCACCAAATTCGAGAAACCGGTAATCGGCCACTTCGAGCACACGGATCATGCCGAAGTCATCATGGACTTCGGCCAACAGCTGCTCGACACGCTCCTCGCTCATCACGACTCCTAATGGGTTTGCCGCTCGGCAAAGGCGCGATTGTCGGCCAAGCGGCAGCAGCAGGTCACGCACTAATTGCTGATAACATCCGCTCTACCGACAACCCAACCAACGAGTTCATGATGAGCCAACCCTGGAGTCCCGACAGCTGGCGCACAATGCCGATCCAGCAACAACCCCAGTACCCGGATGCAGCCCACTTGCTGCAAGTGGAACAAAACCTGGCGAGCTACCCGCCGCTGGTATTTGCCGGGGAAGCCCGTGAACTGCGCCGTCAGTTCGCCGAAGTGACCCAGGGCCGCGCCTTCCTGTTGCAAGGCGGCGACTGCGCCGAGAGCTTTGCCGAGTTTTCCGCCGCCAAAATCCGCGACACCTTCAAGGTGCTGCTGCAGATGGCAATCGTGATGACCTTTGCCGCCGGCTGCCCGGTGGTGAAGGTCGGGCGCATGGCCGGCCAGTTCGCCAAGCCGCGTTCGGCCAACGATGAAACCATCGACGGCATCACCCTGCCCGCGTACCGCGGCGATATCGTCAACGGGATCGGCTTCGACGAAAAAAGCCGCGTGCCGGACCCCGACCGTCTGTTGCAGTCCTATCACCAGTCCACGGCCACCTTGAACCTGCTGCGCGCCTTCGCCCAGGGCGGTTTCGCCGACCTGCACCAGGTACACAAGTGGAACCTGGACTTCATCGCCAACTCCGCCCTTGCCGAGAAATACAGCCAGTTGGCCGACCGCATCGATGAAACCCTGGCCTTCATGCGCGCCTGCGGCATGGACAGCTCGCCGCAATTGCGCGAAACCAGCTTCTTCACCGCCCACGAAGCGCTGCTGCTCAACTACGAACAAGCCTTCGTACGCCGCGACAGCCTGACCAACGACTATTACGATTGTTCGGCCCACATGCTGTGGATCGGCGACCGCACCCGTCAGTTGGACGGCGCCCATGTCGAATTCCTGCGCGGGGTGAACAACCCGATCGGGGTCAAGGTCGGCCCGAGCATGAACCCGGACGACCTGATCCGCTTGATCGATATCCTCAACCCGGACAACGACCCCGGCCGCCTCAACCTGATTGCCCGCATGGGCGCCAACAAGGTCGGTGATCATCTGCCCGACCTGATTCGCGCCGTGCAGCGCGAAGGCAAGCAGGTGCTGTGGAGCTCCGACCCGATGCACGGCAACACCATCAAGGCCAGCAGCGGCTACAAGACCCGCGACTTTGCGCAGATCCTCAGTGAAGTGAAGGAGTTTTTCCAGGTTCACCAGGCCGAAGGCAGTTATGCCGGCGGGATTCATATCGAAATGACCGGGCAGAACGTCACCGAATGCATCGGCGGTGCACGACCGATCACCGAAGATGGTTTGTCGGATCGTTATCACACCCACTGCGACCCGCGGATGAATGCCGATCAGTCGCTGGAGCTGGCGTTTTTGATTGCTGAAACATTGAAGCAGGTCAAGCGCTGAGGTTTGAGCCGCCTGCACTGACGCCATCGCGAGCAAGCCCGCTGCCACATTTGCCCACGTACTTCCTTTGGAACGCGGTCGAGTGTGGGAGCGGGCTTGCTCGCGAAGAGGCCCTAAAGACCACCCTCCCCATAAAGCATCGCTCGCCGCAAGCGGTCGGCACTCGGTCTCTGGCAATTGAGCTGCACCTGCTCCAGCCCGAGCCAGTCGGCCATCTGGCGCAAATTAAGCGCCAGCGCCAACATCCCCTGCTCATCCAAGCCCGGCTCTTGCTCGTGCACCGCATGCACAGCCAACTGACCGTTAGCGCGCTCAGCGCGCAGATCCACGCGCGCCGCTATCCGCTCGTGATGCAGAAACGGCAGCACGTAGTAGCCATATACGCGCTTGTCTTGCGGGGTGTAGATCTCCAGTCGATAACGGAAATCAAACAATCGCTCGGTACGGCTGCGCTCCCAGATCAGCGAATCGAAGGGCGACAGCAATGCACTGGCCGCCACCTTGCGCGGCACTTTCGGCTCGGGCAGACAATACGCCGCAGCCTTCCAGCCTTGTACGCGGCAGGTCAGCAACTGCCCTTCTTCAACCAACTCCGCCAGGCGGTTGCGACTGTCGGCAGGGTCCAGGCGAAAGTAGTCGCGCAAGTCCTTTTCAGTGGCCACTCCCAACGCCGTCGCGCTGTGCAACAACAAGCTGCGCTGGGCTTGCGCCTCGTCCACCGAGGCGTGAAGCATTTCGCCGGGGATCACCCGCTCCGGCAAATCATAGAGCCGCTCAAAACCACGCCGCCCCGCAACGGTGACCAGGCCTGCAGCAAACAGCCATTCCAGCGCGTGTTTTTCCTCACTCCAGTCCCACCAGGGCCCAGCGCGCTCCTCGCGGGTCGACAAACTGCCCGCCCCCAACGCGCCTCGTTGCTCGACGGTGCGCAGGACGCGCTGGATAGTGGCCTGTTGCTCGCGCCCGAAACGCGCCATCTGCGCATAGATACCCTGCCCCTGCCTGGCCCGCTCCATGCGCCAGCGCAGCAGCGGGTACAGCGCCATAGGCAGCAACGATGCTTCATGCCCCCAGTATTCGAATAACGAACGATGGCGCCCCTGGCTCCAGGCGGCCTGCTCGAGTATCGATGGCGAGTAATTGCCCAGACGGGAAAACAGCGGCAGGTAATGGGAGCGCACCAGCGCGTTGACCGAATCGATCTGCAACACACCCAGACGCTCGATCAAGCGGTTGAGGTGTGTTGCCTTGATCAGGGCTGGCGCCTGGCGCCCGGAAAAACCCTGGGCAGCCAGCGCCATGCGTCGAGCTTGCTTGAGTGAGAAAGACAGGTCGACGGGCATGGGAATCTCCATGGGAACTCGCCCACCACCCTACTGCATCCTGGCTCACTTTCGCAGGGGGTCCTGCCAAAAGTGCAAGTGCCGCTCCTGCTCCACATCGGCACGATTGAGCCCGATGTCCTTGAGCGCGTCGTCACTCAGGCTCGCCAGCATCTGACGCTCGTGATACAGCGTCTGCCAGCGCGCCAGGGCATGCAACAGCCCGGAAAACGGACGCTTCGCCATCAACACAAAACCGGTTTGACCTTTCATCTTTTCGCCCTCCTGTGGGGATGACGAAAGTGTGTGCCAGGCACTATGATCAATCCAACGAATGTTTCTTATGCAATACATCTCGGAGATTGATCAATTGTCCAGTTTCCCAAGTATCGACACCGAGGTGCTGCGCACCTTCGTCGCCATCGCCGACCAAGGCGGTTTCACGCGGGCTGGAGAGCTGGTCAACCGAACGCAGTCGGCGGTGAGCATGCAGATGAAGCGCCTGGAGGACGACGTCCTACAGCGCAAGCTGTTCGAACGCGACGGTCGCCAGGTGCGACTGACTCCCGAAGGCCAGGTGCTGCTGGGCTATGCCCGGCGCATCCTGAAATTGCACAGCGAAGTGTTCAACACCCTGCGTGAACCGCATATGGTGGGGCTGGTGCGCATCGGCACACCGGACGATTACGTGATGCGCTTCCTGCCGGGCATTCTCAAGCAGTTCTCCAAGGCGTATCCGCTGATTCAAATCGAGATGCACTGCGAATCGTCAACGGTGCTGATGCAGCGACGTGACCTCGCATTGACTGTGGTCAGCCGCGAACCTGGCAACGAAATCGGCGAGTTATTGCGTACGGAGCGCATGGTATGGGCGGCTTCACCCTGCTTCTGCGTAGACGAGCACGAAGCCCTGCCGCTGGCGATGTCTGGCGCGGATTGCCTCTACACGCAATGGGCGCGCTCCGCGCTGGATGCGGCCGGACGGGATTATCGCCTGGCCTACCACAGTTCCAACGTGGCGGCGATCCAGGCGGTGGTCAATGCTGGCCTGGCGGTCATGGTCAGCATGGAAAGCCTGGTGACCGAGGACCTGCGCATACTGGGCAAGGACGAGGGTCTCCCGCCATTGCCCTCGATGAATCTGCACCTGCTGCGCAACCCGCAGATGACCTCGCCCATCACCGAATGCCTGGCAGCGTACATCCTCGAAGGCTTCAAACCTTAAAGGTCAGCATCACCGCGCACACCACGAGGAACGCGCAGAACAGGCCACGCAGCACACGTTCCGGCAGTGCATGGGCGACCTTCACGCCCCAACTGATACTGAGCAGGCCGCCGATTGCCAAGGGGATGCCGATCATCCAATCCACTTGGTGGTGCCAGGCATAGGTCACCAGGGTCACGCCGGTGCTGGGCAGCGCCAAGGCCAGCGACAAACCTTGCGCGACCACCTGAGTGGTACCGAACAGGCTGGTCAGCACCGGCGTGGCAACCACCGCGCCACCGACCCCAAACAACCCGCCCATGGAGCCTGAGACCGCACCGAGCACCCCCAGCCACGGCCAGGAATAACGCATCTGTGCAGTCGGCGGCGCATTGCGGGTGAACATGCGCAACAGGTTGTAAGCCGAGAGCGTCAGCAAGAACGCGATAAACCCCACGCGCATGGCGCCGGCATCCAGGCCCACCGCCCAGATCGAACCGAGCCAGGCGAAGCTGAAGCCCATGACGCCCAGGGGCAATGCATGGCGTAATTCGATGCGATTGCGCTGGTGGTAGCGCCACAGAGCCAGCATCACATTGGGCACTACCATCACCAACGCCGTACCTTGGGCGATCTGCTGATCCAGGCCGAACAACACGCCCAGCACCGGAATCGCAATCAGCCCCCCACCAATGCCGAACAGGCCGCCCAACGTGCCGAGGGCTGCACCCAGTAGCCCATACATCACAAAATCCAACACCGCCATCACTCCACACTTCCGGTCTGTGCATGCTACGCAGTCGGCCCTGGCGCGGAAACGCACAGCAACGCACAATGGCTTTGCCAATTTCGCATAAGCGCTCAGTGATGAATCCCAATACCCTCACCGACCAACTGAGCCTGTTTCTAGATGTATTGGAGACGGGCAGTTTTTCCGCCGCAGCACGCCGCCATCCCCTGACGCCCTCGGCGGTCGCCCGACGTATCGACAGCTTGGAAAGCTCTGTGGGCAGCCGCCTGTTCCTGCGCAGCACCCACGCGGTGGTGCCCACGCCGGCAGGCTTGGCCTTCGCCGAACGGGCACGCCGGATCGTCGGTGAGTTGCAATTGGCCCGGGCTGAAGCGGTGTCCTTGAGCCATGCGCCGGAAGGCCTGATTCGTGTGGATGCGCCGGCGGCCTTCGGGCGGCGGCACCTGGCCCCGGTGATTGCGGATTTTTTGAATGTATATCCCGGGCTGGATGTGCACCTGCACCTGATCGACAGTTTTGTCGATATGCAGGGTGCACACTTGGGCAAGGTCGATCTGGTGCTGCGCGCCGGGCATATCGTCGACACCCGCCTGATCGCCACCCCTCTGGCCAGCATCGTGCGTATCGCCTGCGCCAGCCCGGCCTATCTGAAAGCGCGGGGTACGCCCACCCATCCCCGGGAGCTGAGCGAGCACGACGGCCTCGACTGGGACGGCCTGGCGCCGATGTTCGCCTGGCGCTTCGAGCTGGACGGGCGCCGCGCCACCTATCGCCCGCAGCGCATCCGCATGAGTGCCAACAATGCCGAAGCCCTGCTGTCCGGCGCGTTGGCCGGGCTGGGGATTGCCCACCTGCCCACCTGGCTGGCCAGTGAATACCTGGTCCGTGGCGAGTTGCTGCCCCTGTTCTGCGAAAACGGCCTGCCCAGCCCGGAAACCGCCGGGATCTATGCGCTGCGCCTGGAGCAACAGGCCAATGCGCGCAGCCGGTTGTTGCTCGAGTACCTCAAATCCCGCTTCAGCCCGGTGCCGCCTTGGGATCTGGCACTGCAAAGCGGTCTGGTTTGACCGCCGGGATAGAATTACCTGGCGCATTAAACATTTGCCCGCTAGATTCCAGGCAATACCCGCTTTCGAGACACCGCCATGAGCAAAAACCCTGACCCTTGCCAATCCCTGATGCTGGACAACCAGCTGTGCTTCGCCCTGCACTCCACCTCGTTGCTGATGACCAAGGTCTATAAGCCACTGCTGCAAGCCCTCGGCCTGACCTATCCGCAATACCTGGCCATGATGGTGCTGTGGGAAGAGGACGGTTTGACCGTCAGCGAAATCAGCAATCGCCTGCTGACCGATCCGGGCTCGCTCACCCCGCTGCTCAAACGCCTGGAAGCCGAGGGCTTGCTCAGCCGCACCCGCAACCGCGAGGATGAGCGGGTGGTGGTCGTGGAACTGACGGACAGCGGCCGCGCCCTGCAGGATAAAGCCATGGGGATTCCCCAGTGCATCCTCGGCGCCAGTGGTTTGGAGCTGGAGCAATTGCGCAAGCTGCAGGCTGACCTGGTTGCCTTGCGCAGCAACCTGCAAAGCTCAATCTAATCGCGGTGAAGCTCTAAAATGTGGGAGGGGGTTTGCTCCCGATTGCGGCGTGTCAGCTATTGATAAGCTGGCTGATCCACCGCAATCGGGAGCAAGCCCCCTCCCACACTGGTTGGTGGTAGGGCATAAAAATTTATAAATTTATCTTGCGCACTAAACATTAGCGCTATACATTCATCTCACCAACTACTTAGCGCGCAAATAGTTAGCGCTAATAACAAAGAGGAAACGCCATGCAAACGCTCTATACCGCAGTAGCCACCGCCACCGGCGGCCGTGATGGTCGTGCCGTCTCCAGCGACAACATCCTCGACGTCAAACTCTCCACCCCCAAGGAACTGGGCGGTGCTGGCGGCCAAGCCACCAACCCTGAGCAATTGTTCGCCGCCGGTTACTCGGCCTGCTTTATCGGCGCGCTGAAATTCGTCGCCAGCCAGACCAAGCGCAAGGTTCCGGATAACGCGTCGATCACCGCCCACGTCGGCATCGGTCAAATCCCCGGTGGTTTCGGCTTGGACATCGACCTGCACATCAGCCTGCCGGGCCTGGCCCAGGACGATGCGCAAAGCCTGGTCGACGCCGCGCACCAAGTGTGCCCGTATTCCAACGCCACTCGCGGCAACGTCGACGTACGCCTGCACGTAACCGTCTGATTTATAGACGCCCACAAAAAACCCGACTCAAAGTCGGGTTTTTTTCGTATCGAGGTAGCCAGAATTACTTCTTGGCGCGACCTTTGTACGAACCACCTTCACGGGTGTCGATCTCGATCATGTCGTCGATTTCGATGAAATCGGCTACTTGCAGTTCGGTGCCGTTAGCCAGCTTGGCAGGCTTCATTACCTTGCCCGAAGTGTCGCCGCGAGCGGAACCTTCGGTGTAGGCAACCTTACGCACGATAGTGGTCGGCAGCTCTACGGAAACCAGGCGCTCTTCGAAGAAGATCGCTTCGCAAACGTCGGTCATGCCTTCTTCGATGAACGGCAGAACGGCTTCGATATCTTCAGCGTTCAGCTCGTACATGGTGTAGTCGGTGGTGTCCATGAACGTGTAGGTGTCGCCGCTGATGAAGGACAGGGTCGCTTCTTTGCGGTCGAGGATCACGTCGTCCAGCTTGTCGTCGGCACTGTAGACAGTTTCAGTCTTGTAACCGGTCAGCAGGTTCTTCAGCTTGGTCTTCATGATCGCGCTGTTACGACCCGACTTGGTGAACTCAGCTTTCTGAACCAACCAAGGGTCG
Organism: Pseudomonas sp. Q1; assembly: GCF_009935975.1. Lineage (NCBI taxonomy): Bacteria > Pseudomonadati > Pseudomonadota > Gammaproteobacteria > Pseudomonadales > Pseudomonadaceae > Pseudomonas > Pseudomonas sp. Q1. The sequence continues at coordinate 195,468 of NZ_QODI01000007.1, read as the reverse complement.
TTGTCGATACGGATCACGGTACCGGGTTTCAGTTCTTTACCAGTTTTCATTGCAGATATCCGAAATTTGGATGGGATTTACAAAATTCAAGGTGGCGTATCATATCCAACTTTCATAAAACTGTACCAGCGCCGTCGCAAGATCGGCCTGCAAGCCCTGTTCCAGACACCATGTTTGCGCGTGCTGGTTCACCTCCGGCCAGTGCTCCAGCAACATTTTCCACGACTGTGCCATATCGCCATCAGCGTTCCAGGCTTGCCAAAGTGTGACTACGGCAGCACTGGCTGCCGGTGACAAGGCGGCGGTGTACAACTGCAGGAAGGCGTCGAGTTTATCCAGGTGGATATCTTCATCCTGGCGATAAATGTGCCAAAGCATTGGCCGCCCCGCCCACTGCGCCCGCACGAACGAGTCTTCGCCGCGCACCGCGTTGAAGTCGCAGCACCACAGCAAGCGGTCATATTGTTCCTGGCGCACGAACGGCAACACCTGCACGGTCAGGGCCGCGCGCTGATGAATATCACCTGCTGCCAGGCCCTCCACCCCCAGCCAACGTTGCACATCGCCGAGGATGCGGCCCTCCGGCACCAATAGATGAGTGGCACGCCCGTCCGTCGCCAACACGTCCAGCCAACTGGCCAACCCAGCATTTTCATAGGCAAACAGCGAGATCAATCGCGCATCAGTTGCCGGAAACACTCCCAGGGTCTGCAGGAATTGTCGTTGCGCCGGCACATCTTGTTGAAAAGCCTGGCGCTGCTCCAGCAACCCTGCCTCGCGCAAAAGACCGCCTGTGCCCGGGCGAAAACCGGGGAAGAAGAAATACTTCTGCACGCCCTTGAACTTCACCGACGGCAGGCGATGGCAACCCACCACCCACTCTTCGGCACTGAGGTAATCCAGGTTCATCCACAGCGGAACGCGTTCGCGCTCGGCCATGGCTTCCATGTAGGCCGGCGGCAATTGGCAGGCAAAAGCGGCGATCACGACATCGGCAGATGGGGCGCCGGGCCAGTCGGCCGGCCAGTGGCGCACCTCGACGCCGTCCTGCCATTGCTGCGGCGACCGCACATCAATCTCAGGGCACATGCGCTCGAAGGCCCGCAGATCATCAACCCACAAACACACTTCGCACCCATGCTCCACCACCAGTTGCCGGGCCAGGCGCCAGGTCACGCCGATGTCGCCGTAGTTGTCGACAACACTGCAAAAAATATCCCAGCGGGCTTTCATTCCGGGCTCCAACGATCAAAGGCTCGATTGTCCGCATAAATGCGCCAATGCAGAAGGCTTGATCGCGATTATTCTGCACAGTGGCTGTGCGACAATCGTCGCCACGCCATCAATGCCCGCCAGGAGGCCATCATGTCTGATCGTTCGCTGCCACTGTTCAAGCTCAGTGTCGCCATCGCGTTTGGTGTATGGCTGGGGTTTGTCGCCATCGTGCTGACGAGCTGGCTCGCGTCGCGCTATGTGTTCCCGCAGAGCCTGGCGCCGGTCGCCCAGGCCGTTCAACAATTAGGCAAACCTGCCGTCGTCACACCCGAGCCGCCGAACCGTATGTTCGAGCAATACACCGACAACCTGCGCAAACAGGAACAGCAGCAATCCCTGGACCAGGCCCGCAACAATGTGCGCAACCTGAACAACCCCAAATGCCAGTTCTGGTTGCAGCAAGATCAGAACGCTCCCAATGAAAAGAGCCGGGCCAATGTCCTGCAATTTTGCGAATGACCCCACTGCCCATGAATAAACATGCCGTCCACTCGTTGATCCTGGAAAAACTCAGCGTCGACCTCGACATTGCCCAGCGCGCCGCGCAGACCGCCTACGAAACTGCGACCCACGAAGAAAACATCGCAGAAAACAAATACGACACCCTTGGGCTGGAGGCCTCCTACCTGGCAACCGGCCAGGCCAGGCGCGTCGAGGAAATCAAGCAAGCGCTGTCGCTGTGCCAGAACCTGCCACTGCGGGCCTATGACGATCAGCGTGGCATTGAAATCGGCGCCTTATTAGGCCTGGAAGACGAGAATGGCCGCCAGCAATGGCTGTTCCTGGCACCGGATGGGGCAGGCTTGAAGGTGGATGTGGTGGGGCAGCCGGTGACCGTCATCACCCCGCGATCGCCCTTGGGCAAAAGCCTGCTGGGCAAGTTCGAAGGGGATGAGGTGGAGATTCTGGTGGCGGGCGCTCGGCAACACTTTACGGTTACCGAGGCCAAATGACGGTCTCAGTGAACCGGTAACTCCACGCCCTCGAACAGTTCTTCCAGTTCTTGCTTGTTGTGGCACTGGATCGCCTTGGCCATGACCTCGCGAGTCAGGTGCGGCGCGAACTTCTCGATGAAGTCGCACATGAAGCCACGCAGGAACGTGCCACGACGGAAGCCGATCTTGGTCACGCTGGACTCGAACAACTCGCTGGCATCGAGAACCACCAGGTCCTTGTCGAGGCTGGTATCGACCGCCATCTTGGCGACGATGCCCACGCCCAGGCCCAGGCGTACATAGGTCTTGATCACGTCGGCGTCGGCCGCGGTGAACACCACTTTGGGCGTAAGGCCACGGTGGCTGAAGGCTTCGTCGAGCTTGGAGCGGCCGGTAAAACCAAACACGTAGGTGACGATCGGGTATTCGGCCAGGGCTTCCAGGGTCAGCTTCGGCAGCTTGGCCAGCGGGTGGCCCTGAGGCACGACCACGCAGCGGTTCCAGCGGTAGCAAGGCATCATCACCAGGTCACCGAACAGCTCCAGGGCTTCGGTGGCGATAGCGAAATCAACGGTGCCATCAGCCGCCATTTCGGCGATCTGCATCGGCGACCCCTGGTGCATGTGCAGGGCGACATCGGGGTATTGCTTGATGAAATCGCGGATCACCGGCGGCAGTGCGTACCGCGCCTGGGTGTGGGTAGTGGCGATCGACAGGGTGCCTTTCTTCTCGTTGGAGAATTCCTGGGCAATCTGCTTGATGCTTTCGACCTTGCGCAAGATCTCGCCGGCGGTGGTGATGATGCGTTCACCAGCCGGAGTCACGCGGGTCAGATGTTTGCCGCTGCGCGCGAACACTTCGACGCCCAGCTCGTCTTCGAGCAGGCGGATCTGCTTGCTGATACCGGGTTGCGAGGTGTAGAGGCTTTGAGCAGTAGCGGAAACGTTGAGGTCGTGGTGCGCCACTTCCCAGATGTAGCGCAGTTGTTGAAGCTTCATATGTATCCCTCAAAGCAGATAGACGCCACGGGTATCAGCGACGGTATATAACTATATTAAAGGACAGATCGATAAATCTAGAACTTTTTATCATTCTTTAACGATCAAATATCATCGTTGCGGCGACGCTGCAACGATGGCACCAGGTAAACCGGCACTGTCGACAACTGCAGCACCCTTGCGGCGGTTCGCCCAAGGGGTGTGGCCGCTGCGGTTGCATCGCTGTGACTCCCTACGATCAACAGATCAACGGAAAGTTTACGCAACTGGTCGAGAATCACTTCGCAAGGATCCCCCTGAATCACTCGAACCGATTGAATCAATTTCAGGTCTTGCTCCCCTTCCCCCAACTCCTCACGAAAACTGTCCAGCACCCGTTGCTCGATCGTCGCCATGACCGTGTTCACTCCCTGACGCTGCCACTCACTCAAGGCCCGCTCATCAAGGTAGCTCTGCAACACCGATTCGGCGAACAGCCCCATGGGTTCGACCACGTGAACCACATGCAGATCGGCATTGAACGTTCGGGCCAGTGCCAGCGCATGTTGCATCACGTAAGGCGCATAGAGACCGAGGTCCGTGGCGTACAGCATCGAACGAATCATAGAACCTCCTGGGCAGCCAGGATGGCGGAGATTGAATGAGCTTAGCAGCGCCCGGGGCAGTTCGGCTCAGCTCTCGGTCTGGATTTTCAACTCATTGCTGATGCCATGGGGCACGTGCCCGGTGGCGACGACCTCCCTGGCCCTCTCACAGTGACCGGCCTGGTCATCGAAAAACACATCGGCGGCGAAAGCCTCCAGAAATGCGGACTTATCCAGGCCGCCTAGGAACAGTGACTCGTCGAGGCGAATGTCCCACTCGCGCAACGTGCGGATCACCCGCTCATGGGAAGGCGCCGAGCGGGCCGTGACCAGCGCGGTGCGGATCGGGCACGCCTCGTCGACAAACTCGCGCTGCAATAAATTGAGAGCCGCCAGGAAACCTTTGAACGGACCTCCGTGCAAAGGCTGGCGCGCCGACTCCCGCTCGTTGGCCTGAAACGCTGCCAAGCCGCCAGACTGGTACACACGCTCGGACTCGTCGGAGAACAGCACGGCATCACCGTCGAATGCGATGCGCAATTCCTCGCTCGACGCTCGACGCGCGCCGCCCGAAAGAATGGTCGCCGCCGCAAACCCGGCGTCGAGGGCACTGCGCACATCGTCGGCATGGGTGGAAAGAAACAGATGGCAACCAAAGGCAGCCAAGTAGGGATACGGACTACGTCCACCTACGAAAGCGGCGCGGGAAATATCCAAGCCGTAATGCTGGATAGAGTTGAATACGCGCAGGCCGGTGTCAGCACTGTTGCGAGACACCAACACCACCTCGACCCGCGCACGGCCCAGGCTGGCGTTGAGGCTCAGCAGCTTTTTGACCAGCGGGAAGGCATCGCCGGGCTCAAGGGTTTCTTCCTCGTGCTCGATTTGATACTTGCGGTAAGCCTCCACGCCTTCGGCGAGGTAGACCTTGTGGCTGTCACTCAGGTCGAACAGCGCCCGTGAAGAAATCGCCAGCACCAGTTTGTCGCCCAAACCTTTTGCCATGGTGTTTCCCCCCGAATCAGCGATTGTGCCGATCTATAAAACTCAAGGCTTGATACAACGCCTGGATTCGTGGCAACTCGCAACCGGCGGCCTTTGCCGCCGCCAGCGGCCGGGCGTAGATCGCCGCCAGTTCCAGCGGGCGCTTGTGCACATGGTCGTGGTACATGCTGGGCAGATAGTCATCCATGGTTTCGGTCATCGCAAACATCTGGTCGGCGTAACTCGCCGCAATGTCATGCCCGCAAGCACGGGCACCCTGCACCACTTCGGCCATCAACGCCTGGATCAATTCGCGGCTGGATTGATCCGCCATCAACGCCGTGGTGCCGGTGCCCAACAACACGGAAAGGCCGTTATAGGGAACGTTCCATACCAGCTTATGCCAGCGCGCCTGGTGCACGTCGGCCATGGCCTGGGACTCGATGCCGGCCTTATGAAACAGCGCGGCGCCCTCTTCGACGATGGTCTTCCGGCCGGCTTCATCGTCGGCGGCACCGCCACTGTGATAACCCAGGTTGACCCGGCCCAATGCCTGATGCTCGACGACACCAGGGCCGGAGCGATGTACGCCGATGTAGCACAGGCCGCCAAGCAGGTGCAGCGACGGCGGCAGGTGCTCGCGCAGACTGTCTTCGACATCGAGACCATTTTGCAGCAGCACAATCCTGGCATCCGGCGCCGCAACCTGGGCGAGCGTGGGGGCCAAGTCCACATTGCCGGTGGACTTGGTCCCCACCAGCAACCAATCGCACGCAGGCATATCGGCAGCGCGGGCGTAGGCCTGGACCGCAGACAGATGCAATTTGCCATGCACCTTGCTGTTGAGGTGCAAGCCATGCTCGCTGACGGCCGCGTATTCGCTGCGCAACAAGAAGTGCACATCGAAGCCGGCGCGGGCCAGCATCAGGCCGTAGTAGCCACCGATGGCGCCGGTACCAATGATGCCAATGCGGGGGGAAGGCTGTGCGACTGCGGTCATGGCAAATCCTCTGGAGTACGGGTAAGGGCTTGTTTTACTGCATCGCCAACGGCATCACGCGTAAGACGCGTCTGTATCTGCCCCAGGAACTGACCCTCGCACACCACGAATAACGCGGGCAAATGAAAGATCTGGTAGCGCTCGACGGCGCCGCCGTTGTGCCCGGCATCCACCCAGCACACGCGATCCACCGGCAAGTGCCAGCCGGGCAACTGCTGACGTGCGAAGCGGCAGCTGGAACAACCGACGCTGGTGAACACCACCAATGAAATACCTGGCAACCCCAGCAATTGCTGGTCAATATCCAGGTCGGTCAATTCCAGTTCCTTCACTATACTGCTGCCACTGCCGTCAACGGGACGGCGCTCGGAGTCCGTGTACATGGGTCGTTTTTTACCTCACCCTGATGATGTCGCTGTCGAGTTGATCCAACGTCCCTCTCCCACCATGCCCCGCCAACGCCTGCACACTATCGGCCTGGGCGGTGTCGCGTGCAATTATCCGCGTGCCTGGCGCCAGGGCACGGCGGTGGATCTGTGGATCCCGTCGCTGGGCGCGAGCGCCCGCTATCCAGGCTACGTGGCGTGGTGCCGCAAAGTCGAAAAGGGCTACCGTATCGGTATCTCGTTTACTGATGAGCACGCCTTGTTCGGTGCGCGGATGGGCGAACAAGTGTGCCAGATCGAGCGCTACTGCCGCTTGCACGAAGACGCCGAGCCGACACCTGCGCAGCACGAAGCCATGGCCCACGAGTGGGTTGCGCGCCATGCCGTCGAATTCTCCCATGAGGCTTTTGTGCAGCCTGTGCTGGATTAAAGCGGAGTTTGCCCATTGTCGCGGGCCGGTGATACGCGCTAAGGTTCCTTCCCCCTGCATTCAAATCATGCTGTGCTCCGCCGCACGGGGATGGCTGGCGGCCGGCACCGTGACCCTGACGAGTAACACGATGGCTGATTTACCGATCAACGACCTTAACGTCGAATCCAACGAGACCCTGATCACGCCCGATCAGCTCAAACGCGAAATCCCCCTGAGCGACGCTGCGTTGCAGACCGTCACCAAGGGCCGCGAAGTCATCCGTGACATTCTCGACGGTACCGACCACCGCCTGTTCGTGGTGATCGGCCCTTGCTCGATCCACGACCTCAAGGCTGCCCACGAGTACGCCGAGCGCCTCAAGGTGCTGGCGGCCGAAGTGTCCGACACCCTGTATCTGGTGATGCGGGTCTATTTCGAGAAGCCGCGCACTACAGTCGGCTGGAAAGGCTTGATCAACGATCCTTACCTGGATGACTCGTTCAAGATCCAGGACGGCTTGCACATCGGTCGCCAGTTGCTGCTGGACCTGGCTGAGATGGGCCTGCCCACCGCCACCGAAGCCCTCGACCCGATCTCGCCGCAATACCTGCAGGACTTGATCAGTTGGTCGGCCATCGGCGCGCGTACCACCGAGTCCCAGACCCACCGCGAAATGGCGTCCGGCCTGTCCTCGGCCGTGGGCTTCAAGAACGGCACCGACGGCGGCCTGACGGTCGCGATCAACGCGCTGCAGTCGGTCTCCAGCCCCCACCGTTTCCTGGGCATCAACCAGGAAGGCGGCGTGTCCATCGTGACCACCAAGGGCAACGCCTACGGTCACGTGGTATTGCGCGGCGGCAACGGCAAGCCCAACTATGATTCGGTCAGCGTCGCGCTGTGCGAACAGGCGCTGAACAAGGCCAAGATCAAGCCGAACATCATGGTCGACTGCAGCCACGCCAACTCCAACAAGGACCCGGCGCTGCAACCGCTGGTGATGGAAAACGTCGCCAACCAGATCCTTGAAGGCAACCAGTCGATCATCGGCCTGATGGTCGAAAGTCACCTGAACTGGGGTTGCCAGGCGATTCCAAAAGACCTCGCCGACCTGCAGTACGGCGTGTCGATCACCGATGCCTGCATCGACTGGTCCGCTACCGAGACCACCTTGCGCAGCATGCACGCCAAGCTCAAGGACGTATTGCCTAAACGCAAACGCACCTGACACTGCATGACGCACACAAAAACGCCGGGCTGAGCCCGGCGTTTTTCATGGTGCGGTTTTAGGGTTCACAGCTTCGCGGCATGGCGCTGGTGGCGCTCCATGTAGCGCTCTACGTAAGAGCACGAAGGGATCACCGTGTAGCCGGCCTCTTCGGCGAACTTCAGCGCCTCTTCGGTCAACGCGGCAGCGATGCCACGGCCGCGCAATGCGTTGGGCACGAAGGTGCGATAGATATCCAGGGTCTGCTTTCCGAGGTCCATGTAGGTCAGATAGGCACGATGACCGTCCACATTGGTCTCGAACTGATGACCAGCCTGGTCATGGTGGATGGACAACGCCTCGCTCATCACTACTCCTCGCGGGTCTGCAATTGCGACCCCTACCTTACCGATGTTTTTCCGGCGAAGGAACATCTACGCCACCCCGTGCCGGTTTCGACAACGAGAAACCCATAGCGCTCACAACCAGCACGTAGGGAGATAGTAGGCACCATTGCGGCAATTGCTCAAGCGCACACGTCATCCCTTGCTGCTGGTGGATATAGAAAGGGCCTCGATCAACCAATGATCGAAAGCCTGAACATTGCCGGCAGTTGAAGCTTGAGACGAACAGGCGCTCTTAAAGTCACCTCTACATGCGCAAAAGATGTGAGGCGGGTTAAAGGCAACCTGTACAAAAGTGTCACCCTGTATATATATATTCACACCTGTTCACTTGGCTTAACACATGCGGGCTGTAGCTTTCAGCCTGGATCCAATCTCCATCGCGATGGAGAGAATTGGATAGTTTTTATGCAGATGTCAAAAAGATTAGCCAAAATAGATGCAGCTCAAGATTTTTTTTTGCTTCTTGCGCTACGTCAGTTTACTTACTACAAGTAATGGGTAGTATGTACGCCGGCTATCAGCTCACTCTGAGAAAGTAGCCATTTAATAGAAAGTCCTTGAAGGGGAACACGATGAACAACGTTCTGAAATTCTCTGCTCTGGCTCTGGCCGCAGTTCTGGCTACCGGTTGCAGCAGCGTCTCCAAAGAAACCGAAGCTCGTCTGACTGCTACTGAAGACGCAGCAGCTCGCTCCCAGGCTCGTGCAGACGAAGCCTACCGTAAAGCTGATGAAGCTCTGGCTGCTGCTCAAAAAGCACAACAGACTGCTGACGAAGCTAACGAGCGCGCTCTGCGCATGCTTGAAAAAGCAAGCCGCAAGTAATAATCCTTCGGGGTTGTTATCAAGCCGATCCATTCTTGGGTCGGCTTTTTTATTGCCTGGGATTCAGCCCAAAACCTGCGGCAATAAAAAACCCGCCACGACCCAAGGCCATGGCGGGCTTGTCCAGAGGCTTACTGCTGCAAATCAACCGGCGCGCTGGAAGCGACCGGGGCGGCCCCAGGTACGCCGATTTCAGTCGGCAGGCCATCTTCGGCGGCGACCACATCGCGCACCTGATCCCAGTTGACCCGCAGGTTGTTGGCCAAGTCTTCGCGCTTGAGCAAGGCATTGATGACCGCAGTGTGCTTGTCGACCACTGATGGCGTGCCATCGTCGTTCAGCGGCGTGTGCGCTTCAAGGTAGACCTTGCCGCCGCTGCTGCCGAACTTGTAGGCATCGTTGATGATGCGTACCGAGGTGCCCACCGGCACCATGCTGGCCATTTCCAACACGTTGTTGTTGAACATGCGGAAGCAACCGTGGCTTGTACGCGTGCCGATACCAAATTTCATGTTGGAGCCGTGGATCAGATAACCCGGCGTGCCCAGGGTGAACTTGAACGGCCCCAGCGGGTTGTCCGGACCGGCGGGCACCACATTGGGCAGCGGGTCACCATTGGCGGCGTGTTCAGCCTTGATCGAGGCAGGCGGTGTCCACGTCGGGTTCGGCGTCTTGGCGATGATGCTGGTATGGGCGATCGGCGAGCCCCAGCCTTCACGGCCAATCCCCAAGGGGAAGGTGTAGACCACGTTCTGCCCTTTGGGGAAGTAGTAGAGCCGGTATTCCGCCAGGTTGATCACGATGCCTTCGCGAGGGCCAGGCGGCAGGATGAACCGCGTCGGCAGCACAATCTCGGTGCCCGCGCCAGGCAACCAGGCATCCACGCCCGGGTTGGCCGCGACCATTTCCGAATAGCCCAGGTCGTAGGTAGTGCCAAGGTCAGCAAAGGTATCTTCGTATTTGGCCTTGATCACCTGGACCTGACCAACAATGTCCTCACCTGGTGGTGGCAAGGGCAACTGCAAGGCTGCCGACGGGCCGGCCGCACAGAGAGCAGCGAGAGACAGGCAGCAGGTGACGACGGAAAGGCGCGACAACATCCGGGAAATCCTTCGCAGAACGGCGGGTAGGAAAAAACTGATTGTATACGTGAAGCGAGCGTCAAGCATCCATCGCCCCGCTACAGCTCGAAGCGCAGCTCCGGCCAGATCGGCGGCGTGCCGCGCTTTTGCGATTCGAGAATGGCGCGACACAAGGGGCAAAGCCGCTGATCCTGAAAAAGCGAGCGGTCCACCGATGACCAACGAGGTTGCGCGGGCAACAAAGTGCCGCACAGCGTACGGTCGATCGAGCCGCCCAACTCCAGCTGGCGCGCCACCAAATGCACCCTGACTTCCTGGCAGGCGAACAGGTCCAGCTGCTCGTCCGGCTCGATCAGTTGGTAGTTAAACAGGGACCAGGCAGGACGCGACATCAAGGGCTCCAAATCAGGGGGGCGCCACATTAGCCGAAAGCCTGCCGCTAGAAAAGCGTCATAACAGCGGTTTTAGCGTCGGCCAGACATTTTCCAGCAATTTGCCCTGGGCACCGACTGCCGGGTGCACTTGATCCGCCTGCATCAACTCCGGATACCCGCCCACGCCGTCAAGAAAAAACGGCACCAACGGCACGTTTTTCTCTTTGGCCAATACGCCGTACACCTCAGCGAATGCAGTGGTGTAACGCGGGCCGTAATTGGGCGGTAGTTGCATCCCCAACAGCAGCACCTTGGCACCACCGGCTTTGGACTGGTCGATCATCGATGCAAGATTTTGTTTCAATTGCGCTGGAGGCTGGCCACGCAAGCCGTCATTGCCGCCCAGCTCGATAACCACGACATCCGGCTTATGCTCTGCAAGCGCCGCCGGCAGCCGCGCCAGGCCTCCGGCGCTGGTGTCGCCGCTGATGGATGCATTGACTACTTTATCGTCGAAACCTTCCTGCTTGAGCCGTTGCTCCAGCAGCGCGACCCACCCTTTGCGGGTATCCAGGCCGAAACCGGCACTGATACTATCGCCAACGATCAGGACTGTACCCGCCGCTGCGTTCTGGGCCATGCACATCAAGGCCAGGCCAGCACTCAAAAACCACATTCGCATCGGATTCTCCATGGGCGCAAGCATTCTCACCGCGCGAAACCTTAGCAAAGTGGTTCCCAGCGCGGAAGGTGAACTGACTATCCTGCACCAACTGAGCCTGGAACTGAACAAAGGCGATAGCCTGGCTATCGTCGGCAGTTCCGGCTCCGGCAAATCCACTCTCCTGGGCCTGCTGGCCGGCCTCGACCTGCCCAGCAGTGGCGAAGTCACTCTTGCCGGTCAAGCCCTGAGCACCCTGGATGAAGACCAGCGCGCGCGCATCCGTGCCGAGCATGTGGGTTTTGTATTCCAGTCTTTCCAACTGCTCGACAGCCTCAATGCATTGGAAAACGTCATGCTGCCGCTGGAGCTGGACGGCCGTCAGGACGCCCGCGAGCGCGCCCGGCACCTGCTGGAGCGCGTTGGCCTGGGCCAGCGGCTGACCCACTCACCGCGCCAGCTTTCCGGCGGCGAACAGCAACGGGTGGCGATCGCTCGCGCCTTTGCGGCAGAACCTGACGTGCTGTTTGCCGACGAGCCCACCGGCAACCTCGACAGTCACACCGGCGAGCGCATCAGTGATTTGCTGTTCGAACTCAACAAGGAGAGCGGCACGACCCTGGTGCTGGTCACCCACGATGAACGCCTGGCTCATCGTTGCCGGCGGTTGATCCGCCTTGAAGCCGGCCTGATGGTCGCGCCCCTGGAGCCTTGATGGCACGTTTGCCGCTATTGCGCCTGTTCAGCCTTGCCATGCGTCAATTGCTGCGCGATGCCCGCGCCGGCGAATTGCGTGTGCTGTTCTTCGCCCTGCTGGTGGCTGTTGCTGCCAGCACTGCCATCGGCTACTTCGGCGCACGCCTCAACGGCGCCATGCTGTTGCGCGCCACTGAATTTCTCGGTGCCGACCTGGTGCTCGAAGGCAGTTCGCCGGCTCGCCCCGAGCAGATCCAAACCGGGACCGAACTGGGCCTGGATCACGCACGCATCGTAGAGTTCTCCAGTGTTATCGCCACGGATAACGGTATCCAACTCTCCAGTATCAAGGCGGTCAACGAGCAATACCCGCTGCGCGGCGAGCTTAAAAGTGCCGCGCAGCCGTTCGGGGTCGAAACAGCGGGAGGCGGCCCCAAGCCCGGCGATGCCTGGGTGGAAGCACGGCTGCTGACAGCGCTGAACCTGAAGGTTGGCGACAGCATCGATGTCGGCATGAAGACCCTGCACCTGACACGCATACTGACCTATGAGCCCGACCGTGCCGGCAACTTCTACAGCCTCACGCCCCGGGTGATGATCAACCTGGCCGACCTGGAGGCGACCGGTGTGGTCCAGCCCGGCAGCCGCGTCAGCTACCGCGAACTGTGGCGGGCGCCCCAAGGCAGTACGGCGCTGCAAACCTATCGTGACCTGGTCAAACCCGGCCTCGCCGCCAACCAGCGCCTGCAGGACTCACGCGACGGCAATCAGCAAATCGGCGGTGCGCTGGGCAAGGCCGAGCGCTACCTGAACATGGCCAGCCTGGTGGCAGTGCTGCTGGCCGGGGTAGCGGTGGCGTTGTCGGCCAATCGTTTTGCCAGCCGCCGCTTCGATGCCAGCGCGCTGTTGCGTTGCCTGGGGTTGTCACGGCGCGAAGCGATGTTGCTGTTCAGCCTGCAACTGAGCGTATTGGGACTGCTGGCAAGCCTGACCGGCGCCCTGCTCGGCTGGCTGGCGCAGTTTGGGCTGTTCTATTTCCTGCACGACCTGCTGCCGGCGGACGTGCCGCCCGGCGGGTTGTTACCTGCGGTCGCGGGGATTGGCACCGGGCTGGTTGCCCTTGCCGGCTTCGCCCTGCCGCCGCTGGCTGCCCTGGGCCGTGTTCCACCGCTGCGAGTATTGCGGCGTGACCTGTTGCCTATCCCCTCCAGCACCTGGATGGTCTACGGCGCCGCATTGTTCGCCCTCGGGTTGATCATGTGGCGCCTGAGCCTCGACCTGGTACTGACTTTCGCGCTGCTGGGCGGTGGCGTGGTGGCGGCGCTGATCCTCGGCGGCCTGCTTCTATTGCTGCTGCAAAGCCTGCGGCGATTGTTGGCCCGTGCATCCCTGCCCTGGCGCCTGGGCCTGGGACAATTGCTGCGTCATCCGTTGGCGGCGGCAGGCCAGTCCCTGGCCTTTGGCTTGATCCTGTTATCCATGGGGTTGATCGCCCTGCTGCGCGGCGAATTGCTCGATACCTGGCAGAACCAGTTGCCCAAGGATGCCCCCAACTATTTCGCACTGAACATCCTGCCGGCCGACAAAGACGCTTTTGGCGCACGCCTGCTGCAGGTGCAAGCCCAATCCGCACCGCTGTATCCGGTCGTGCCGGGCCGGTTGATCAGCATCAATGGCGTTGCGGTGCAGGAAGTGGTCAGCAAGGACTCCAGCGGCGACCGTGCCGTGCAGCGCGACCTGAGCCTGACCTGGGCCGCCGACTTGCCACCGGGCAACGTCCTGAGCGCCGGCTCCTGGTGGTCGCCGCAGCCGAGCGATAGCGTTCCTGGGGTGTCGGTAGAAGCCAAGGTTGCCGAAAGCCTGAAGCTCAAGCTCGACGATCATCTGGTGTTCACAGTCGGTGGCGAGAATCGCGAAGCCCGCGTGACCAGCCTGCGTACGATCAATTGGGATAATTTCCAACCCAACTTCTTCATGATTTTCCAGCCGGGCACATTGAAGGATCTGCCCGCCACCTACCTGACCAGCTTCTATCTCGCGCCGGGCCACGACCAACAGATCGTCGATCTGTCCAGGGCCTTCCCGGCCGTTACCATCCTGCAGGTCGAGGCACTTCTGGAACAGTTGCGCAGCATCCTCGCCCAAGTCACCCTGGCGGTGGAGTATGTGCTGCTGTTTGTGTTGGCGGCAGGAATGGCCGTGCTGTTCTCCGGTTTGCAGGCCACCCTGGATGAGCGAATTCGCCAAGGCGCGCTGTTGCGTGCCTTGGGCGCCGAACGCAAGTTGCTGGTCAAAGCGCGACGCATTGAATTCGGCTTGCTGGGTGCAGTCAGTGGCCTGCTGGCCGCACTCGGCACAGAGCTGGTGACCTGGGTGCTGTATCGCTACGCGTTTGACCTGGCCTGGCACCCTCACCCGTGGCTGCTGCTATTGCCGGTGATAGGTGCCCTACTGATTGGTGGCGCCGGGGTCTTCGGCACGCGCCGTGCGTTGAATGCCAGCCCGCTGACAGTACTGCGCGAAGGCTGAAACGCCGACGGCCTGCACCCTGCCCGGGCGCAGGCCGTCATTGCCTACTTCTCATACTCGATGTGCGTGATCCACCAGCACACTTCCCCGTTTGGGGTCTGCACAATCGCCTCATCGTCCACTTCCTTGCGCAGCAGCGCACGCGCCATGGGTGAGTCAATGGAGATGTAATCCATGCGGTCGTAGATCTCGTCATAACCCACGATGCGAAAGCGCTTGGTGTCACCCTGTTCGTTTTCGATCTCCACCCAGGCACCGAAGAATACTTTCCCCTCTTGCTCGGGCCGGTACTCCACCACGCGCATGTCTTCCAGGCGTTTGCGCAGATAACGCACCCGCCGGTCGATTTCACGCAGCAGCTTCTTGTTGTACTGGTAGTCCGCGTTTTCGCTGCGGTCTCCCAGGGAAGCGGCCCATGTCACTTTGCGCGTGGTATCAGGGCGCTTCTCACGCCACAGGTAATCCAGCTCTTTTTTCAGCGCATCATGACCTTCTTTGGTAATCAGCTTGGTACTCAAACCCTTGCATCCCCAGGTAATGTCCAATGGTGCCGATACGCCACGGCCTCATGCCCTGACGCCGGCGGGCTGGAGCTGATGATAAATGAACCCTGCAAAGTAGCCAGACCGGCAGGCAGATCAATTCTTCTCAGGCGCCTCCAGGACCCGGTCCAGCTCAAGCAGCGTGCTGTGCAGGTGCTGCCGCATGGCTGACAGCTGCGACATCATCAGCGTCAATTTTTCGGTTTTTTGGCCGGCCCCGAGCAGCTCGTCCTGCAGTTGCCTGTGACGCTGCTCGACCTCGCGGCTTTTCTCATCCAGCTGGCTTTGCTGCTGGTGCAGGCGAACTTGCCACTGTTCAAGCATCTCCTCTCGCTCGATGGCCGCATGCTTTTTTTGCGCCAGCTCCTGGGCGACCCGGGCAAGATTAGCCAGTGTGCTGTCCACCTCAAGCAAGGTGGCGTGCTCCTGGTGAGCCGGCAGTTTCGCGGGCGCAACCTCGCTCGATTCAGGCTCAACCGGCAGTGTACTCAGCTCCGCGGGCACGGATGCGTTGGGTAACGCGCTCACCGAATGCGAAGGCTCCTCGACAGTGTATTGATCCGCCGACTGAGTAGCGGCCTTCGGATGGCTCACGTCCTTCGGCGGTGCCACCATTTGGGACGAAAAGCGAATGCTCGGCACGATGACCGTCGTGCTTTCTATCGCGGGCAATGCGGGCGCTGACATGCCCAGGGTGATCACCTTCATCACCAACGCCTTCTTGATAATCACCGAGTGATGATCTTCGGGCCTGGCAGGCGGCAACCTGCAACCTTTCAAATCCACAAAATGAAAAGGCGTCTGGGGCTCGCCAAGGCCACTTGTCTTTGCGCCAGAGGCGCTCATGAGGATCTGCTTGAAGACCTGCATCGCCACTTGCAGGTCTTCCTTGGAGTCCACGGCCCCGAGGAAATAGCGCTCGAGTTTTTTACGCAATGCCGCGATATAAACCCGCGAGTGACCGGGTTCAGCCTCTTCATCCAGGCTATATACAAGAAAGTTCGAGTCGATCTGCGCGACAGCAAACCCACAGAGCAGTGCACCGTTGACGGGCGCCTCTTCACCACTGCGTTCAAGAACAAGGGTACGTAGAAGCATCATGACAGTCAGACCTCATCACAAAAAAGAAAACTTTATATAAACAT
Source organism: Pseudomonas sp. Q1 (assembly GCF_009935975.1). Taxonomy (NCBI): domain Bacteria; kingdom Pseudomonadati; phylum Pseudomonadota; class Gammaproteobacteria; order Pseudomonadales; family Pseudomonadaceae; genus Pseudomonas; species Pseudomonas sp. Q1. The sequence goes on along the minus strand of NZ_QODI01000007.1, from coordinate 179,430 downwards.
CAGATAAACATCCGACCATTAACAAGCCCTCAAAACAAAACAATTGTTTCAGTGAGTAATCAAACTGAGCGTAGGACTTGTCTTATTAATCAGATCACGCGTTCCCAAGCACAACTAATGAACGTACCCTTTTTAATGCCCTCAACGGCCACCCGCCCCTGCCAAACTTATTCGGTAAACCCATGATCGAGATAAGCAACCTGACGAAACAACTTGGCAGAAAAAACATCATTACCGACTTTTCATTCTGCACCCAGCGCCGAGAATGCATAGGTCTATTTGGTGAGCGGGGTTCCGGCAAGACAACGTTATTGAACTTGATCTCGGGTGCGATCAAGCCAACTTCCGGGAAAATCAATATTCAGGGAATGAGCACCCAGACCCATCCCATTCAAACAAGGAACGCAGTGGGCTATCAACTTCATGAAGGCCTCAGTCACGATGTGATGTCCGTCAAAAGCCTGCTGAACTTTGTTGCCGCCGTCAGGGGATTGCATGGTGCCGAAAAACGCAAAAGAGTTGATCAAGTCGTTATGCGCCTGGAACTGTCATCCGTATTCAACTGCCCGATGGATACGCTCTCCCTTGGCATACAGCGCAAAGTTGCAATTGCCCAAGCCATCGTGCATTCGCCCAAGTTGCTTTTACTGGACGAGCCCTTGGAAGGACTTGGCCCTGATCAGTGGCTCAAGCTCAGGACACTTATCCAGTCCTTGAGCGAAGAAATGACCCTCATCATCGCCTCCCGTCATTGCGACGCGCTGTCTGATCTTTGCACCCGGGCGCTGGTTATCGCGGGGGGGCGCCTGAAGGCCGATACCTCTCTGGTGGACCTGCAACGCAGCTCCAGACATTACCAAGCTGTAACCCTGGCCGCCGATACACCACTGGATTTACTGGCGCTCGCCGTCTTACCCGGCGTCGCAGGCATTGAAGAAGACCGGCATACACCGGGCACTGTGACGGTTCTGGCCATGCCTGGCCACGCCATTTTCCCCTCCATTAACGCGCTCATCACCCACCGCGGCTGGAACGTCACGTCAATGCACCTGGAGCCAGGACGCTTGAACGACGTTGTTCACCATCTCAGCCAAGAGGTATCCCCTTGAAACTGCTAACCGTCATTTTCAAACGCCAACTCGCCAGTTATGCCTCTTCACCCAGCACTTATCTGAGCGTAGCGGTGTTCCTGGCGCTCTGTGCCACGCTGGGGTTGCACACCCAGCAGTGGCTGGAGCGAAACAGCGGCGACTTGCAAGCCTTCTTCGAGTTTCACCCCTGGCTCTATCTTCTGCTGATTCCCACTTTATCGACGCAGTTATGGTCAGATGAACATAACGCGAGCTTTTCGAACATGATGAAAACCTTGCCTGTCACCTCGACGGAGCGCGTTATCGGAAAGTTCATGGCGGCTTGGGTCGTGTGCAGCATTGCCCTGCTTTTAAACTTTCCAATAGTGATCGCCACTCACTATCTTGGCACCGCCGACAACGGCGTTATCGCCTCACAATTCATCGCCAGCTGGTTACTGGCGGGCAGTTACCTGGCGGTCGGTTGCTTTGTCTGTGTACTGACTCACCAACGCATTGTGATTTTCCTGTTGACACTGGGTCTGCTACTAACCATCAGCGGCCTGTCTTCCATACTCGATGCGCTGGAACATCAGGCCCCGATATGGGTGGTCGATAGCTTGATATCGCTCAATCCTATTTTACGTTTCAACACGATGGACAGCGGAAAACTGACCCTTCACGACGTGTGTTACTTCATCAGTATCATCCTTGTTTTTCTTTCAGCGACGACTGTCACACTCAACTATAAAAACCGCTGAGAAGGAAAGTCCCTGATGCGATCCGCTTTTCGTACAGGCATGACACTCATCGTCATGTCGCTACTTTTTCTCGCATTCAATCTGGTCTGGATAAAAAAAACACCTGACATTCGCTGGGATTTTTCACAAGAGAAAAATCATACTTTATCGCAGGCCGCGCGAAACTTTCTTACAACTCTCGAAGGCCCGCTGGATTTGTATTACTTCAACTCAATCAATGATCCCAAGAAACCCCACGCATTAAAGCGCTACGGTCAACGGGTGGAAGATTTACTCAGGGAGTTTGAAAAAGCAGCCAGGGGCATGATCAACCTGCATGTTATCGACCCGGCTCCATTTTCCGAGGAAGCCTACAAGGCCAGTTTATTCGGACTGGATAATACGCAAGGTTTCATGGGCCTCATCGGCACACGCACCGGCCAAAGTGCACAGCGCATCGAAGCTTTCAGCCCAGACCAGGCGCCCTTGCTTGAGTATGAAATCAGCCGACTGATCCATGCCTTGATGCAGCCTGAACGTCCGACTGTCGGGGTGCTGTCGGGGCTCGCGTCCAATGCTGCTGCGGGAGAACTGTTGGCGCAGATGCGCGGGCATTTCAACCTGGTTGAACTGAGCGCCAACATCGCCCAGGTACCGGCATCGATCGGGACGTTGATGGTCATCCATCCGCGCACCCTGCCCGAGCAAGCCTTGTATGCGATTGAACAGCACGTATTAAAGGGTGCCAGGCTGATGATCTTCATCGACCCGGTGAGCGAGATGGCCACGGGCTCCGTCTCGACAGACTCCAAGCTGGAGGAACTGCTTGCGGCCTGGAGTGTGCAGATGCCGACGGACAAGCTGTTGGTCGATAACCTCTACGCCTCATCGGCCACCCAGGGCCCCGGAAAGCCGATGGTTTTGCACCCGGCCAGGCTGAACCTGCCACGACAGGCCATGACCGCCAACGATATAAGCAGCTGGAAACTGAGCTCAATGATCGTGTCGAGCAGCGGCGCACTTTCCCGCACCCGCAAAAGCCGTATGACCTTCACGCCCCTGCTGCAAAGCTCCCGGCAATCGGTACTGCTCGACGCAAGGCAATTTGCTTTCGCGACGACGTTCGATTCACTCGCCGATAACGCCGCTGCGCCCAGGCAGGCCCACGTCATTGCGGCTCGCCTTGAGGGCCCCGCCTACTCGGTGTTTCCCGAGGGACTGAATGGAAAGCCGCCCGGCGTGCAGAAAGCCTCACAGATCCAGGTCGTGGTGATCGCCGACACGGATATGCTCGCAGACGCGGTCATCCGCTCGGCCCCCAACAGCAACGTGCAATTTGTCTTGAACACCTTGGATAACCTGGCGGCATCACCGGCGCTTGCGGCCATTCGACCACGCGCCACGCACAGCCGGCCCCTGCATACGCTCGAACACATGCGTGAGACCGCGGCGCAGGCTTATCGGGAAAGCGCGGGAGAGCTGGAACGACGACTTGAGCACACGGAACAAGAGTGGCAACGCTTGAACCCACAGGCTGCGAGTGTGGGTACCCAGGCAGTGGCAGCCAATACCCAGTTGCAAGCGCTCAACAAGGAGCGCCTGCGACTGCCCATGGAACTCAACGCGCTGAGGGTCAAGGCTTACGCGCCCGTGCATCGCTTCGAAGACAGCCTGAAGCTGCTGCTGATCGCGACGGTGCCGCTGCTGTTATGCCTGATCGCCTGGATGCTGGCTTTTTGGTTGCGTCGGCGTCGGGCGCGCTCTTCAGCGGCCGGTCACTGAGCTCTCAGCGGCGGGTGATCAGGCCCTGTCGGGCAATACGCGTGAGGTGGCGGATCACGTCATCGGCATTGCCGGCACTGGGCGCCTGTATCACCGCGAGGTCGAAACTGTTGCTGGCAAAACGCGCCAGGGAATCACCGTCTTCAACGAACTGGATCAGAAACGCCGAAGGCCGCCCAGTACGACGAGGCCAGCCATCCAGATAACGCAGCAGCGTCGGCTGGTGCTTGCCGCCAAGCAGGATCTTTGGATTGCGTTGAGTCAGGCCCGCAGTGATCGGGGCGAGTCGAATAAGGGGGCGTAGTGCATTCATCGTGTCGTGTCTCTGCCTCAAAAGTCTGCGGGCAGGTGAGAGGCAACACCGAACCAGCGCTTTAGCGGTATTTCGAAGTGTGCTCTGCAGGGCAGAACCGTCTTCTGTCGGGCTGCATCGAGTCCCGGTGGCGCCCCGCAATTAGCTGTTTAAATCGGCGCATGAGCAGCATCCTAGAGAAGCCGATAGGCCAGTGTCAAGAATCCCGGACAACGAAAAAGCCCGCACGTGGCGGGCTTTTGGGGGACGTTAACCGAGGGTCAGCGGCTGATGGCGCCATCGGCCGACAGTTTGCCGGCGCCTTCCAGCAACACGGCCAGCGTACCGCCCAGCAAGGCCAATGCGAACTCATAACCGTTGTTGGCCATGAACAGACCGTTGTGGATATGCACCGAGAAAATCGCCACCAGTGTAAGAATGGTCAAACCCAATGCCGCAGGGCGTGCCAACAAGCCGATGATCAGCGCCAGGCCGGCAAAGAACTCGGTACCGCCCGACAACACGGCCATCAGGGTGCCGGGTGCCAGGCCGATGCTTTCCATCCACTGTGCCGTGCCGGCCAGGCCATAACCGCCAAACCAGCCGAAGAGTTTCTGTGAGCCGTGGGCGGCGAAGATAATGCCGACAAAGATGCGCAGGATAGTCAGGCCATAACCGGCGCGGGTGGACAGAATGCTTTTGATCAGTGGGCTCATCGGGGTAATCCTTTTCTAAGTAGGAGGTGGTTGGCCGCTATATTAATCAAATTAGGCAATGTTAAAAGCCGAAAAAATGCCTAATAGACATCGAATAAATCGATTATTTGCGTGAGGCGATCTTTGGCCCTGCCGGCTCCAGGGACTCCCGCTCCCGATTGAACGCCAGGTAATACTTGTTCACGCTATTAACATAGCTGACGCCACCCATCCCCACCTGCTCCATGGCAATGCGTTCAACCTGGAAGAACCACTGGTTCGGATTCAGCCCACGCCGTCGCGCCTCCGCCCGCATGCCCTGTACGCGCTCCGGGCCCATGTTGTAAGCCGCCAATACAAAGGCCATGCGCTCTCTTTCGTTGAGCTTGGGGCTGGCGAAGAACTTCCGACGGATCATCGACAAGTAGCGCGCGCCCGCCTGCACATTGCTATCAAGGCTCTCGATACTATTCACCCCGACCCGCTGGGCCGCTGAAGGGGTGATCTGCATCAAGCCCGTCGGGCCACCGCTGTTGCGCGCACCGGGGTCCAGTGCGGACTCCTTGAACGCCAGCGCGGCCAGGTTCAACCAGTCAATGCCCTGCTCCCGGGCATGTTTTTGCAGGACCGGGCGCAGCTTCTCCAGACGCTGGCGGTCGGCGCGAGCCAGTGGGTTGCGCACCTGATAGAGGCGTCGGTAGATCCGTTGAAAGGCCACATCCTGATCGGACGGGGTGCGATAAACCTTGAGGAACCGATCGATGCTGGCCCGCAGCATCGAAGCATCCTGGCGCACGAACCAATATTCGTCACCCGGCTCGCTGATCACGACCTGCTTGTCAAAACGAAGCTTGGGCAGGATTTTCGACCAGCGTTCGGCGATGGGTTTCTCAACGATGGTCAAATGGAAGATCCCGGCCTGGACCATCTCCAGCACATCTTCTACCGCCAATGTCGGATCGACCCACTCCACCTTTATCGGTGGTTGCTTGTGCAGCGCAAGCTTCTGATTGACCTGGCTGATGGCATCCGCCGCGGCACTGCCGGTGGTCAGCGACAATGTTCGCCCCGATAATTGTTCAAGCCTGGTAAACCGGCGCTCACCTTTCACTCCCACCAGCCATAACGGCACATTGCTGACGATCGGATCGCTGGTGCTGAGCTTGTGCGCGGCCTTTACATCCAACAGCTCGCCGGGGGCGACCAGGTCACCTTCGCCACGGGCCAACGCACCGAGCAACTGGTCCTTGGCCTTGGGAATGATCTTGAGGCTGATTTCTTCACCGTCACGGGCGTGGCCGTTCAAGTACTGCTCAAAGGCGCGCAGGCGGTGGTACTCGACACCGATCGCCTGGCCCTGAATTTCGCCCGAGCTGTTGCGGCTCTGATTGACCAGCACGCGCAGGGTGCGGCTGGAACGAATCTGCGCCAGGTCTCGCACCTTGCCGGGCTTGGTCACTTCCACCGGGCCGTCCAGACGCGCTGCCGCCGTCATCGGCAGCAGCAACGTCAAGCACAACATGAGCAACGCCGAGGGTCGGATCATCCGCTCTCCGGAAAGAATACTGGCCAGCGCCCTCGTGAAAGACGAGGCACTGGAGGTCAGAAACAGAGCGCTTAAAGCGCTGGCAAAGCGCGCAACGGTGGCATAGAGGCAGGCATTCGGCCCACCACAATGTCACTTGCGACGTTCAAAGACAGCTTTAACTCGTTGTAGTTCTTCGTTTTCTTATAAATCTACAGCTCTGATATGCTTTCCGGCCGCAGGCGGAGATAGCACCATGCAACTCATTGATATCGGCGTCAACCTGACCAACCCCAGTTTCGACGAGAGGCATCAAGCCGTTCTCGATCGCGCCTATGCCGCCGGCGTACAACAATTGGTGCTGACCGGTACCAGTGTCGACGGCAGCGAACAAGCCTTGGAACTGTGCGTAAAACTCGACGACAGCGGCCAGCACCTGTTCAGCACGGCGGGCATCCATCCGCACTCCGCCAGCGACTGGAACGGCGACAGCGCCCAGCGTTTACGCGGCTTGCTCAGCGAAGGCCGGGTACGTGCCGTGGGCGAATGCGGGCTGGATTTCAACCGGGACTTTTCCCCGCGCCCTCAGCAGGAAAAAGTCCTCGAAGAGCACCTGGCCCTGGCGGTCGAGTTGAAACTGCCGGTGTTTCTCCACGAACGCGATGCCAACCAGCGCCTGCTGGAGATCCTCAAGGATTACCGCGACCACCTGACCGCCGCCGTGGTGCATTGCTTCACCGGCGAGCAGCAGGCGCTCTTCAGCTACCTCGACCTTGACCTGCATATCGGCATCACCGGCTGGATCTGCGACGAACGCCGTGGGACACATCTGCATCCACTGGTCAGGGAAATCCCGCGCGGGCGCCTGATGCTGGAAAGTGACGCGCCCTACCTGCTGCCGCGCACCCTGCGACCAAAGCCGAAAAATGGTCGCAATGAACCGGCCTATTTGCCGCAGGTGCTGCATGAGGTTGCCCTGCACCGCAGCGAAACCCCGGAAGATCTGGCCGAACACAGCACAGCCTGTGCCCGTGCGTTTTTTGGGCTGCCCTGCCTGGGTTGAGACAACCGTGTCGATGCGGTGCATTGACCCATGTCAAAACCGGATTTCTGAATAGCGGCACAATAATGGCACCTTGCCAATGCTGTTTCCGCTATCAGAGAAAACCTTCCATGGGTGCCTGGCTTAGCAATATCTCGCTGAAATACAAATTCTGGGCCGTCAACGCGGTGGCCTTCATCACCACCCTGTTGCTGGTGTTGTACGCCGTGCAGCTCGAACAACAGGCACGCAACGATGCGGCCCGAACCTCGGCGCAAGCGCAAGCACGATTGCTCGCGGCCTGGCCTGCCGACAAGGCGCTGCCCACGGACGAGCATTGGTTGACGTTTGCCCGGGGCCAAGTCCCACAATTGGCAGACCAGGATCTGTCAGCCCTCAGCAGCGCCAGCGGCTGGGTCGAGCTGAATCACAGGGCCCTGTTCGGTGAAAACCCGCTGATCGGTGCTGAAGTCATTGCACGTGCCGACGGGCCACAGATCGCCGTGTTGGCCTACGGACGCAGCCTGAGCCAGGTCTTCGCCGAACGCTTCGCCAACTACGCCGTGGCCGTGCTGATCCTGATGCTGGCGATGCTCGGTGCCTCGCAACTGCTGATTCGTTTCCTGCTCAGTCAACTCAATACCCTCAAGGACGTGATGCTGCACGTTGAGAAAACCGGCGATCTGTCGGCCCGCGTGCCCCTGGCCTGCAAAGACGAAGTCGGCCAGATGGCCAGCGCGTTCAACGCCATGCAGGCCGGCTACCAGCGCGTGGTCAACACCGTGGCAAACACCGCTCGGCAACTGGACGAGGGCGCCGCACGCCTGGCCAGCAGCATGAACGAAGTGCAACACGGCATGCTCGGCCAGCAGAGCGAAACCGACCAGGCCGCCACGGCGATCAATGAGATGACCGCCACCGTCCACCACATCGCCCAACACGCCGGCGCCACCCGCGACCTGTCCCAGACCGCCGACACCCTTGCAGGCAGCGGCCAGGAGGTGGTCATCCGCGTGCAACACTCCATTGCCGGGCTGTCCACCGGCGTACAACAAACAGCGGAAATGATCCAGAAACTTGCCGAGGACAGCCAGAAAATCAACGGCGTAGTCAGCGTGATCCACAGCATCGCCGAACAGACCAACCTGCTCGCCCTCAACGCCGCCATCGAAGCCGCTCGCGCCGGGGAAATGGGCCGGGGCTTCGCCGTAGTCGCCGACGAAGTGCGCAACCTCGCCAAACGCGTGCAAAGCTCCACCGACGAAATCACCCGCATGGTCTCGGCGCTGCAAGCCGGTACTCGCGATGCGGTGGATTTCATGCAGGAAAGCTCATTCAAGGCCGACGACTGCGTGCAGCAGGCCCAGGAAGCCGGCGCCGCACTGGCCGAAATCACGGGGGCCGTGGCACAGATGCGCGAGAGCAACACGCAGATCGCCGTGGCCGCCGAGCAGCAAAGCCATGTCGCCGAAGAAATGAACCGGGCGGTGGTGAGTATTCGCGATGTGACGGAAAACACCGTGCAACAGACCGTGGGCTCGGCCAGCACCAGCAATGAACTGGCGACGCTGGCGGGAGCACTGAGCAAGGCGATCGGGCAGCTGAAGCTCTGACGCAATAGCCAAGCAAGGCTGGCTATGGCCCCCATAGTCAGCCCCAATTCGCCCACCCGCCCCACCCCGCCTAAACTCCTCTGCATGTTGTTTCAACGGACAGAGGATTCACCATCATGGGCAAACGTCACCCCAATCTCCCCGCCTGGCAATGGCGTAACTACCCACAGAACCATCAACACCCGACCAACCTGGCGCTGCACCTGATTGCCGTGCCGCTGTTTATCATCGGGTTTCTGTTGATCGTATCCGGGGTGTTCAGCCTGAGCCTGGCCAGCGTTGCCGTGGGCATCATCGGCATCCTGGCTGGCCTGGCGTTGCAGCGCCATGGCCATAGCCTGGAAGCCCAGGCCAGTGAGCCCTTCAGTGATCGTAAAGATGCGGTGCAACGGCTGGTGGTCGAACAGTTCGTGACGTTTCCGCGTTTTGTATTGAGCGGTGGCTGGTGGCGTGCCTGGCGACAGCGCCACCGGCATTGAGGTCAGGCGAAGACCACGACGCTCTGGCGGCTGATGGCGATCAACTCGCCGCTCGGGCTCCAGAGTGCGGCAGCAGCATGCCCGTAGCCGTCGCGGGCGTGTTCGATATTGACGTAGTACTGGCACCAGTCGAGGGTGGTCAGGTGCTGCAACGGCTGGATAAATTCGATGGTCCAGGTCAGGGTGCTGCCCGGCGCGGGTTTGCTCAGGTGCGGCAGCAAGGCCGGTGGCCAAGCGTCCACCAGAGCGAGGATATGCGCCTCGGTCAACGCCTCTTCCTTCACATCTCCGCACAGGCGCACCCAACCGCCCATATCGCGTGATTTATTGCCGGTGAACGGCAGCCCGCCGACACTCCATCGCATGGCCAGGTGCCGCATGAACTCAGGTGTCACACCTTTGATGTACGGCAACTCCTGGCATTCATCCCAGTGTTTGAACACCGGTGCAGGTTCGCTTGCGACGTCAATCTGCGACTCACGCGCAGCGCCAAAGCTGGCCTGGACCAGGGTCGCGACTTCGCCGTTCTGCACCACACGGCCGAGCAACTGGCTGACGGCTTTGCCTTCGCGCAATACTTCCACGTGGTAACTGGCGGCTACCTCAGGCTCAACCGGGCCGACGAAGGTGATCGCCAGTGAGCGTAACGGACGGTCCGCCGGTACCTGCGCGCGCAGGGCTTCATATTGCAAGGCGGCGACCAACCCACCAAACGTAGCCCGGCCCTGGCCCCATTCGGCCGGAATGGTCACATCCAGCGGGTTGCTACGGGCGGCATCGAGCAAATCACTAAAGCGCATCGGGACCTCACATCAAGAACACGGATGGGGTGATCTTAACCAGCGTGGGGTGACTGCACAGCGCCCATACCGGCCAAAAACCGGACCGGTTCAGAAACAATCGGCGCTGAGTTTATCCAGCACCCGATCCGCGTGCCCTTCTGCCTGGGCCATGGTGCGATGCCACACCGCAACGCAGGGTTGCAAATCCGCTTGGTGTTCGGCCTGGGCCAGCCACTGCCAGCAGTCGTGCCAATCGCCCAACGCGCTTTGGGCACGCTTGAGACGGGACATTGCTTTGGCGGGGAGTTTGTCCAGGTTGGGATACGCCTCGGCCGCGTAGCGCACGCGCTTGATCAGCAACCGTAGACGGTGACGGTCATGATCGGGGTCCTTCAAGGCGTCACCGAGCTTTTGCCATTGCTTGGCCAGACGCTTTTCGATGCGCGGGCGCAAGCCCTTGAGCAACTTCTGGTGCTCGGACGCACGAATAAACCTGGGGAAAGCATCGAGGATCAACAGCAGGTGGGCCACTTCGGGGGATTGCGCAACCTGCCGATAAGCCTCGGGTTGCAAGCGCAAACGCCGCGCAGCCGCCTCATGATATCCCTGCTGGTGCAGGTAGGCGGCCAGTACTTCTCGGTCGCGCAGGGGCGTGGTCAATTGACCCACCGCACTGGCGGCCAATTCAAGTTGCTCCACCCCCGGCAAGCCGCGCAGGGGCCGCAACAGGCTGCGCAGACGCCGCACGGTGGTGCGCAGATCATGCAAGGCCTCATCGTCGGTGATGGCAGCGAGGCGAGCCTGGCAGCTCAGTAACCCTACTTCCAGGCCAATGACCTGAGCGACTAACTGATCGACCAAAGCTGACATCCCTTCCTCCGCTGACGATGAAATGCTCTGTCGCTACGGCTTAACGGCCGGCACGCGACTCACGAATATAGAAGCGTGCTTTCTCGGCCTTGTTGGCGCACCCCTCAAAGGCTTCGAACTGCTGCTGGGTCTTGGCGCCAGTCAACAAAGACAGGGCCTTGGAGTAACTGACTGTCCCGGCAAAGCCTTCAGCCTTGGCCAGGTCCAGCTCATGCCAGGCGGCATCCAATTGCGTGCCACAGCTATCACGGTAAGCCGTTTTCCCAGCGCAACCGGCCAGGGCCAACACGATCACAGGCACACACATCCAGGCTTTCATTGATGACACCTCAAAATAAACAGAAACAGTCGTAGGCTGTAGACGTTGCCTACAAGGAAAAGTGCCTTGTCTGGCCGCCCAAAAGCATAACTGACGATCGCCAGAGCATACCCGAGCGCCCTGGCCAAGCAGCAAAAATATTCCGCACATCGACGAAGATTGAGCCGCCCCTCGGATGAGCGCATTGTGGTCAACTGTTTTGCGAAGGATCAGCTCATGAAGAAACGTGTGGCCTTGGTACTGGGTTCCGGCGGAGCCCGAGGGTACGCCCATATCGGCGTGATCGAAGAAATCGAACGGCGTGGCTATGACATCGCCTGTATCGCCGGCTGTTCCATGGGCGCGGTGGTGGGTGGGATCTACGCCGCCGGCAAGCTGGACGAGTATCGAAACTGGATCGAAAGCCTCGACTACCTCGACGTACTGCGCCTGGTGGATGTGAGCTTTCGCCTGGGCGCGATTCGTGGCGAGAAAGTGTTCGGGCAGATCCGCAAGATCGTTGGCGAACTCAATATCGAAGAGCTGCGCATTCCCTACACCGCCGTCGCCACCGACCTGACCAACCAACAGGAAATCTGGTTTCAGGAAGGCTGCCTGCACCAAGCCATGCGTGCCTCCGCGGCGATCCCCAGCCTGTTTACCCCCGTGATGCAGGGCAACCGCATGCTGGTCGACGGCGGCCTGCTCAACCCATTGCCGATCGTGCCGGTGGTGTCGAGCCATTGCGACTTGATCATCGCGGTCAACCTCAATGCCACCAATCAAAAACACTACCAGTTGCCGGTGATCCAGCGCCCGCCTGCGTTCAAGAGTCGCTTCAATAACCTGGCCAGATCCCTGGGCTCACACCTGCCGTTTCGACGTAAACAGGCTGAACAGTTACTGAAGCTGGAACAGGAGGCATTGCAGGCCGAAGCGGCAGAGATCAACCCATGGCTGGAGTCGGCCGAACCCGAAGCACAGCAGCCCGCCGCAGCGCCGGAAAAAGAAGGCGCACCGAAGTCCGCAACCGGGTCGTTCATCATCGACAACGTCGGCCCGGCGTCACTGCTGGACCTGATCAACCAGAGTTTCGAGGTGATGCAGACGTCATTGGCGCAGTACAAGATTGCCGGTTACCCGCCCGACGTGCTGATCAACGTGCCGAAACGGGTGTGCCGGTTTTTCGAGTTCTACAAAGCGCCGGAGTTGATCGCGCTGGGGCGGGAGATTGCCAGTGATACGCTGGATCGGTATGAGAGTGAGCAGCACTGAAGTTGAGCTGTAGCTGATGGCCTCATCGGGAGCAAGCCCCCTCCCACAGGGGACCGAGTTCTACTTTTGGAATGTGCTCAAATGTGGGGGCTTGCTCCCGATGGCGTCGGAACAGGCACCCGCAATCTAGGCATTCAACAACCGATACCCCACGCCCGCCTCGGTCACGATAAACCTTGGCTGAGTGGGGTCGTCCGCCAGCTTCTGCCGCAGATGGCCCACGACGATGCGCAGGTAGTGGCTATCCTCGGTATGGGTTGGCCCCCAGATGTCCTTGAGCAGTTGTTGCTGGGTGATCACCCGTCCCGGATGCCGGGCCAACTGCGCCAGTACCGCATATTCCTTGCGGGTAAGCGCCACTTCGGCACCGTCCAACAGCACGCGGCGATAGGCCAGGTCCACCGTCAGGGGGCCAAAATTCAAGGCGGCCTCCTGGGCCTCACCCACCGGCGCCTGGCGCAGCAATGCACGCACGCGGGCGAGAAACTCCTGGATGCCGAACGGCTTGGTCACGTAGTCATTGGCGCCGCCGTCGAGGGCCTCGACCTTCTGACCTTCGCTGGCCCGCACCGACAGCACCAGCACCGGCACGGTCGACCACTCGCGAAACTCGCGCAGCACTTGCTGGCCGTCCATGTCGGGCAGGCCAAGGTCAAGGACCAGCAAGTCCGGTTTGCTCAACGCCGCTTGGGCCAGGCCTTCGTTGCCGGTGCCGGCTTCGATCACCTTATAGCCTTGGGAGGCCAGGCTGATGCGCAGGAATTTGCGGATCTGCGGTTCGTCATCAATGACTAGAATCGTCGCGGTCTGGCTCATGGTGTCCAATCAAAATCCGTGGAGAAAAGAGGGTAGCTCAGGCCCCGTGTTCCAAGCCAGGTTGTGTCGGTAAAGGCAGGAACAAAGTGATGCAAGTGCCCCGCCCGTCGATGCCATCGGCCACGCTGATATGCCCACCGTGCGCGCCAACCATGCCCTGGCAGATCGCCAGGCCCAGGCCCGTGCCCTGCCCGCCCCGGTCACCACGGGCAGCGGTGTAGAACATATCGAAAATCTTCGCCCGCTCATCCTCGGGGATCCCCGGGCCCTCATCGGCCACCGCGAAAAACAGCTGCTCGTCCGCCACGCCGGCAGTCAGCTGCAAGCGGCCCTGAGGCGGCGAAAAACGTGCGGCGTTTTCCAGCACATTGACCAAGGCTTGTTCGATCAATGCGGCATGGACATACAACAGCGGCAGTTCAGCCGGCACATCGGTGCTTACGCGCAACGGCGCCAGCACGGCGCGCAAACGAGCGAGAGCACTGCCGACGATATCGCCGGGTGACACCCAGTCGCGCGCCAGCTTCAACGCACCATGCCCCAGGCGCGTCATATCCAGCAGGTTCTGGATGTAACGGTCGAGGCGCTCGGCTTCATCGCGGGTGCCTTCAAGCAACTCGCGGCGATCTTCCAGAGGGATCGCCTCGCCGAGAGCCAACAGACTGTCGATGCTGCCGCGCATGGAGGTCAACGGCGTGCGCAAATCGTGGGACACCGACGCCAGCAACGCGCTGCGCAACTGTTCGGTTTCGCCATGCAGCCGAGCGGATTCAAGTTCCTGGCCCAACTGAGCCCGCGCCAACGCCTGTGCCAGCGGCTGGCTCAACGCCGTGAGCAAGCGACGGCGTTGGCCGCTCAACTCCAGACCGGGCTTGGGGCTGACACCGAGCAAACCCAAAGGCCCCTCCTCGCTCGATAACGGCCACCACCACCAGCGCCCGAATGGCAAGGTGCCCGTGCCCATGCCGGCCGGTTGATCGTGTTGCCAGGCCCAATCGGCGGCGGCGCGTTCGGCTTCGGTCAGGGTCAGCGGGCTGCCGGTCTCGACCTTCCAACCGCCCTGGCCGTCACGGTTGACCAGGCACAGGTCGAGGTCACTCCAGCCTTCCAGATGATGCGCCGCCGCGCTGATCACCGCCTGGCGATCGGTGGCGGCAGTGAGTTTGCGCGACAGGTCGAGCAGTTCGCTGGTTTCTTCCTGGGTATCGCGCAGGGCCTGCAATTGCCGGCGTTGACGCGCAGCAAGGTTGCCGGTCAAGGCCGCCATCAACAAGAAGAACAGCAGGGTCAGCACGTCTTCTTCACGCTGGATGGCAAACGAGAAATTTGGTGGGATAAACAGGAAGTCGTAGGTCAGGAACGACAACGCGGCGCACACCAGGGCCGGTCCCAGGCTGCTGCGTACCGCCACCAGCAAGACGGCCGCGAGAAACACCAGGGAGATATTCGGCAGCGGCAACACACTGGCCACCGCCCAGGCCAACGCCGCCGCGACGATGGTCGCCAGCACCGCCAGGCCGTAGTCGAACCAGACCAGCCCGCGCACGTCCGGCAGGCGCGGCGGTGCGGGCATGTCGTCGCTGTCGAGCACGTTGATTTCCAGGCCCCGCGCATTGCGCAGCAAGCGCGCCGCCAAGCCACCGCCAAACAAGCGGCGGCGCCAACGCATCCGTGACTGCCCCACCAGCAACAAGCTGGCACGACGTTCGGCGGCATGCTGGATCAGGGTTTTCGCCACTTCCCCCGCCCGCAGCAGGACGACCTCACCCCCGAGCCGCTCAGCCAGTTGCTGGGCATTCTGCAGGTGCAGGCGTGATTGCTCATCGCGTGCGCGGCCGTTGTCGACATGCACCAGGCTCCAGGGTAAATGCCGACGCTGGGCCACGCGGCTGGCGTGCCGCACCAGACGTTCGGCCTGGGCATCGCCATCCACTCCCACCAACAAGCGTCCGCGTACCGTCGGTGCCGCCTGGCCGAGCTGACGATAGCCTTGAGCCAAGTCATCATCGACGTGCGCGGCGGCGGTTTGCATCGCCAGCTCGCGCAAAGCCATCAGGTTGGTCTGGGTAAAAAACGCGTCGATCGCCGCGCGCGCCTGTTCCGGCACGTAGACTTTGCCGTCGCGCAAACGCTCCAGCAGCTCGCGCGATGGCAGGTCGATCAAGAGTAATTCGTCAGCCTCTTGCAGCACCCAGTCCGGCAGGGTTTCACGCACTTGCACGCCCGTGATGCCACGGACCTGGTCGTTGAGGCTTTCCAGGTGCTGGACGTTGACCGTGGTGAACACGTTGATGCCGGCGGCGAGCAGCTCCTGGATGTCTTGCCAGCGTTTTTCGTGACGGCTGCCGGGGGCGTTGCTGTGGGCCAGTTCGTCCACCAGCACCAGCTTGGGTTTGGCGGTCAGCAGGCCGTCGAGGTCCATTTCTTCGAGCATCACGCCGCGGTATTCGCTGCGTACCAAGGGTTGCTGCGGCAGGCCACTGAGCAGGGCTTCGGTTTCGGCGCGGCCGTGGGTTTCGACCACCCCGGCGATCAGCCGCACGCCCTGGCGCAGCTGGGTGTGCGCGGCCTGGAGCATGGCGTAGGTCTTGCCCACACCCGGCGCGGCACCGAGGAAAACTTTGAGCCGGCCACGGCCGTCCCGGGGCAGTTCGGCTAACAGGGCATCGGCGCGGCCGGAGTCGCTCATGCGGGCAGTGTCCTTCAGGTATTTATCTAATCTGGCTCGATGAAGATCAACGGTGGGAGGGGGCTTGCTCCCGATAGCGGTGGGTCAGTTGCACTATCTGTAGCTGAGACACTGCTATCGGGAGCAAGCCCCCTCCCACACGGGATCAGAGTTTTTCCAGGGCCATGTTCAGTGCCAATACATTAACCACCGGCGGCCCCACCAACGGGCTTTCGATATGTTCATCCAACAACCGCTGCAAGGTCGAGACCGGCACATTCCGCGCGGCCGCCACCCGCGCCAGTTGATAGGCAATTGCCTGCGGTGGCAAGTGTGGATCAAGACCGCTGCCGGAGGTAGTCAGCGATGCCAGAGGGACCGGGCCCTGGCTGGGCACCCACTGTTTATTCGCGTCATCAAAAATGCGCGTTGCCAGCGCCGGGTTGCTTGGGCCCAGGTTGCTGGCGCTGCTGGACACCGTCGCAAAGGCACCGGCCGACGGGCGCGGATGGAACCAGCTGTCACCGGTAAAGTCCTGTGCGATCAGGCTGGAGCCGCGCACCTTGCCGCTACCATCGCGCACCAGGCTGCCATTGGCCTGGTCGGGAAACGCCACCTGGGCGACACCGGTGACGACCAAGGGGTAAGCCACGCCGGTGATCAGGGTCATGAGGACCAGCAGGCTCAGGGCCGGGCGGATCATGTTAGTCATCTTCACATCCTCAATAAATCGACAAACCAGTGGGGGTGGGTTACACCAGGTGCAGTGCGGTCAACAGCATGTCGATCGCCTTGATACCCACGAACGGCACCAGAATCCCGCCCAACCCATAGATCAGCAGGTTGCGCCGCAACAGCGCCGCCGCACTCGCCGCCTGCACGCGCACACCGCGCAGCGCCAGCGGAATCAGCACCACAATGATCAGCGCGTTGAACACGATGGCCGAGAGAATCGCGCTTTGCGGGCTCTGCAAGTGCATGACGTTGAGCACGCCCAACTGCGGGTAGATCGCGGCAAACAGCGCCGGCAGGATCGCGAAATACTTGGCCACGTCGTTGGCGATGGAAAAGGTGGTCAACGCACCACGGGTGACCAGCAACTCCTTGCCGATCTGTACCACGTCCAGCAGCTTGGTCGGGTCGCTGTCGAGGTCGACCATGTTGGCGGCTTCGCGAGCGGCCTGGGTGCCATCATTCATAGCCATGCCGACGTCGGCCTGGGCCAGTGCCGGGGCATCGTTGGCGCCGTCACCGCACATCGCCACCAACCGGCCGTCGTTCTGTTCGTGGCGAATGCGGGCAAGTTTCTTCTCCGGCGTGGCTTCGGCCAGCACGTCGTCCACACCCGCCTCGGCGGCAATCGCGGCGGCGGTCAGCGGGTTGTCGCCGGTGACCATCACCGTGCGGATGCCCAGTTTGCGCAACTCGGCGAAACGCTCGCGGATGCCAGGCTTGACCACGTCCTTGAGATGGATCGCACCCAGCAATTTGCCATCGGCGCACACCAGCAGCGGTGTGCCGCCGCTCTGGGCAATCTTGTCGATTTCGCGGGACAGTGCCGGTTGCAGATCACGACGTTGTTGGCCAATGAATGCCAGCAGCGAATCCACGGCACCTTTGCGGTACACACGGCCCTGGTAGTCGACACCCGATAAACGGGTTTCGGCACTGAACGGCACGGCGGTCAGTTGATCCAGGGTCGGCTCGGCCTGGGGGTGCAGGGCGCGCAGGTATTCGACGATGGACTTGCCTTCGGCCGTGTCGTCCGCCAGCGACGCCAGCAAGGCACCTTCGGCCAGGTCCCGGCCGCTGACGCCAGGCGCTGCGAGCACTGCCGCGCAGCGACGGTTGCCGAACGTGATGGTGCCGGTCTTATCCAGCAGCAATACGTGTACATCCCCCGCCGCTTCCACCGCACGCCCGGACTTGGCAATCACGTTGAGGCGCACCAGGCGGTCCATGCCGGCGATACCGATGGCCGACAACAGCCCACCAATGGTGGTAGGAATCAACGTCACCAGCAGTGCGACCAGGAACACCAGCGGCAAGCTGCCATTGGCGAAGTGAGCGAACGGCTGCAGGGTCACCACCACCAACAGGAAGATCAGGGTCAGGCCGATCAGCAAAATGTCCAACGCGACTTCGTTGGGGGTTTTCTGACGTTTGGCGCCTTCCACGAGGGCGATCATACGATCCAGGGTCGACTCACCGGGGTTGGCGCTGATGCGGATCAGCAACCAGTCCGACACCAGCCGGGTGTTGCCGGTGACGGCCGAACGGTCGCCGCCGGACTCGCGGATCACCGGCGCGGATTCGCCCGTGATCGCCGCTTCGTTGACCGCCGCGATCCCTTCGATGACCTCGCCGTCACCGGGGATCATTTCCCCGGCGGCAACGCGGACCACATCGCCTTTGCGCAGGCTGGTGGCCGGCACCACCTTGAAACTGCCATCGGCCTCTTTACGCCGTGCGCTCAGACCTTCACTGCCGGCCTTGAGGCTGTCGGCGCGGGCCTTGCCGCGACCTTCGGCCAAGGCTTCGGCGAAGTTGGCGAACAACACGGTGAACCACAGCCACACCGCGATTTGCACGGCGACAAAGGTCGGCACGGCGGTGTCGGGCACGAAGCACAACACGGTCGTCAGGATGGCGGTCAGTTCCACCACCAGCATGACCGGCGAGCGTTGCAGCTGCCGTGGGTCCAGCTTGACGAAAGCCTGGCCCAGCGCCCGGCGCCACAGGGCGGAGATGGCGGTTTTGGCGGGTTCCTGGGTGGCTACGGAAGCCGCATTTTTTGCAGGCATATTCATTGTCATATCCCTTATCAGAAGCCCATGCTCAAGTGTTCGGCGATGGGGCCCAACGCCAGTGTCGGCAGGAAAGTCAGGCCGCCCACCAGCAAGATGGTCACGGTCAACAACGTCACGAACAGCGGGCCGTGGGTGGGGAAGCTGTTCTGGCCGATCGGCGCGGTCTTCTTCATCGCCAGGCTGCCGGCCAGGGCCAGTACCGGGAGGATGTAGCCGAAGCGGCCGATCAACATGCCCAGGCCCAACATCAGGTTATGGAATGCGGTGTTGCCACTGAAACCGCCGAACGCCGAGCCGTTGTTGGCGCTGGCCGAGGTATAGGCATACAGCAACTGGCTGAACCCATGCGGCCCTGGGTTACTGATGGCACCGGCCGGGCCGGGCAGGCTGGCGGCGATAGCGCCGAGTACCAGCACACCCACCGGCATGACCAGCAGGGTCACGACGAGTAATTGCACTTCCTTGGCCTGCAGCTTCTTGCCCAGGTATTCGGGAGTTCGGCCGATCATCAGGCCGGCGAGGAAGACCGCGATCAACACGTTGAGCAACATGCCGTACATGCCCGCGCCGACGCCGCCGAAGATCACTTCGCCGACCATCATGTTGACCAGCGCCACCATCCCGCTCAGGGGATTGAGGCTGTCTTGCATGCCGTTGACCGAACCGTTGGACGCCGCCGTGGTAGTCACCGACCACAGCACGGTACCGGTGGTGCCGAAGCGCGCTTCTTTACCCTCAAGCGGTGCGGTTTGCTCAACCGCCGGGTTGCTCAGGGTCGGGTTGGGCTGGTATTCGGCCCACAGCGAAGTCGCGCCACCAATCAGGAACAGGGCCAGCATGCAGCCCAGGATCGCGCGGCTCTGGCGCAGGTCCTTGACGTAGTGACCGAAGGTGAACACCAGTGCCACGGGGATCAGGATGATCGCGGCCAATTCAAACAGGTTGGCCCAAGCAGTCGGGTCTTCGAAGGGATGGGCAGAGTTGACGCCGAAGAAACCGCCGCCGTTGGTGCCCAGTTGTTTGATCGCAATCTGGCTGGCCGCAGGGCCCAGCGGAATCACTTGATCCACGCCTTGCAGGGTCACGGCGTCCACGTAATGCGCGAAGGTCTGCGGTACGCCCTGCCATACCAGGAACAGCGCAAGCACCAGGCACAAGGGCAACAGGCCATAGAGGGTGGCGCGGGTCATATCGACCCAGAAGTTACCCAAGGTCTTGGTGGACTTGCGACCAATACCGCGGCAGAGCGCGACCAGGACGGCCAGGCCGGTGGCGGCGCTGACGAAGTTCTGCACGGTCAGGCCGACCATCTGGCTGAGGTAGCTCAGGGACGCTTCGCCGCTGTAGTTCTGCCAGTTGGTATTGGTCATGAAACTGACCGCGGTGTTGAAGGCCAGCGTCCACTCCTGCCCCGGCAATTTCTGCGGGTTCAGTGGGAGGTAGTCCTGGAACAGCAGGATCGCAAACAGCAACACAAAACCGGCCAGGTTAAACGCGATCAGCGCCAGCGTGTACTTCTGCCAGCTTTGCTCCTGGTGCTCGTCGACGCCCGACAGGCGATAGCAGGCTTTTTCCACCGGCGCCAAAACCGGGCTCAACCACGTGCGCTGGCCTTCCATCACCTTGTAGTAGAACCGCCCCAGGAACGGCGCCGGCACCAGCACCATGGCAAAAAAGGCGATGATCAGCCAATAGTCATAACTGTGCATAGCCCGCTCCTAGTTCCGATCCGCGCGTAACAGCGCAACCAGCAGATAAATGAACAGCGCCACGGCCAATAGCAGTGACACCGCGTCCAGAACGCTCATGGAAGTCTCTCCGTTTTGCGGCGATTGCCGCGTGTGAGGCAATTGTCCGCAGGAGCGGCGTAAAGGAACGAGACCGAGGGCGTGGGTGGGGCGTAAAGACGGCGTAAAGAGTGGCTTTACAGGAGGTTTACAGGGGCTGGGAGGGCCTCTTCGCGAGCAAGCCCGCTCCCACACTTGACCGCGTATTTTCTGATGAACCTCGGTGAAGTGTGGGAGCGGGCTTGCTCGCGAAAGCGCCAGTCGAGTCACTGCCGCACTTTGCTGGTGCAACTCCAGCGACTTTCAAACGCCAAACCGTTCCCCCGACGACAGTAGCGTGTCTTTACGACACGGTTGCGTGGGCTGGCATGGCCGCTGCAACACCTTGAATCATTCCAACCGGTTCAGGGAGCACCCCATAATGAATACACAACTCAAACCCACTTTGGGCACCTTGCACCTGTGGGGCATCGCGGTCGGCCTGGTGATTTCCGGCGAGTATTTTGGCTGGAGCTACGGCTGGGGCGTGGCAGGCACGCTGGGGTTTCTGGTGACGTCGCTGATGGTCGCGGCGATGTACACCTGCTTTATCTTCAGCTTCACCGAGCTGACGACTGCCATCCCCCATGCCGGTGGGCCGTTTGCCTACAGCCGCCGCGCCTTTGGTGAAAAAGGCGGCTTGATCGCCGGTCTCGCGACCTTGATCGAGTTTGTGTTTGCGCCCCCCGCCATCGCCTTGGCCATCGGTGCTTACCTGAATGTGCAGTTCCCCGCACTGGACCCGAAACACGCAGCCGTCGGTGCCTACATCGTGTTCATGGGCCTCAACATTCTCGGGGTGAAGCTCGCTGCCACGTTCGAACTGGTGGTGTGTGTACTCGCGGTCGCCGAATTGCTGGTCTTCATGGGCGTGGTCGCGCCGGCATTCAGCTTCAGCAACTTTGCCCTCAATGGCTGGGCCGGTGCGGATACCTTCGGCGCGCCGGCGATTGCCGGGATGTTCGCGGCGATCCCCTTCGCCATCTGGTTCTTCCTGGCTATTGAAGGTGCCGCCATGGCGGCCGAAGAGGCGAAAGATCCGAAACGCACCATCCCGAAAGCCTATATCAGCGGCATCCTGACGCTGGTAATCCTGGCCATGGGCGTGATGTTCTTTGCCGGCGGCGTGGGCGACTGGCGTGCACTGTCGAACATCAACGACCCGCTGCCCCAAGCCATGAAGGCCGTGGTCGGTAACGGTTCGGGCTGGCTGCACATGCTGGTCTGGATTGGCCTGTTCGGGCTGGTGGCCAGTTTCCACGGCATCATCCTCGGCTACTCGCGTCAGTTCTTTGCCCTGGCGCGTGCGGGCTACCTGCCGTCCTTCCTGGCCAAACTGTCGCGTTTTCAGACACCGCACCGGGCGATCATCGCCGGTGGCGTGGTCGGCATCGCCGCCATCTACAGCGATGGCCTGATCAACCTGGGCGGCATGACACTGACAGCGGCCATGATCACCATGGCGGTGTTCGGTGCCATCGTGATGTACATCATGAGCATGCTCAGCCTGTTCAAGCTGCGCAAGACCGAGCCACTGCTGGAACGTACGTTCCGCGCGCCGGGCTATCCCATCGTGCCGGGCATTGCGCTGGTGCTGGCCGTGGTGTGCCTGGTGGCCATGGCCTGGTTCAATGCGCTGATCGGCTTGATCTTCCTGGGTTTCATGCTGGTGGGGTTCGTGTACTTCCAGATGACCGCACAGGACCGCGCCGACGCACCGGCGGATGCGATGTTGACCGGGCTCTGAGATATTGAGGCGGAACGGGCCTACACTGAACTACTCAGAATGCCCGTGACTCAAAGCGGTACTACTGTGGGAAAATTCTCCCACGATAGTCCGCCTCAAGGAGAGCCTTATGCCGTGGTATGCGTGGTTGATTTTAGTGGTAGCGATCGGGTCGATCGTCGGTGGCCTGCTGATGCTGCGCGACAGCGCCAACAAGGTGGAACTCACCGACGAACAACGTAAACGCGTGGCCGAACGCAACGCCCAGGCGGACGCCAAGGATGCGCAGGATCGCTAAGCCGGTTTACTCCCAGGCCGCCTTGGCAATGTGCAAACCGTGCTGCCCCCTGTAGGCAGCACGCTCAGGCTGCGTCCAGCCGTCCAACAACTCATCCTCCAATCGGTAGATTTCGACCCCCAGCGGACGGCACACCGTCAACGGGTCCTGCGCGTCCGGCCCCCACATCGGCAGCGAGAGATCTCCGCCAGGGCAAGTCGACAATGCGCACAGCAGATCGATCTCGGCGAAGAACTCCAGGTAATCGCCCTTCTGCGCCGGACAGGCCTTCATGAAGTACATATCGTCATGATTGAGCCCGGTGCACTGGAAGATATTCAGCACGTCATGCACATCGAATTCCGTCAGGCCGTGGGGCAATACCGCACGCGTGAGGTTGGAGTGGCAATGATGATGGAAGTCCTCGCCTGTCAGCATGCGGTTCACATACGGATCGCACCGCGTGCCCAGCAGATCATGCAAACGACCGCCATGTTCATCGATGCCATAGCTGGCCAGACTGTCATCGGTGATCGTTACCAAAGGTCTTAAAAATGGCAGGTTGGACCATAACCGGTCGTGGGTGCTGACATGGGCGCCTTGCAATTGTCTCGTGCGTGCCGCCCACAGACGTTCGCGCGGGTCATTGGCGTTCCACACGTTGAAGTCACCCACCTGCGGGCCCACCGGCGTAGTGACACGGAACACATGCCCGGCCGGCACCTTCCACGCCCTCCCCGTCCGAATTGGCACCTCGAACTGTTCGATCAGCGTACGCTGGCCGGCCCGGTCACGAATACGCTCATAGAACGCCGTATCGACTTGCAGCGCAGAGCCTTTGCTGACTTGGTAAGCAGCTGGGTAGTCTTTGTACATGGGGCAACCCTCCTTCAAGGGTGATCAAACAAGGCAAGGGAAAGGCGTTCGGAATCGTCCAGGTAAAGGCTCATCGCCTCCCCTGCCGCCAATTTATCTTCCTGGATCAGTAACTGGTAAATCTCGCGGTCGCGCTCCAGCCAGGGCGACTGGAAACGCTGCTCATCAGGGGCGGCACAGAACACCAACCGCAGTTGGGCAATCACCTGGGCGAAAAACTCATCGAACAACGGGCTGCGCATCAACCTGACAATCTGCTGATGGAACAGCAGGCTGTGAGTGGCCACTGCTCGCCAATCCTCACGCTCACGGGCGAGGCTGGTTGCCTCAATCGCGTTTTGCATGTGTGCGGCCTGATCAGTCGTCAGCGCGCCGCTCTGGGCAATAGCCTGCAGCTCCAGAGTGCGGCGTACGACGAACAGGTCGCGCACCTCCTCCCTTTCCAAGCGCCGGACCATCACACCTTTGTTGCGTATATAGCGCGTCAGCCCTTCCTGCCCTAGACGATGCAGCGCTTCGCGGATGGTATTGCGCGAAGCGTTGTATCCCTTGACCAGGTCACCTTCGACCAGCGCCATACCTGGCAGCAAACGCCCGCCGATGATATCGGCACGTAATTCGAGGGCGATCTGGTCAGCCAGGGACAAATTGAGAGTCATCGTTACCTCAGGATTGTTGAACAATGCCGGGAACAGAGGTAATCACTTTTCATGCCAAGGTTGTTGGGACATCCTGCCGATAAGGTTTCAGATGCAGAAAAGGCCGGTCAATGACCGGCCTCCTGGGCGCTTTTTCACATATTCAATTGATGATCAGCCTGTCGCGATTTTTCTCCAGCAACGCCTTGCCGATGCCCTTCACTTCCAACAACTCATCTACCGCCGTGAAGGGGCCGTTGCTTTCACGATAGGCGATGATCGCCTTGGCTTTGGCCGCTCCGATACCAAACAGATCGCGACGCAGGGTTTCGGCGTCAGCGGCGTTAAGGTTGACCTTGGCGGATTGCTCGACCTGGACCTTCTGCGCCGCAACGGCGGCCGGAGCTTCCGGCTTGGCGGATGGAGCCGCGATGGTAGCGACTGAGAAGCTGGTGAGGAAGGCGAAGATAAGGGAAGAGATGTACGCGTTTTGCATTGGTGACGCTCCATGACATCGGTAAGAGAAAAGCAGCTTTTCCGAAGCTGCTTTTCTAACTTAGGTGATGTTAGGAGAGAGTCAAAAGTGAGTGAGTAACAGGGTGTTAGCTCAGGGCTCGAGGCGACGCTGCTGGTAGATCCAGTCGACAATTTCGCCGTCGGGAGAGTAGCCGCTGACGGTGTCGCGCAGTAACTGGCGGACTCGGGTGTAATCGTCCTCATCCACGGCGGCAAGCAGCTCGCTCAGCTTCCCTTTGAGTACGTCCCAAGCGAGATGGTCTTCGTTGGCGCTCATGATCATCGGGTGCTGGGTGGCGACCACGTTGTCACCGATCAGCAACTCTTCGTAAAGTTTTTCACCAGGCCGCAAGCCGGAAAACTCGATGGCTATATCGCCGTGCGGGTTCTTGTCTGAGCGAACACTCAGGCCAGACAGGTGAATCATCTTCTCCGCGAGCTCGACGATTTTTACCGGTTCCCCCATGTCCAGCACAAATACATCACCACCAAGACCCATAGAGCCTGCCTGAATCACCAACTGCGCGGCCTCAGGGATAGTCATGAAGTAACGGGTGATCTTGGGGTGGGTCACCGTGAGCGGGCCACCCGACTTGATCTGCTTGTGGAAGAGCGGAATCACCGAGCCCGAAGAACCCAGCACATTGCCAAAACGCACCATGGTAAAACGAGTTTTATTGACCCGCGAGACATTTGATTTGTCACCGAACAGTACGGGTGCCAATTCGCGACTCAGGGCTTGCAAAGTCAACTCAGCCAAGCGTTTGGTACTGCCCATGACATTGGTAGGACGAACTGCCTTGTCCGTCGAGATCAGAACAAAGTTCTCCACTCCCGCCTGCAATGCAGCCTGGGCGGTATTCAATGTGCCGATCACATTGTTCAACACCCCCTCGGCGATGTTGTGTTCAACCATGGGCACATGCTTGTAGGCGGCGGCATGATAGACCGTATCGACGTGCCAGGTTTTCATCACATCAAGCAGTTTAGACTGATTGCGCACAGAGCCCAGGATCGGCAATAGCTTCACCGGGAGCGACTCACGGGTGATTCGCTGCTCCAGTTCCGAAAGGATGCTGTAGAGGTTGAATTCGCTGTGTTCGAACAGCAGCAATGTAGTCGGTCGCAAAGCCAGGATTTGTCGGCATAGCTCGGATCCGATCGACCCACCCGCGCCGGTCACAAGGACACTTTTTCCTTTAATGCAGCGCTCCAGCAATTCGCCTTGTGCAGGCACCGCGTCACGCCCTAACAGGTCGGCAATGTCGACTTCCTGGATGTCATCCACCTTTACACGGCCGCTGGCGAGGTCCATGAAACCTGGAACGCTTCGTACGTGGAGAGGAAAGCCTTCGAGGAACCCCAGGATTTCGCGACGGCGTCCACGGTTCGATGAAGGGATTGCGAGCAGGATTTCTTGAGCGCCAGTGGCGTCGATCATTCGCTGGATGTGCTTTGGCTTATAGACTTGCAGCCCGGAGATAACGCGATCAGTAATACTGACGTCATCGTCGATAAAGGCGACTGGACGCATCACTCTGCCCATACGCAAAGCAGCAACCAATTGGTTCCCCGCAGCACCAGCACCATAGATGGCAACACGCGACAGGCCATCGTCACGACTGGTGAACGGGACATGCTGTGACGCGGCAAACCAGTCACCCAGAAAATACTGACGCATTGCCAGGCGCAGGCCACCAACCATAATGAGGCTCAACCACCAATAGTTGAAAATTATGGAACGTGGAACCACGTTCTGGTGGTTGCTGTACCAGTAGACGACCACACCGAGAATCAGTGACGACAGGCTGACCGCTTTAATAATCGCGATAAGTGCATCGTTACCGAAGTAACGCATCACCGCTCGATACATACCGAAGCGTACGAACAGAGGGATTCCGACAATAGGAGCGGCAATGAACAGCCAGAGGTGCACACGAACCGGATTAACCAGTTCGTCAACGCCCAGGCGTACGACGAACGCGAGCCACAAGGCTAACCAAACCAAAAATACATCAGTACCAATCTGAATCAGTCGTTTTTTTCGTCTAGGTAGCGCGACCAAATACGCCCGTAACTTATCCATAGCCTCTTCAAACACCTCTATACACTCCAATGCCTTGTGCTCGCAGCGCCAAATATGGAGTCGTCATAACGTCCAGTCTGGCTGCAGATACTACTTATTTGCCAACACTCGGCTTCTCAAGCTCGCCAGCATGAAATTTTATCGCCAGAGCAACCAGCGGTAGATAGCCGAGAACCAGCCCCCAGGCGCCATCCAAACCGTATAAAACAACACCCATGGATATGGGCAAAAGCCAGAATACATTGATGGCCGCCACTGCCAAAGTCACAGGCAGATGTTTGCCGAATTTACGCGAAGCAAATTGGTAAGCATGGCTGCGATGAGCTTCGTAAACCTTATCACCGCGCAATAAGCGCCGTACCAAAGTGAAGGTTGCATCGACCACAAATACCCCCAGCAATATCAACCAGGCCCAGAAGAATGACGATTGAGTCCACGCAGCCTGGATGGAGAAGCAGGCTAAGATGACACCCAAAAATCCACTTCCGGCATCACCCATGAATATTTTTGCGGGTGGGAAATTCCAGAGCAGAAACGCTCCCACCGCAGCAGCCAATAGCAAGGGCAACCAGATCATATCCTGATGTCCGCTCATCGTATAAAGCAAGCAGGCTCCCAGACATGCGCACATTGCCTCAACACTGGCGATACCATCGATTCCGTCCATGAAATTATAGAGGTTGAGCATCCACACCATATACACAGCAGCCAGTACGCTACCGACTATACCGAGCTCCAGAGTCCATCCAAAAACGCTCAGCGGAGCGAGCCCGTTGAGCCAGAACAATGCCCAAATGGCTGCGGAAAAATGGCCAACCAAACGCCAACGAGCAGCGATATGCCCGTGATCGTCCATGAAGCCCAGCACTGCAACCAGGGCTCCGGCCCCCCCTACTGCAACCAACGAGTCCGTAGATACCAGCCCAAGCCATGCCAGCAGCGGAATAACAGCAAGGAAGGCAAGCACAATCGCTACCCCACCGCCTCGAGGCGTGGGTACCGAGTGCGAGCTGCGCGCATTCGGGATATCAATGATGCTTCGCGAAAGCGCGTATCGACGGATGACAGCGGTCATCACAAATGAGACCAACGCAACAGCAGGAACAATCCACCAGTAACTCATTTCTTTTCATTTTCCATGAAATCCGACGCAGTGACCTTCAACGCCTCATTTACCGACAGTGGAGGCATCCATCCCAAGACGGAACGTGTCTTGGCGATATCGACCTGCAATGAACCACACAAGCGCTGTGACAAACTACGCTTACCCAGCATGTTCGCCCCTACGCTTAACAGTACAGCGGGCACAGGAAGAAGACGCGCCGGCTTACCCAACGCAGATGCCATTTTGCGCAGTAATGTGGTGGTTGATAAATCTTCACCATCACTGACCATAAACGTCTGATTAGCCGCAGCCGGGTGACTGACGCAAGTGATGATCAAATCGACCAGGTTATCCAAGGCAACCAGACTGCGGGCGTTATGAATAGCGCCAAAAGGCAATGGCACACCTTTATGCAGCCAACGCATCATGCTGCGAAAGTTAGCTTTCACACCTGGCCCATAGACCAGTACGGGGCGAATAATCACGACCTCCATTCCAGTGGTCGAGGCCAACTGACGCAACCCTTGCTCAGCTTCCATCTTCGAAACACCGTAAGGGTCTGACGGATTACCCGCTTGGTCGGCTGTAAAAGGTGCACCCGGTGCAGTGCTTTCGCCATTGACCTTGATCGAACTGAGAAACACAAACCGCTTTACGCCCGCTGCAGCAGCCTGACGTGCAAGGTTTAGAGTACCTTCCACATTCGCACGACGAAAAGCCTCCAGCGGGTCAGCTTCCTGGTCGTTCATGACATGTACGCGAGCCGCGCAATGCACCACGGTATCAATACCATTGAGTTCGGATGAAAAGCTCGCGGTCGAAAGGTCGTCGAACCGGACGACCTGCTCTGCTTCAGGGCAAGTAAAATTCGCCCCTCTTACAGCTACAGTGACTCGAATATCAGTGCGAGCGGCTAAAACTCGAACCAACCGACCACCAACAAATCCCGATGCTCCAGTCACAAATATCTGCACACAAAGCTCCTTGCTTATGACTTCGACCAAACGGTGCGGTTAATGTAATCGGTATAACTGTGCACGATTCGTACGACTTTCTTGGACACGGCGCCGCCGAGGTAATCATCGACCACCGCAATATTGCGCTCGCCGCGTACATGTTGTGATGTCACCACACGAACAGCGTTGAGAACGCGCTCGGTTTTCAAACCACACATGATCAGCGTACCCTCGTCCATACCTTCCGGACGCTCATGGGCGTTACGGATCGTGACGGCCGGCAGATTCAGAAGAGAAGCTTCTTCAGTGATTGTGCCGCTGTCAGAAAGAATGCAGTAAGCGCCCATCTGCAACTTGATGTAGTCCAGCAAGCCGAACGGCTTGACGAAACGAATCAATGGATGATCAAGCGACTCACCCAACGCCTCGAGACGCTTGCGCGTACGTGGATGCGTAGACACGATCACCGGGTATTGATATTGGTCAGCCAAAGCCTTCAGGGAACCCAGCAAGTCGCGAAGGTTCTCTGGGGTATCAACGTTTTCCTCACGGTGCGTGCTGACAATGAAATAACGCCCCGTTTCCAGCCCTTCTCGCGCCAACACGTCCGAGGCTTCGATCTTAGGCATGTAATGGTTCAAGACTTCTTCCATGTGGGAACCCGTCTTGATAATGGTTTCCGGGCGTACGCCTTCATCAAGCAGGTACCGACGAGCGTGCTCGGTCAGCACCATGTTGATATCGCTCAAGTGATCCAATACCTTGCGGTTCAGTTCCTCGGGCACGCGCTGGTCAAAGCAACGATTACCGGCTTCCATGTGAAACACTGGAATCTTTCTACGCTTAGCGGCGATAACCGCCAAACAGGTGTTGGTATCACCGTAAAGTAACAGAGCGTCCGGCTTTTCCTTCTCAAAAAGCTCATCGGACTTCTCAATGACCTGTGCGATGGTCTGGGCAGCGGTCTCACCGACGGCGCCTAGAAAATAGTCCGGTTTGCGAATCTCCAGGTCATCAAAAAATACCTGATTGAGCTCAAAATCATAGTTTTGACCAGAGTGGACCAAAATATGATTAGTCTGCTTATCCAACTCTGCAATCACTCGGCTCATCTTGATGAGTTCCGGGCGAGTTCCTACCAGGGTCATAACCTTAAGCATTGAGTTGCTCCTGAATGAAGTCCAGCTTGAGCAACAGCTTTTTAACACCTTCCACGTCGAGACGTTCGGTGTTGTGGGAGGTATAGTCGTCCAATTCGGAGATCTCGGTTTCGCCTTCAACGAAATACTTCTCGTAGTTGAGGTCGCGATTATCCGCCGGGATACGATAGTAACGGCCCATATCTTCAGCTTTGGCCATTTCTTCACGAGAAATCAAAGACTCATACAGTTTCTCGCCGTGGCGAGTGCCGATGACTTTAATTGAGTTCAAGCGGTTGAAGAGTTCTTTCAATGCCTGAGCCAGAACTTCTACCGTGGAAGCCGGGGCTTTCTGAACGAAAATATCGCCTTGCTCAGCGTGCTCGAATGCATGCAGCACCAAATCGACCGAGTCTTCCAGGGACATCAGGAAACGCGTCATATTAGGGTCGGTAACGGTCAGTTCACCGCCCTGCTTGAGCTGATTGATGAACAATGGAATGACAGAACCACGGGACGCCATAACGTTACCGTAGCGTGTGGAGCAAATGACCGGGCCGGCCTTCGGAATCATGCGGGACTTGGCGACTACCAACTTCTCCGCCATCGCCTTGGAAATGCCCATTGCGTTGATTGGGTAAACCGCTTTGTCGGTGCTCAAGACCACAACACGTTCCACATTATTGGCAATCGCCGCGTTCAAAACGTTCTCGGTACCCAGCACGTTGGTTTTGACGGCCTCCATCGGGTAGAACTCGCACGAGGGAACCTGCTTGAGTGCGGCGGCATGGAAAATGTAATTCACCCCAACCATAGCTTGGGAAATACTGTTGTAATCACGTACGTCGCCAATATAAAACTTTACCTTGTCATTACCGAGCGCAATGCGCATGTCTTCTTGTTTTTTTTCGTCACGGCTAAATACGCGAATTTCTTTTACGTTCGTATCAAGAAAACGCTTCAAAACCGTATTACCGAAAGAGCCAGTACCACCGGTAATCATTAAAACTTTATTATCAAACATCAAAAAACTCCTAAATTATCGCTGAGCGCGCATAAACTTAATAAGATCCGGCCAGGCCGGTGGCACATAACCGACTGCTTCACGAAAACGTGTCGAATCCAGAGAGCGGTCAATAACCAATTGTTCATCAGCTACGATGTCAATATTCTTCTCATAGACTTTGGCGATTTCATTCAGCAAGGTGAACTTGTCAATAGGTGCAACGGACACATGGTAAAGCCCGAACAATTCCTTGTGAGGCAACACAAAATCAACAATGATGCGCGCCAGCTCTGCGGTGGGTACGCCGGAGAAAATCGCTTTCGTGAAGCCTTTCACTGCCCCTTCCTGAGATAGGAACCAATCAACCAGAGAGGAGCAACTGGCCAGCTCGTGACCAATAATAGAGGTTCGCAAAGTAATCGCATGCTCTTCATCATGCAGCTCACCGATAAACTTAGATTTGCCATACAAGTCTTCCGCATCGGACGGATCCGACTCAACATACATACCTTTGGCACCGGTAAATACGCAATCGGTACTAATATGAACGAGACGAGCACCCGTCAACTTGCATAGTTTTGACAATCGATGCGGCAACATCGAATTCAATGGCAACGTTGACAGCGGATCTTTGGCTTGAGCCAACTGCTTGATCAGGCCTACACAGTTTATGACAACGTCCGGGCGATTTTTCTCGAACACACCGACTAATGATTCATAATCAAGAACGTCTATATCAGAATAGAAGTGATCTCTATGCTTCTCTTCAAAGTGCTTCGCCCCTCCTTTTCCACGCATAGTGCCGAACACACTATGTTCGGTGTGATTGGCAATGTACTTGAATACAGCACTCCCTAACATCCCCGTCACGCCAAGCACTAATATCTTCATCATTAATCTCTAAGAGTTCGCACGTTCTTTAATAATTTGGACCAACCGACGGCACTGGTTCTTCATCTCGTAATTATTACAGAAAAAACTAAAGCCTGCCGCCCCATAAGCGGCTCTTTTTTCCGGAGCTGCCGCATGCAGCATCTCTATATTCCTAGCCAGCGCGGCAGCGTCCTCAGCCGGCGAACAAAGCCCTGCTCCCGCCTGAGCGACGACTCTAGCGCCTTCACCATCCAACGCAGCCAGAATAGGCTTACCGGCCGCCATATACGCCTGGACCTTGCTGGGTATAGTCAAAGTGAATATTTCGTCGCGCTTGAGCGTGACCAGCAATGCTTCGCTCTTGGAAAACAACTCGGGCATCAATGACGATGGTAGCCGCCCCACCAGCTCCAGATTGTCCAAGTGATGTTGGCGTTTCTGCTCACGCATCCACTCAAGCCGACTGCCACTACCCACCACGACTATTTTGCAATCCAAATGGCCTAAAGCTTTGGCAGCATCAATAATGGTTTCCAAAGACTGAGCGAAGCCCAGGTTACCAGCGAAAACCACACAGAAATTGGATGATAATAATTGGTTGATTTCAAGCGGTAGTCGGTCCGTCGCTTCCACATCGACCGATGGAACACGGTAAGAATTGGGGTAGTAAACAATCTTGTCTTTAGCGGCATACTTTGATGCCGAGGAGACGAAGGCTTCGGACTGAACCAGGATGGTATCAGTCTGCGCATAAATAAAACGTACAAGAAGCCCCACGATCTTGAGCAAGAAAGGATTTTTAATGAATCCAGTGGCCTTAAGGGTTTCCGGCCATAGGTCTTGCACCCACACCATCAAGTGGGCGCCACTGGATCGCTTCAGGACAATCGCTGGAATGGCCGCAGTAATGGGTGAAACGGCGAATACTATGATTGCATCAAACTGCTTGCCGGCATTTTTTTTGGGGAAGAACCTGATCCCATTGGTCACGAACGACAGATAATTGAGCACCAAGTTCTTGGCGCCTCCGGCCTTTCTTGGCCTCAACGGGGCCCGATGAACCTTTATCGAATCCCTATACAGATGCTCACTGCACGCATTTTGATCATAACCTTCGTAGGTTTCACCCTCCGGATAGTTCGGCTGCCCCGTGAAAACTTCCACGTCATGACCTAACGCCGCCAACTCCTCGACAATATCATTGATAATAAAGCTCTCAGGATAAAAATACTGAGTCACAATCGCAATATTCAAAGACATATCAATTCACACTATCAAATCTGGATTTCAGCCCACGCGGGCCCTGTACGACCACCGACTTAAAAAACGAAAACATTGCAACCCAACGATTCATTTTCATATCAAATGACGGCTTACGACTTGACAGCTCAACAAACTTATCCGACGTTTCGACGATATCAAATGATTTTGCCTTTACGCGATGTTGGTTAGAGACTTCCAAGTACTGCTCTGGATTTAGAGCCTGCAACATGGCAATAGTATCTAGAATGCCCACCCGTACAGTTGTAGCCGTCGCTTCATTGTACGAGTAGCCAGAAACATCCGAAAACAATCCGCAGGTCAATGGCTCCTCTATGGATTCAATACCCACTACAGAAGGAATACCGGCGGCCGACGCTTCAATGATTGTTGTGCCTGAGCCAACGAAACAAAAAGCGCCCTCGAGGATAGAGGGAAGCTCTGCATACTCCACCTCCCCTTTGAAATGCACATATTTACCGACACCACACGCCTGCGCCAAAGACTCAAGAGCCGCTCGCTCAGGGCCATCACCATAAATAAAGTACTCAAAATCGGCCTGTTTGCGCAGCTCGGCCAGCTGTGAAATCACATGTTTGTTATAGACCTTAAAATCAACCAGACGGCCTACTGAAACAATCCGCAGAGAAGACTGCAGCGGACGTCGATTGGCATAGCTCTCAAAGGAAATACCCAGTGGCAGAATATCTAAATTGCTCACTTCGACATTGGCAAATGCAGACGCCATCTCAGCGGTCCTTTCGTTCGGAAACAGCGTCAACTCCACATTGCGATCATAGAGCTCTAGCATCTTCCTTCTGAAATAGATATCTCGCCCACGCCACCAGCAAATTTCTTTGGAATGGTAAATACCAATACTTAATGCTGTAAAACGAAGACGTGACTTATTAAGAAAAACATATGCCAACGTTAAAATATCTACCACATGCACAATGTCATAATGGGCCTGATCTTTTTTTGCAGGAATAAGTGCGTTAATCCAACTTGATGCCGAAAAGAAAGGCACGTGTTCCACGACATTGACGGTCGCGTAGCGAGATAGTTCCTCGAACAGACCGGCGTCACTCTTGTTTGAGAGCAGCGTCACGGTGACCTTATGTCCCGCCAGACTGAGATACTTCGCCAGCCGGACAACGTAGGTCTCAACCCCACCAATGGCCAACCCGCCCATCACAAACAAAATGTTCTTCATAAACTCACCAGAAAATCATAGAAAATCAAAAAACACTTCAGACCCGCCCGTCCAGCCCGAGTTAGTACTCAAGTTCAGGTACAACGTTCCAAAAGCATAAAGACAAACCGCCAAAAATCCGAGCTTCCTGCCGAGCAGATGAACAGCAATCATTGGAAGCAAAACATATTCAAACATCGATATGCTTGCATACCCACGCCCGGCCAAAATGGCGAAATCACCCAGCACAATCCGAAAGAAAGCAGCACAATAAAACATGCAGAAAACCAGATTAAAGGTGGGATAGCGCACCTCCAACTTTCGCCAACATATCAGCGAAAGCAATATGATTAATAAATTTTTTATATTAACCATATCAAACAACGGCAACGCGTAACTGTACATGTCAGCATTAAGATAAAGTTCAATTTTTTCGCCTACAAACCCAAACAGTGCCGCTTGGCGCAGCACTGATTTAAAGTCAATCAGCATTGCCATCAAGACAAGTATGACACTGACGAACAAGTACAAAATCCTTTTTGGCTTCATCTTATAAAGCGAAAGGGGGATAATGAAAAATACCGATGAAACGTGCACCAAAGTGGCAGCAATAACATAAAATGCCAGCTTCATGTAACGTTGTCTATGCAAATACATCGCTGCTAAAAATAGCAATCCGGAGGCAATACCCAAGCGTATTGCATTCAATTCTTTTGCAAGATAAAAATGTGTAAAATAGACCAAAACACCCAAAGCGAAATAAGGAGAAAAGTACCGTATACTTCTTATATTGAGCACTACCGCAAACAGCGAACTGAACCCAAACAAGACAAACGAGTTTTTTCCAATCACCGCCAACAACGAGAGAAACATGAAAAAGCCAAACTCGACATTAAATGTCGAGTAGCTGTAATCACAGTAAATATTTTTACAATCCAATAACGACGGAATTTCATTCGCCATCTGCAAGTAAGCGAGGTCATCGCTCCCCACACCTGCTGCTCTCAACGTCGCTAACAGTATCAGGGGGGCCCCCATCAGGACTGATATGACCACAGACGGCAGGCGCCGATCACTAAGCACGTCAAACGCCGCAACGATTACTAAGAATCCAAATACGAGGTACAACGGGAGTACAAATTCCAACCCCATTATCTGCGCGCCCAATAAACAAAGCCAACGATGGAAATCACAAAGAAAATAATATAGGCCAGCATATAGGAATACATGACGCCGTGGACGCCACCTACATCTCTCCCCACAGAAAATGTCAACCCGACAAATAGAAGTGCCTGTACTACCTCAGACAGGATGTACAACTTTGTCGCCGCTTTCGCAACAGCAACAAAACCGACGACATAAGCGGCCACCTTAAAAAAATCACCGATTAATTGAAATATGATGAAGTTTTCCAGATCGTGGAATTCAGAAGACAGCAACAGCGGAATAAAAAAGTGACGTCCGAAGTACAAGACGCTCCCTCCCGCCAAAAATACTGCCATCACCAGCAGCATGAATTTCACAACGTGGGTAGTGATGAGCCCCTTGTCCTGAATGGCCGAAATCATGGGCATGAAATAAGAAGCCAGGAAGACGCTGAAAAAACCGATATACGCGCTCGATAATTTTATGCTGCCTTGCCAAATCCCCGCTTCAGAATAACCTACCTGCGTGATAAGCGACTCCCTGATGACAATTTCCACGACCGGGAACATCACTGCGCTGACCAGTAGCATCAGCCCGAACTTGGAAAAACTCTTGGCGAGGGGCATGTCGAACCTGCGCCATTTGAGCATCCTCACCAGTGGTAATCCCCTTAGAAAAATCGGGGAAATAAGCACAGGTATGGAAAATATTGCCAACATGGCGATAGCGGCGCCGGGTAAGCCAAATGCGTAAATCAACCACCAGATGACGGGAAGTGCAAGTAGATTGGAAACGACTTGAACAATTGCATTAACTTTTAACTTTCCCAGACCGTTGAAAAAGCCGGAAAACAAAATATTAAATGCAAAAAATAGCTGAGAAAACGCAAGCAGTAAAACCACCCAATAATATTCAGCCTCTCCAAAAACAAATGCAGATATCCTTTCCGAAAATACTCCTAACAGCAATAACGAAACAACACAAAAACCTGCGGCATAAAAAACCGATGTCGAAAACAATCGATCCAATTTGAATCGATTATTCTTGAACTCCGCAACGTACTTAATCACACCATGGCTAATTCCGCCGCCGGCCAATAGGACGGCAATCGATACCAGACTCATGAAATGACCCAATTTACCCAAGCCATCTGCACCCAGGTAAAAAGCAATCAGCTTGAGTATGCAAAACCCAACAAGTATTTTAGATGCTTGGGCGGCGCTCGTAAAAAAAGCGCCGGCCAACATGCCACTACCTGCGTTGTTTAATTTACCGGCCGGCGGCATCAACGGCTCCTATTACGGAGTCAATTACGTGCTGCACTTCGGCATCTGACATGCCGTACCAGATAGGCAAACGAATCAGGCGCTCACTTTCCTGGGTAGTAAAACGATCTTCACCAGCAAACCGCCCCAATACGACGCCTGCTGGAGCGCTGTGCAGAGGTACATAGTGGAATACTGCACCGACCCCAGCTGCATTTAAGTGTTTAATACAGGCTGTGCGAGCCTTGATATTTTTTACTTTAATGTAAAACATATGGGCATTACCGACACAGTCACTTGGCGTCGTCGGTGTCTCAATCAAACCTTCTGCCACTAACCCCGACAACGAAGCGTTATACCGCTGCCAAACACTTAATCTGAAGTCATTGATTACATCGGCACGTTCAAGTTGACCAAACAGATAGGCCGCCTGTAACTCGCCTGGAAGATAACTACTACCAATATCAACCCAAGTATATTTATCAATCATGCCTCTAAAAAACTGGCTACGATTGGTGCCTTTTTCGCGGATAATCTCAGCGCGACCAATGAAACGCTTGTCATTGATCAGCAACAATCCTCCTTCACCGCCACTCGTATAGTTTTTTGTTTCATGAAAACTATAGGCCGCCAAATGGCCTATAGTGCCCAACTTACGACCTTTATAAGTGGACATCATGCCCTGTGCGGCGTCCTCCACGACAAACAGGCCGTGGCGCTGCGCAATGTCCATGATCACATCCATTTCACATGCAATGCCAGCATAATGAACGGGTACGATCGCCTTGGTATTTTCAGTAATCGCAGCTTCGATCAGGGTTTCATCAATATTCATCGTATCTGGACGAATATCGACAAATACAATCTTTGCCCCGCGCAATACGAATGCATTCGCCGTACTGACAAAAGTAAAGCTAGGCATGATGACTTCATCGCCCGGCTGAATATCAATTAAGATAGCGGCCATTTCGAGCGCTTGGGTGCATGAAGGGGTCAGGAGCGCCTTTTCACAGGAAAACGTTTCCTCAAACCAGCGCTGGCAACTAACGGTAAAATCACCATCGCCCGACATTTTGGCGCTGCGCATCGCCTGGGTCACGTATTGATCTTCATTACCTGTATAAGGCGGTTTATTAAATGGAATTTTCATCATGCTCACCGTTAAATTCTTTTTCTAATTGAAGTAAATCTTTCTTTCGTTCTTTGACCCTTTTCGCAGGGATACCAGCATAGATACCCCAGGCATCTGTGCTTTTAGTCAGGAGCGCCATCGCTCCGATGGCACAACCTTCGGCCACGTCTACGCCTGGAAATATAACGGCTCCAGCACCTACGATGACATGCTTGTGCAGATGAACTGCCGAAAACACTTCTTTCTTGTATTTTTTGGGAACGAGGGAATTGGTCAGCGTTTCCCCACTGTAGTCATCAGACTGAGAAAACACTTTAACGCCATATGCCAGCGTGCAAAAATCATCCAAAAAAACACCGGGTGTTCCACCGGCGATAAGGCACATTGGGGTTATATGATTAAACTTGCCAAGCTTTACTTTCCCAGAGATAACACAAAAGTCATCAATCCTAGAAAAGTCGCCAATTTCCATTTCATCAGCGTTATAAATACTGGCACGATCGCTGATCTTGACCTCTTTGCCGAGGCTCTTAAACCCCATTTTAGCTAACTGATCGTTTGATAAATATGCCATAAATTCCCTACAAGTAGCCCACACGGCCAGGATTTCTTCAGTGACCTTACCGCAACGCCCCATAGCGCTGTTCGGCCTTCTGAAATCTGATGGCGATTTTAGACATTTTTACGCAAAGGCAATAGCATAATCACCAAGCGCTCACGCCGCTTCAGTCACCGTCAAAAAGGCACGGCCAAATGGCCAGTGCCAGCCAGAAAATCGCAGCCTCCCATCATAGCCGGATTTCCGCTCATGCTGCATGGGGTGGTTTTGACCGCGCACGCACTACTTAATTTCCGTCCTCACCCGCAAGACAGAACGGAATAGGGCCAAGGCTATACTTAACACCAAGCCTGCTATCAAACCGCCACCAATGATAAAAGCTTTTTTGGGTTTGTATGCACTCAAAGGCTCCAGTGCGGCACGGTCTATAGAGACCAGCTTGAGATTATCCATATCAATGTTCAGATTGCGCAAACGAGCCATTTCGGCGCGCAGCGGTTCGACATCAGCGAGAAAAATATCTTCATTCTCACGACTCTTCAGCACCTCGACTTCTCGGTTGGACTGAAGCAACTGCAACTCTTTGGCAATTTGAGCTATACGAGCTTCGGAAAAATCGTCGGAACCTCGTTGAGCAAGCGCACGGCGTTCAGCTTCAAGTGCATCCACGCCCATAAAATAGAGCGGTATCTGCTGATTATTGATCTCTGTGCGCATTACGCTGCTTGAGCCAGTCCGGGCTACATCACCAAGCGAAGAAGGTGTGGTTGGCTTAACAATCCCCAATGATCGGGCAATACCAATCGCTTCGTTCAATTGTGCGATGCGATCGACGCGCAGTGTCTTGAGTTGAGCGCGCAACGCTTTAAGTTCATCCTGCAACCGCGCACGCTTAATATTATCCGCCTCGAGCAATGAAGCTATCTTGGCTTCCTTATTGGTTTCATAACTGGCGCGAGCAGCATTAAACTTTCCAGAAATCTCATTTAGACGGTTTTTAACAATAACATTCAAATCAGCCGCTATCTGTTTTCTCTCACTTTGTATAGCGTATTGCACAAAGTTATTGAGGATAGTTACACCATCAACGCCTTTCGGATAATTCATTTCAAGCCGGATATAAGCACTTAAAGAATCCGCTTTTTTTGGATCAGGCAAAATCAAGTTTATCGAGTCTCGATTGAACTCCTCGAAGCTCTGCTCAAGCGTACGCCCTGGGCGCTCAAATTCACTGAACAGCGGTTGATTTTCCCTAAAGAACCCCAAACGAGTCTCATATGACTCCAGGGACGCTCCCAGCTTGGCCAGCGCTTCGCCTGGAGGGAGCTTGTAGACCTCTGAGCGATTCAATGCATCCAACTCGTTGATTGCAACCGGCCTTAGCACGCTGCTGACTTGATACTCCGGAGTCGCTAAAAAGGCGTAGGCGGCAGCAAGAAGCACGAAGCCAGAAGTCACCAAGACAATAAGCTTTTTTTGCTGCTTGACAGTCTGAAAAAGCGCGACGAGATTTATTTCGTCAGAGGGATAAAGCGAGGGCGCGCGAAAACTACTACTCACAACAAAAACCTGCCTTCAAAGAGAAACTGCGGGCTCGTTATGCAGACAATTTTATGTATTTATTATTTTAGTTATATGACCGTCAAAACCCGGCGTCTCTGCCAAATTTTGAGCGCACAAAATGCCCGTTATCGAGAACAGATTCCATTCTGCCATCTCCCTGACATATTACAAGTCTTGACAGAGCCGTAGGATGATTCCTGACTGGCGAGAGATACAGTTCATAAGCTTGTAGGAAAACTAGGCCCGGAGCAAAGAGAGACATCAAGCGAGGAGACAAGCGCACAATATCGCGACCCGACTAGCAACCTACCAGCCCGGCAAAATCACGAGACCGCGCGACAATCAAAATGCATGAAGAAGATTTTCTGACAGACGGCGCCTAAGCCCGACATGCCGAACGCATAAAAGCAAAAGAATCGCTCTTAGCCACGCTCCGCAGGCACCGCTTTACGTCGGCGACCACCAACCACAACCCCCAATAGCGGCCCTATCAGCATCCCAGCAATCAATGCCAACACGACAAATACCGCTACCGGCATCTGCACAGTTGCCCAGCCTAGGAATGAGAGAGAAACACCCTGCTGGTTTTCCAGCACAAAACCCAAGACAGCTAGGACTGCAACCAGTACAACCAATAGCAGCACAACGCGCTTAAACCCACGCATAACCTTCTCCTAACCCCAAAAAGACTCAGACGCCTTCTTCCTCTTCTTCGTTCACCCGATCGCGCAATTCCTTGCCCGGTTTGAAATGGGGAACAAACTTACCGTCGAGACTGACGGACTGACCGGTCTTTGGGTTACGGCCAACACGCGGCGCACGGTAGTGCAATGAGAAACTGCCAAAGCCTCGGATCTCGATACGAT
The DNA here is from genome assembly GCF_009935975.1 of Pseudomonas sp. Q1. Lineage (NCBI taxonomy): Bacteria > Pseudomonadati > Pseudomonadota > Gammaproteobacteria > Pseudomonadales > Pseudomonadaceae > Pseudomonas > Pseudomonas sp. Q1. The sequence goes on along the minus strand of NZ_QODI01000007.1, from coordinate 138,666 downwards.
CTCCGGTAGCCAGGCACTGGGACATTTGCTCAAGCATGGTCTTGATGGCCAACTCCACATCCTTGGATGAGAGCAGCCCTTGATGGGTGACAATACGTTCGATCAACTCCGACTTCGTCATATTTTTCCCTTCTTTTTCAAGCAGCTAGGAAAAGCGCTCCGAAGGTTTTAGCATGACTTGATGAATTTGAACAGCCCATACGGTGACTTATCTCCAGGTACGACGGACACCTGCAAAAACACCTTACGACCTCAGTTGCAGATGACCAGCATGGTACGCGTTACCGCGCCGGCAGGGTTCCACCCAAACAGGTAGTCGCCCTCTTCATCCTTGGCATCACTGGACCGAGTGACGACCTTGTAGCCTTGCGCCTTACACTCGCGCGCAGCGCGCTTTTCGCACTTGTCCCAGCCAGAACCAAGCCCTGAGCAGTCGATCTCTATGCCACTCACCCCGCGCTTGGCGTGAGTCTTGGCGCTGGTGGCAGAACACCCCACGAGCATCGCTACCGCAAGCACTACGATCAGCCTCTTCATTTAATTCCTTATTGAAAAAACAACAGAACAGTCATACTCCTGAAAACTATAGCCAGTTCCCATCCTGAGCTGTAGACCTCAACTTCCTGTTGTTGATTCAACGAATTTCAGGCACAAAAAAGGGCGACCGAAGTCGCCCTTTTTCTACAGCCTTACAGAACTTAGTTCTGCTTAGCCATTGCCTGGCGCAGCAGTGCCGCCATGGTGGTGTCAGTACTTTCAGCTTCTGGAGCAGCTTTCAAGTTCTGGATCGCTTCTTTCTCTTCAGCATCGTCTTTCGACTTGATGGAGAGCTGGATCACGCGGCTCTTGCGGTCAACGCTGATGATCTTGGCTTCTACTTCCTGGCCTTCTTTCAGAACGTTGCGCGCGTCTTCAACGCGGTCACGGCTGATTTCGGAGGCTTTCAGAGTCGCTTCGATATCGTCGGCCAGAACGATGATGGCGCCTTTAGCGTCAACTTCTTTCACAGTGCCTTTAACGATCGCGCCTTTGTCGTTGTCCTGAACGTATTCAGAGAACGGGTCGCTTTCCAGTTGCTTGATGCCCAGGGAGATGCGCTCGCGCTCTGGGTCAACCGACAGGATAACGGTGTCCAGCTCGTCGCCCTTCTTGAAACGACGAACAGCTTCTTCGCCCACTTCGTTCCAGGAGATGTCGGACAGGTGAACCAGGCCGTCGATGCCGCCGTCCAGACCAATGAAGATACCGAAATCGGTGATCGACTTGATGGTGCCGGAGATTTTATCGCCCTTGTTGAACTGGCCAGAGAAATCTTCCCATGGGTTAGATTTGCACTGCTTGATGCCCAGGGAGATACGACGACGCTCTTCGTCGATGTCCAGAACCATAACTTCCACTTCGTCGCCGACTTGTACGACTTTCGAAGGGTGGATGTTCTTGTTGGTCCAGTCCATTTCGGAAACGTGTACCAGGCCTTCCACGCCTTCTTCCAGCTCAGCGAAGCAGCCGTAGTCGGTCAGGTTGGTTACACGCGCGGTTACGCGAGTGCTTTCTGGGTAACGAGCTTTGATAGCAACCCATGGATCTTCGCCCAGCTGCTTCAAGCCCAGGGAAACGCGGTTACGCTCACGATCGTACTTCAGAACCTTGACATCGATCTCGTCGCCAACGTTGACGATTTCGGAAGGATGCTTGATACGCTTCCAAGCCATGTCGGTAATGTGCAGCAGGCCATCGACACCACCCAGATCGACGAATGCGCCGTAATCGGTGAGGTTCTTGACGATACCTTTGACTTGCTGGCCTTCCTGCAGGGATTCCAGCAGAGCTTCACGCTCGGCGGAGTTCTCTGCTTCCAGGACGCTGCGACGGGAAACGACAACGTTGTTGCGCTTCTGGTCGAGTTTGATGACCTTGAATTCGAGTTCTTTACCTTCCAGGTGCGTGGTGTCGCGCACTGGACGAACGTCGACCAAAGAACCTGGCAGGAACGCACGGATGCCGTTAACGTCGACAGTGAAGCCGCCTTTAACCTTACCGTTGATAACGCCCTTGACCACTTCTTCAGCTGCGAAGGCTGCTTCGAGAACAATCCAGCATTCAGCGCGCTTGGCTTTTTCACGGGACAGCTTGGTTTCACCGAAACCGTCTTCAACCGAGTCCAGAGCAACGTGAACTTCGTCACCGACCTTGATAGTCAGGTCACCAGCATCGTTGTAGAACTGTTCCAGCGGGATCAGAGCTTCAGACTTCAGACCAGCGTGAACGGTTACCCAGCGAGCTTGGTAATCGATATCAACGATAACACCGGTGATGATGGAGCCTGCCTGAAGGTTCAGGGTTTTTAGGCTTTCTTCAAAGAGTTCCGCAAAGCTTTCGCTCATTTTAATTCCTGTTGATAAGGGCGAAGAATACGCCCATCTCCACACCCCAGACGGTGTGGGTCAGTTTCAATTAAAAGAAGCACTACAGGACTATGACTGGTCCCCTGCAGCCTTCTTGGTCACCCGGCGATATCGCGAATGGCGATTTCACTCAAGATGCGTTCCAGCACCTGCTCGATGGACAACTCCGTGGAATCCAGCTGTATTGCATCAGCCGCCGGCTTGAGCGGGGCTACTGCACGCTGGGTATCACGCTCATCGCGCGCACGGATCTCATCTAGCAGACTCGACAGACTAACACCATCGACTTTTCCCTTCAACTGCAAGTAGCGCCGACGAGCCCGCTCCTCGGCGCTGGCAGTCAGGAAAATCTTCAGCGGCGCCTCGGGAAATACTACCGTGCCCATGTCACGGCCATCGGCCACCAGGCCCGGGGGCTCTTGAAACGCCCGCTGGCGCTGGAGCAATGCATCACGCACTGCCGGCAACGCGGCAACTTGGGAGGCCCAGGAACCTACCTGCTCGTTACGCAGGTCATCGGTCACATCATCCCCTTCCAGGATGATCCGCTGGGGATGCCCCTCCGTCGCGCCGACGAACTGCACATCAAGGTGCGCCGCCAGCAGCTTCAGGGATTCTTCGTTGGTCAGGTCGACGCCATGGTTGCGTGCAGCAAACGCCAGCAAGCGGTACAGCGCGCCGGAATCCAGCAGGCACCAGCCCAGCCGCTTGGCCAGGATGCCAGCGATCGTGCCTTTGCCCGAGCCACTTGGCCCGTCGATGGTAATCACCGGTGCTTTGATATTCACAATTGAGCCTCTTGGGCAACACGAATGCCGACTTGGGCACACAATGTAAGAAAATTCGGAAAAGATGTAGCGACGTTGGCGCAGTCACGGATACGAATCGGTGCGGCCGCCCGTAGGGAAGCCACGCTGAACGCCATGGCAATCCGATGATCACCCTGGGCATGCACTTCACCACCGCCCATCAAACCTGCGTCAATGATAATCCCATCGGGGGTCGGTTCACACTTCACCCCCAGCGCAAGCAGACCGTCGGCCATGACCTGAATGCGATCAGACTCTTTCACACGCAGCTCCTGCGCACCGCGCAACACGGTTCGCCCTTCGGCGCAGGCCGCCGCGATAAACAGCACCGGAAACTCATCGATAGCCAGCGGCACCAACGCCTCGGGAATCTCGATCCCCTTGAGTGCAGCCGAACGCACACGCAGGTCAGCAACCGGTTCACCACCGACTTCACGCGGATTTTCCAGGGTGATGTCCGCCCCCATCAACCGCAGGATATCGATCACCCCGGTACGCGTCGGATTGACGCCGACATGCTCCAGCAACAGCTCGGAACCCTCGGCAATCGAAGCCGCCACCAGGAAAAACGCCGCCGAGGAAATATCCCCCGGCACTTCGATACGGGTTGCAACCAGCGCATGGCCCGACTCTACCGATGCCGTAGCCCCTGCCACCGACACCGGATAGCCAAAACCGCGCAGCATGCGCTCGGTGTGATCACGGGTTGGCGCCGGCTCGGTCACTGAAGTCTGACCCTCGGCATACAGACCTGCCAGCAACAGGCAGGACTTAACCTGCGCACTGGCCATTGGCATTGAATAGGCCACGCCCTTGAGCACCTGACCACCATGAATGGTCAGCGGCGGACAGCCTTGCGGCCCGGTCTCGATCACCGCGCCCATCTCCCGCAGCGGCGTCGCCACGCGACTCATTGGGCGCTTCGACAGGGAGGCGTCACCCGTCAACACACTGTCGAAGCCTTGCGCCGCCAGCAGCCCGGACAGCAGGCGCATCGACGTCCCCGAATTCCCCAGGTAGATCGGCCCCGGCGCAGGCTTCAGCCCGTGCAAGCCGACACCATGAATGGCCACGCGCCCATGGTGGGGCCCTTCAATGACCACGCCCATATCACGAAAAGCCTGCAAGGTCGCCAGGGCATCTTCGCCCTCAAGGAAACCTTCGACTTCCGTCACGCCTTCGGCCAATGAGCCCAGCATGATCGACCGATGGGAAATCGACTTGTCGCCCGGCACCCGGATACTGCCGCTCAAGCGGCCGCCCGGGTCGGCCCGAAACGTCAGCTCATCAGTGTTCACAGCCGCATCCATGTAAGCCCGGCGAGCCAGGATCTTGCTGAAATGCTCACGCGCCACCCGCGCGCGGGTAAACACGCCCAATAATTGATGACCATCCCCCGCATCAACCGCGTCGCGCAAGGCGTCGAGATCACTGCGGAAAGTGTCCAGGGTGCGCAGCACCGCTTCGCGGTTGGCCAGGAAGATGTCGTGCCACATCACCGGGTCACTGCCGGCAATACGCGTGAAATCACGGAAACCACCCGCGGCGTAACGGAAAATATCGAGGTTCTCGTTACGCTTGGCCAAAGAATCCACCAGGCCAAAAGCCAGCAGATGGGGCAAATGACTGGTTGCCGCCAGCACTTCGTCGTGGCGCTCGACCTGCATATGTTCGACATCCGCACCCAACTCGCGCCAAAGACGATCGACTACAGCCAGGGCTGCCGGATCGGTTTGCTCAAGCGGCGTCAGGATCACCTTGTGCCGGCGGAACAGCTGCGCATTGGACGCCTCTACCCCGCTCTGCTCGGAACCGGCAATCGGATGGCCCGGCACAAAGCGCGCCGGCATACCGCCAAAGGCCAGTTGCGCTGCGCGCACCACATTACCCTTGGCACTGCCGACGTCCGTCAGGATCGCCTGCCCCAAATCCATACCGGCGAGCACCGCCAGCAACTTCTCCATCGCCAGGATCGGCACGGCGAGCTGGATCACATCGGCGCCCTGGCACGCGAGCGCCAGGTCCGCCTCACAGCGATCGACCACCCCCAGCTCAACCGCCAGCTTGCGCGATTGCGGGTCCAGGTCCACACCGACCACTTCGCCGCACAGCCCGCTTTCACGCAGGCCCTTGGCGAAAGAGCCACCGATCAACCCCAGGCCAACCACCACCAGGCGACCGATCATAGGCACAACAGGTTGCAATGCGGTGACATCAACCACGGGCCAGGACCTTGGCCAACGCCTCCAGGAAGCGGCTGTTTTCAGCCGGCAAACCGATGGTGATACGCAAATGGTTCGGCATGCCGTAGTTGGCCACCGGACGCACGATCACGCCTTCGCGCAGCAAGCCCTGGAATACCGGGGCGGCCACCTGAGCCAGATCGACGCAAATGAAGTTGCCCTTGGATGGAATCCAGCCCAGGCCCAACTCACGGAAACCTTCCTGCAACTGCAGCATGCCGCTTTCGTTGATGCGGCGGCCTTCTTCCAGGTGCTCGACATCCTTTACCGCCGCACAGGCCGCCGCCAGGGCGAGGCTGTTGACGTTGAACGGCTGGCGCACGCGGTTCAGCACATCGGCAACCACCGCCGTGGACAGGCCGTAGCCAACCCGCAGCGAGGCCAGGCCGTAAGCCTTGGAGAACGTGCGCGAAACCAACAGGTTCGGATAGGCTGCCAGGAAATCCAGGCCGTCCGGCAGGTCGCTGCCTTCGGCGTACTCGATATACGCCTCGTCCAGTACCACCAGCACGTGCGCAGGCACATCTTGCAGGAAGTCGTCCAACGCCTGGGCATCGAACCAGGTGCCGGTCGGATTGTTCGGGTTGGCGATAAACACCACACGCGTTTGCGCATCGATCGCCGCCAGCATGGCCGGCAGATCATGCCCCCAGTCCTTGGCTGGAATCACTCTCGCATCAGCGCCCACCGCCTGAGTGACGATCGGATAGACCGCAAACGCATGCTCACTGAACACGGCGTTCAAGCCCGGAGCCAGGTAAGCGCGGCCGACCAGCTCAAGAATATCGTTGGAACCGTTGCCCAGGGTCACCTGGTTCAGTTCGACACCGCACTTTTGCGCCAACAGTGACTTGAGGGCAAAGCCGTTGCCGTCGGGATAACGCGTCAGCTCGGCCAGCTCTTCACGAATCGCCGCCAGCACTTTAGGGCTTGGGCCCAATGGGTTCTCGTTACTCGCCAGCTTGACGATATTGGAGGGGTCCAGATCCAACTCACGCGCCAACTCGTCCACAGGCTTGCCCGGAACGTAAGGCGACAGTTGTTGCACGCCCGGCTGCGCCAGGGCGAGAAAGTTGCCACTCATGTTAAAGCCTCACAAAACCGCTTTCGGGTAAGAGCCCAGCACCTTGAGTGCCACGGCTTCCTGACTGATCTTCTCCAGCACGCCCTTGACCAGCGGGTCACGGTGATGGCCGACGAAGTCGATAAAGAACACATAGGTCCATTTACCGCTGCGCGAAGGGCGCGTCTCGATGCGCGTCAGGTCAATCCCGTTATCGTGGAACGGCACCAGTAGCTCATGCAGCGCGCCCGGCTTGTTGCTCATGGAGACGATGATCGAGGTCTTGTCGTCGCCGGTCGGCGGCACTTCCTGGCTGCCGATCATCAGGAAGCGCGTGGAGTTGTCCGGGCGGTCCTCGATCTTCTCGGCCAGGCGCGTCAGACCATACAGGCCCGCCGCCATATCACCGGCGATGGCCGCCGAGTTCCACTCACCCTTGACCCGCTTGGCTGCCTCGGCATTGCTGGACACCGCAACACGCTCGACATTCGGGTAATGGGCGTCCAGCCACTTGCGGCACTGGGCCAGGGACTGGGCGTGGGAGTAGATACGGCTGATGCTGTCGGTCTTGGTGTTCTCGCCCACCAGCAGGTGGTGGTGAATACGCAGCTCGACTTCACCGCAGATCACCATGTCGTGCTCAAGGAAGCTGTCCAGCGTGTGGTTGACGGCACCTTCGGTGGAGTTTTCCACCGGCACTACACCAAAATTCACCGCACCGGCCGCCACTTCGCGGAACACTTCGTCGATGGCCGCCATCGGCTTGCTGATCACCGCGTGGCCGAAGTGCTTCATGGCCGCCGCTTGGGTGAAGGTGCCTTCAGGACCCAGGTAGGCCACTTTCAGCGGCTGCTCCAGGGCCAGGCAGGAAGACATGATTTCGCGGAACAATCGAGCCATTTCTTCATTGCCCAGCGGGCCCTTGTTGCGCTCCATCACGCGCTTGAGCACCTGGGCCTCACGCTCGGGACGGTAGAACACCGGCACCTCGCCTTCCGCCAGGGACGCCATCTTCACCCGTGCCACTTCCTGGGCACAGCGCGCACGCTCACTGATCAGTTCCAGGACTTTCTCGTCCAGGCTGTCAATGCGTACGCGCAGGGCCTTGAGCTCTTGTTCAGACATTAGCCGTGTTCCTTTTCGAACTCTGCCATGTAGGCAACCAGTGCGTTGATCGCGTGGATGTCGACAGCGTTGTAGATGGAGGCGCGCATGCCACCCACCGAGCGGTGGCCCTTGAGGTTCAGCAGGCCGCGCTCGTCGGCACCGGCCAGGAACGGCTTGTCCAGACGGTCGTCAGCCAGACGGAACGGCACGTTCATCCACGAGCGGTCAGTCAGGTTGATCGGGTTGCTGTACAGGCCGCTGGCGTCGATGAAGTCGTACAGGACGCGCTTCTTCTGTTCGTTGAGCTTGGCCATGGCCGCCACGCCGCCCTGCTCCTTGAGCCATTCGAACACCAGGCCCGACAGGTACCAGGCAAAGGCCGGCGGGGTGTTGTACATCGAGCCGTTATCCGCCGCGACCTTGTAGTTGAGCATGGTCGGGCACAGCGAACGGGCACGACCCAGCAGGTCTTCGCGGACGATGTTGACCAGGATGCCACTTGGACCGATGTTCTTCTGCGCGCCGGCGTAGATCATGCCGTACCTGGACACATCGATCGGGCGCGAAAGAATGTCCGAGGACATGTCGCACACCAGCGGTACGTCGCCCACTTCCGGCACCCAGTCGAATTGGAGGCCACCGATGGTTTCGTTCGCGACGTAGTGTACGTAGGCAGCATCCTTCGACAGCTTCCATTCGTTCTGACCCGGAATGGCGAAGTAGTCGTAAGGCTTGGCGGTGCCCGCTACATTGACGTGACCGTAACGGGAGGCCTCTTCAATGGCCTTCTGCCCCCAGATACCGGTGTCGATATAGTCGGCAGTGCCGTCTTCGGGCAGCAGGTTCAGTGGGATCTGGGCGAACTGCTGGCTCGCGCCGCCCTGCAGGAACAGCACTTTGTAGTTGGATGGGATGTCCAGCAAGTCGCGCAGATCCTGCTCGGCCTTGGTGGCGATGGACACGAACTCATCGCTGCGATGGCTCATTTCCATCACGGAGAGGCCTTTTCCATGCCAGTCGAGGAGTTCACCCTGCGCACGCTGCAGGACTGCTTCAGGAAGCGCCGCGGGACCGGCACAGAAGTTATAGGCTCTCTTGCTCACATCCAATCTCACTCTGATCTGGTGGTAGTCACGCAAACATATCAGCCGACACCGGACCCGGTGTGGGAGCGGGCTTGCTCGCGAAAGCGATCCAACAGCCGACATCTGGAGTGAATGTCAGTCCGCCTTCGCGAGCAAGCCCGTTCCCACAAGGGATCTCCATGGTTGTCGATATTTCCATCCGGACAAACAACAAGGGGGCGAATCTTCATCCGCCCCCTGTATGTCCGCTTATTCCTGCGGTTCTTCGTCGTCTGCGGCAGCGTCGAGGGTTGGCTCGTCGACGTTGTCATCGCCGGTTGCGATCACTTCGCCATCGAACTCCTCACCTTCCAGCTCTTCGCCTTCGACTTCCGATGGCTCCTGGACACGCTCCAGGCCGACCAGTTTCTCGTCCTTGGCCAGCTTGATCAGGGTCACGCCCTGAGTGTTACGGCCCAGGCTCGAGACTTCAGCCACACGGGTACGTACCAGGGTGCCCTGGTCGGAAATCAGCATGATCTCCTCACCATCGAGCACCTGGACCGCACCGACCAGACGGCCGTTACGCTCGTTGCTGACCATGGCGATCACGCCCTGGCCGCCACGCTTGTACTCAGGGAACTCGCTGATGGCCGTGCGCTTGCCATAACCACGCTCGGAGGCAGTGAGAATCTGGCTGCCTTCTTCCGGGATCAGCATCGAAATCAGCTTCTGCCCTTCCGGCAGGCGCATACCGCGCACACCGCGGGCGGTACGGCCCATGGCGCGCACGTCGGATTCCTTGAAGCGCGTCACCTTGCCGCCGTCGGAGAACAGCATCACTTCACGCTCGCCATCGGTGATGGCTGCGGAGATCAGCACGTCGCCTTCGTCCAGCTCCAGGGCGATCAGGCCCACGCTGCGCTGACGACTGAAGGATTCCAGCGGGGTCTTCTTCACGGTGCCTTTGGCGGTCGCCATGAAGATGAAGTGACCTTCGGTGTATTCCTCGACCGGCAGCATGGTGGTGATGTACTCATCACTGTCCAGCGGCAGCAGGTTGACCAGTGGGCGACCACGGGCGGCGCGGGAAGCTTCCGGGATTTCGTAGGTTTTCAGCCAGTACACCTTGCCCTTGCTGGAGAACAGCAGCAGCGTGGTGTGGCTGTTGGCGACCAGCAGGTGAGCAATGTAGTCCTCATCTTTGACGCCGGTAGCCGATTTACCTTTACCACCACGACGCTGGGCCTGGTACGCAGCCAGAGGCTGGGTCTTGGCGTAGCCGCCGTGGGAGATGGTCACCACGCGCTCTTCTTCCGGGATCATGTCACCCAGGGTCAGGTCGAGGCGGGCATCGAGGATTTCGGTGCGGCGCACGTCGCCGTATTCGGCACGGATCACTTCCAGCTCTTCGCGGATCACTTCCATCAGGCGCACGGCGCTGCTGAGGATACGGATCAGTTCGCCGATCTGGTTGAGGATCTCCTGGTACTCGGCCAGCAGCTTCTCGTGCTCCAGGCCCGTCAGGCGGTGCAGCCGCAGTTCCAGGATGGCCTGGGCCTGTTCCGGCGACAGGAAGTACTTGCCTTCGCGCAGACCGTATTGCGGGTCCAGGGTCTCGGGACGGCAGGAGTCGGCACCGGCGCGCTCGACCATGGCCACCACGGCGCTGGATTCCCAAGGCGTGCTGACCAGCGCTTCCTTGGCTTCCGACGGCGTTGGCGAAGCCTTGATCAGCGCAATCACCGGGTCGATGTTCGACAGCGCAACCGCCTGGCCTTCCAGGATATGCCCGCGTTCACGGGCCTTGCGCAGCTCGAACACGGTACGACGGGTCACCACTTCGCGGCGGTGACGCACGAACGCTTCCAGCAGATCCTTGAGGTTCAGGATGCGCGGGCGACCATCGATCAGGGCCACGACGTTGATACCAAACACGCTTTGCAGCTGGGTCTGGGCGTAGAGGTTGTTGAGGATCACCTCAGGCACTTCGCCACGACGCAACTCGATCACCACGCGCATACCGTCCTTGTCGGACTCGTCGCGCAGCTCGGTGATGCCTTCGAGCTTCTTCTCCTTGACCAGCTCGGCGATCTTCTCGATCAGACGCGCCTTGTTCAACTGGTACGGGAGCTCGGTGATGACGATCTGCTGACGGCCACCGACCTTGTCGATGTCCTCGATGATCGAACGGGCACGCATGTAAATACGGCCACGACCGGTACGGTAGGCTTCGATGATACCGGCGCGACCGTTGATGATCGCAGCAGTCGGGAAGTCCGGACCGGGGATGTATTGCATCAGCTCATCGACGGTCAGCTCAGGGTTGTCGATAAGGGCCAGGCAACCGTCGATGACTTCACCGAGGTTGTGCGGCGGGATGTTGGTGGCCATGCCCACGGCGATACCGCTGGAACCGTTGACCAGCAGGTTGGGGATCTTGGTCGGCATGACAGCCGGGATCATTTCGGTGCCGTCGTAGTTCGGCACCCAGTCCACGGTTTCTTTGTGCAGGTCGGCCAGCAGCTCGTGCGCCAGCTTGGTCATGCGCACTTCGGTGTATCGCATCGCCGCGGCGTTGTCGCCATCGACCGAACCGAAGTTACCCTGGCCGTCTACCAGCAGGTAGCGCAGGGAAAACGGCTGGGCCATCCGAACGATGGTGTCGTACACCGCAGTGTCGCCGTGAGGGTGATACTTACCGATCACGTCACCGACAACACGGGCAGATTTCTTGTACGGCTTGTTCCAGTCGTTACCCAGCTCGCTCATCGCGAACAGCACACGCCGGTGCACGGGCTTCAAGCCATCGCGCGCATCAGGCAGTGCCCGACCGACAATTACGCTCATCGCGTAGTCGAGGTAGGACTGTTTCAGCTCGTCTTCGATATTGACCGGGAGGATTTCTTTGGCCAGTTCGCCCATGAGAAGCCTGATTCCTTTTTCGGGTGAAACCTCGTCACATCCATATGGGACGAACGAAGCTCGCCGCTGCCGGCAGGGTGCCTGACAACGACTTACGACAAATCAACGAGTTATGACACGGATCTGCGCGTTATAGGCCACCCCTCGGGGTGGCCCTGGAAACCGCCGGATGTTATCACAATCGCCGCCACGCACCTATCCCCCTGATGCGCATGGAGCGTAGTAAGTTGACGGATGACAGGCTTGAGGGCGACGAGAGGGGCTCAGAGCTGGGTTGGGGTTATTTTTCGAGGGTAAATCCAAGGCTTTTATTGACTTTCAGCGCCAGTCAGGGGCTCACCCCCCGTCAATGCAGACGTTTGCGGCACATCAACTTCGCCAGCTTCGCCGCATCCGGCCGCTCGACGATGCCCTTTTCCGTCACGATCACATCGATCAGGTCGGCCGGCGTCACATCAAACACCGGATTGTACGTATCCACCTCTAAGCGCTGCCCGACAATGTCACGCAACTCGTCAGGATCACGCTCTTCCAGGGCGACATCCTCCCCCGTCGCCATCATCAGGTCGAGGGTGGAACTGGGTGCCACTACCATGAAGCGCACGCCATGATGCATGGCGCATACCGCCAGCTGATAAGTGCCGATCTTGCCGATCACGTCACCATTGGCGGCAATACAGTCGGCACCGACGACGACCCAGGTCACGCCTTTGGTCTTGAGAATATGCGCGCCAGCGGAGTCGGCATTGACCGTCACCGGAACGCCCTCGCCCGCCAGTTCCCAGGCAGTCAGCCGCGACCCTTGCAGCCAGGGGCGGGTTTCATTGGCGTAGACCTGCTCGACCAGCCCCTCCAGGAACGCCGCGCGAATCACCCCCAGCGCCGTGCCCACGCCGCCTGTCGACAAGGCACCGGCATTGCCATGAGTGAGGATCGCCTGGGCGTTGCCCTGGTGCCTGCGGATCCGTTCGACACCCAACTGGGCCATGACGAGATTGGCTTCCCGGTCGCTCTCATGAATCGCAATGGCCTCGGCCTCCAGCACCGCCAAAGGATCGGCAGGCTTTTTGAGGCGATCCAGGCGGTCACGCATGCGCTGCAAGGCCCAGAACAAATTCGCCGCAGTTGGGCGCGAATCGGCTAACAGTGCGTAGTCTTCTTCCCACGCAGCCTGCCAGTCACCGCCCTCTGCGAGTCGAGAGCGGGCGGCCAGCACCAACCCATAGGCAGCACTGATGCCGATCGCTGACGCGCCCCGTACCACCATTGAGCGAATGGCCTGGGCCACCTCATCGACCGTGGTACAGGCTACCCAGCTTTCCCGGGACGGCAGCGCACGCTGATCGAGCAGATGCAGCGCGCCATCACGCCAATCGATGGCCTTTACTTTCTCGGCAGCCAACAGTCGGTCGCGCATCCCTTACCCCGCACTCATGAACAAAAGCCGCCGATTATAGCGATCCGCCAGCCAGGACGCTCGGGTATACTTCGCCCTTCTTTTATAGCTGCCTGGGAAGAAGCCCGCGATGATCGCCACTGCCGCCCCCCTCGACTTACTGTTACTGCCAAGCTGGCTGGTACCCGTCGAACCCGCCGGCGTGGTGCTCAAGGCACATGGCCTGGGCATTCGCGACGGGCGAATCGCTTTTATCGGGCCTCGCGAAGCCGCCTTGAAACTCGCCAGCAAAGAGACGCGTGAACTGCCGGGCATGTTGCTCAGCCCGGGCCTGATCAACGCCCACGGCCATGCGGCAATGAGCCTGTTTCGCGGCATGGCCGACGACCTGCCGTTGATGACCTGGCTGGAAAAGCACATCTGGCCCGCCGAGGCCAAATGGGTCGACGAAGCCTTTGTCCGCGACGGTACCGACCTGGCCATTGCCGAGCAGCTCAAGGGGGGCATCACTTGCTTCTCCGACATGTACTTCTTTCCCAAGGTCGCCAGCGACTGCGTACACAACAGCGGGATGCGCGCGCAGATCGCCATTCCAATCCTCGACTTCCCGATTCCCGGCGCCGCCAGCGCCGATGAGGCGATTCGCCAGGGGATCGAGCTGTTCGGCGACCTCAAGCATCATCCGCGCATCAAAATCACCTTCGGCCCCCACGCGCCCTACACCGTATGCGATGCGAACCTGGAAAAAATCCGCATAATCGCCGAAGAACTGGATGCTTCGATCCATATGCATGTGCACGAAACCGCCTCCGAAGTGCAGCAGGCCGTGGACCAGACCGGGGAACGCCCATTGGCGCGCCTGGGCCGCCTGGGCTTGCTGGGCCCGCGCTTCCAGGCCGTTCATATGACGCAAATCAGCGAAGATGACCTGGCTTTGCTGGTAGAAAGCAACACCAGCATCATCCACTGCCCGGAATCGAACCTGAAATTGGCCAGCGGCTTCTGCCCGGTGGAACGTCTGTGGCAAGCCGGCATCAATGTAGCAATCGGCACCGACGGCGCCGCCAGCAATAATGACCTGGACCTGTTGGGTGAAACCCGCACAGCCGCCATGTTGGCCAAGGCGGTCGCCGGGTCGGCCACCGCCCTGGATGCCCATCGCGCGCTGCGCATGGCCACCCTGAACGGCGCCCGGGCCATGGGCCTGGAGAGCGAAATTGGCTCGTTGGAAGTCGGCAAGGCCGCCGACATGGTGGCCTTCGATCTTTCCGGCCTGGCGCAACAACCGATCTACGACCCGGTCTCACAGCTTATATATGCCACCGGGCGCGATTGTGTGAAACACCTTTGGGTCGCCGGCAAGCAGTTGCTCGACGACCGGCGATTGACCCGCATGAACGAACCGGAACTGGTCGCCTCGGCGATCGAGTGGGGCCGGCGCATCAGCGGGCGAAACGAATAACGTCGGTTTTGGACCCCTGCGTTCAAAGCCTGCAAACCGATTTATCAGTTTTAGAGGATTCACCATGAGCAACGTCGACCACGCCGAAATCGCCAAATTCGAAGCCCTGGCTCACCGCTGGTGGGACCGCGAAAGCGAATTCAAGCCCTTGCACGACATCAACCCGCTGCGGGTCAACTGGATTGATGAACGCGTCAACCTGGCCGGCAAGAAGGTATTGGACGTCGGCTGCGGCGGCGGCATCCTCAGCGAAGCGATGGCCGTGCGCGGCGCCACCGTGATGGGCATCGACATGGGCGAAGCCCCGCTGGCCGTGGCCCAACTGCACCAACTCGAATCCGGCGTCAGCGTGGAATATCGCCAGATCACCGCCGAAGCCCTGGCCGAAGAGATGCCGGAGCAATTCGACGTGGTCACCTGCCTGGAAATGCTGGAGCACGTGCCCGACCCGTCTTCCGTGATCCGAGCGTGCTTTCGCATGGTCAAGCCGGGCGGCCAGGTGTTTTTCTCCACCATCAACCGCAACCCCAAGGCTTACCTGTTCGCGATCATCGGCGCCGAATACATCATGAAGCTGCTGCCACGCGGCACCCATGACTTCAAGAAATTCATCCGCCCCTCCGAACTGGGCGCCTGGAGCCGCCAGGCCGGGCTGACCGTCAAGGACATCATCGGCCTGACCTACAACCCGCTGACCAAGCACTACAAGCTGGCCAACGACGTTGACGTCAACTACATGATCCAGACCCTGCGCGAGGAGTAAGCCTGTGAAGTTGCGAGCAGTTCTCTTCGATATGGACGGCACCCTGCTGGACACCGCGCCGGACTTTATCGCCATCTGCCAGGCCATGCGCGCCGACCGTGGGCTGGCGCCGATCAATGACCAGCACATTCGCGATGAAATCTCCGGCGGTGCACGGGCAATGGTCGCCGTGACGTTCTCGATGGATCCGGAGTCGCCTGGTTTTGAAGAACTGCGCCTGGAATTCCTCGAGCGCTACCTCAAGGGGTGCGCGATCCACAGCAAGCTGTTCGACGGCATGGGCGAGCTGCTGGATGACATCGAAAAATCCAAGCTGATCTGGGGTGTGGTCACCAACAAGCCGCTGCGCTTTGCCGAGCCGATCATGCAGCAGTTGGGCCTGGCCGAACGCTCGGCACTGCTGATTTGCCCGGATCACGTGAAGAACAGCAAGCCGGACCCGGAACCCTTGATCCTGGCGTGCAAGATGCTCGACCTGGACCCGGCCAGCGTACTGTTCGTGGGCGATGACCTGCGTGACATCGAGTCTGGCCGCGACGCCGGCACCCGCACCGCAGCGGTCACGTTCGGCTACATCCACCCGGACGATAACCCACGTCACTGGGGCGCCGATGTGGTAGTGGATCACCCGCTGGAACTGCGCAAGGTGTTGGATAACGCGCTGTGCAGTTGCTGATTGATGACTTGCTGAAGATCAATGTGGGAGGGGCGGTGCGACGATTCGACTTGCTCCCGATTGCAGTGTGTCATTCAACACATTCATTGACTGGACCGCCGCCATCGGGAGCAAGTCGAATCGTCGCACCGCCCCTCCCACCAAGCCCCTTCCACAGGGGATCGGCGTTGGCAGCCAGTTAACTTTTGTCGAGGTTGTTTATGTTTGATTACTCTGCACGCCCGGACCTGCTCAAAGGCCGGGTCATCCTGGTGACCGGTGCCGGTCGCGGGATCGGCGCGGCAGCGGCGAAAACCTACGCCGCCCATGGCGCTACCGTGCTGCTGCTGGGCAAGACCGAAGCCAACCTGGCCCAGGTGTATGACGAGATCGAAGCCGCGGGCCAGCCTCAACCGGTGGTGATTCCGTTCAACCTGGAGACCGCCCTGCCCCATCAATACGATGAACTGGCGGCCATGATCGAAAAGGAATTCGGCCACCTCGACGGCCTGCTGCACAACGCTTCGATCATCGGCCCACGCACGCCGATCGAGCAGTTGTCCGGCGAGAACTTCATGCGGGTGATGCACGTGAACGTCAATGCGATGTTCATGCTGACGAGCACCCTGCTGCCACTGCTCAAGCTGTCCCAGGATGCCTCGGTGGTGTTCACCTCCAGCAGTGTCGGGCGCAAGGGGCGGGCGTATTGGGGTGCTTATGGCGTGTCGAAATTCGCCACTGAAGGCTTGATGCAAACCCTGGCCGATGAGCTGGAAGACGTGGCCGCGGTCCGCGCCAACAGCATCAACCCCGGCGGCACACGCACGAGCATGCGGGCCCAGGCGTACCCAGGGGAGAACCCGATGGAACGGCCTGCACCGGAAGAGATCATGCCGGTGTACCTGTACCTGATGGGGCCGGACAGTGCCGGCATCAATGGCCAGGCGTTCGACGCGCAGTAACTGAAACGCCGGTAAACCAAAATGTGGGAGGGGGCCCCCTCCCACAGTTTTTATTGCGGTGTTGTTTAGTTCTTCACCACTTCCTCGAGGGTGAAGCGGCCCAATGGGTTTTGCAGAAAGTTGCTCACATTCTTGCGTGAGATGTTGATGTACGGGCTGTAGTACAGGTCGATCCAGTTGACGTCCTGTTTCGCCAACTTCTGCAGTTCGACATACATCTGCTCACGCTTGGCCGGGTCCGCCTCGATCCGTGCCGCCGCCACCAGCGCCTTGACCTTGTCGTTCTTGTAGCGGGTCATGTAGTTCTGGTTGGTGTCGTGGCCCAGGACGAAGGTGGTTTTCTGGTCCGGGTCGAGAATGTCGTTGGTCCAGTACATCACCGAAATATCGTAGTCACCGTCCACCAGCATCTGCCAGCTCTGGGTCGGGTCGACCTTTTGCAGGTTGGCGGTCACGCCGACCTTGGCCAGTTGGTCCTTGATGATCACCGCGATCTGCTCATCGGCTTCGTTGCCGGCATTGACCACGTAGTTGAGCTTCAAGTCCTTGGCACCGGCCTGCTCCAACAGCTTCTTGGCCGCCGTCGGGTCGTACGGGCGCTGCAGGTTGTTGGCGTAGTGGTACAGCGAGCCTTTCGGGATGTAGGAATAGGCCACGGTGCCTTGACCGTAAGTGGCGGTCTTGACCAACGATTGCTTATCGATGGCCATGTCCAGCGCCTCGCGCACTTCCTGCTTGGCCAGCAGGCCGTGGGCGTGGTTGATCAGCAGATGGTCTTCACGGGTAGACGGGTCGGAGTGGATCACGACGTTCGGGTCTTTTTTCAGCTCTTCCACCCGCGAAAACGGCACGAAGATCGCGGTGTCCAGCTCGTTGTTCTGCACCATGCGCATACGGGTGTTGTCATCGGTCACGGACACCCATTCCACGCCATCCAGGCTGACGCTCTTGGCTTGCCAGAAGTTCGGGTTTTTCTTCAGGATCACCCGATCGCCCTTGCGCCACTCATCCACGGTAAACGCGCCCGAGGTCACCGGTTTTTCCGAGTAGGCGTCTTCGCCCATCTGGGTCATGGCCTTTTCCGACAGGATCGAGACGGTCGGCGACGCCAGTTGCGAGAGGAAAGCCACGGCCGGTGTTTTCAGGGTCACCACCAGGGTCTTGGCGTCCGTCGCCTTGGCGGTATTGATCAGGCTGAACGGGTCGCTCCACAGCGAGGCTTTGTTGTCGCGGATACGCAACAGGCTGAACGCGGCATCGTCGGCGGTGATTGACGAGCCATCGGAGAACTTCGCATCACGCAGCTTGAACGTATAGGTCAGGCCGTCCTTGGAAATGTCCCAGCTTTCGGCCAGCCCCGGTTCCATCTTGGTGCCCAGGTTATCCACCCGCACCAGGGTGTCGTAGACGTTGGCGAATACCCAGGTGTCGCGGTTTTGCGCGCTTTTGATCGGGTCGAACGTGGTGCTGTCTTCACGGCAGCCAATGGTCAGCACGCCAGCGGCGTGTGCAAACCCGGCTGTCAGGGACCACGCGGTGAGCGTAGCGGCGGCGAGCAACTTCAAGTGACGGGATTGCATGTCCATAACTCCTTGTTCATGAATGGCAGGAAAGGTTCAAGGGCTGTTCAAGCACGCAACTGTACCGATGCTCGTGCAGGAAATGGGTCGGCGGCAACACCACGGAACACTCCGTCCGGGCATGGCGGCAACGCGGGTGAAAGGCGCAACCGGCCGGTAAATTCAACGGGCTGGGCGGCTCACCCGGCAGAAGCTGCGCAGGCAATGGCCGATGCGGGTCGATCTCGGGAATCGCCTCGATCAATGCCGCGGTATACGGATGGCGCGGCGCGCTGAACACCGCTTCCACCGGCCCTTCTTCGACGATCTTTCCCAGGTACATCACCGCCACGCGGTCGCACAGGCGCCGCACGATGGCCAAGTCATGGGCGATAAACAGGATCGCCAGGTTCATGCGCTGCTGCAGTTCCAGCAACAGGTTGATGATCTGGCCCTGGATCGAGACATCCAAAGCCGCCACGCACTCATCGGCGATGATCAAGCGCGGCTCCACCGCCAGGGCGCGGGCGATACCGACGCGCTGGCACTGGCCGCCGCTGAGGGAGCCGGGCTTGCGGCTGGCCAGCTCGGGGCGCAGGCCGACCAGATCGAGCAGTTCATCAACGCGGCGTGGAATCCCCGCCGGTGCGACTTTGCGCTGTACCCGCAGCACTTCGGCAAGGGTTTCGCCCACCGTGTGGCGGGGGTTCAGCGCGGCGTACGGGTCCTGGAAGATCATCGCGGTTTCATGGCGCAGGCGCGCAATGTCAATGGCGCTGCCGTGGGCCATGTCGATGCCATCGAACAACACCTGGCCGGCACTGATCGGGTTGAGGTGCAGGATCGCGCGCCCCAGGGTGCTTTTTCCGCTGCCGGATTCGCCCACCAAACCGAGGGTCTCGCCGGCGGCCAGGTTCAGCGAAACCCCGTTGACCGCCCTCACCCACTGCCGGTTCAGGCCGAACAAACCCGTACCAGATGCGGCAAAGCGCACTTCAAGATCCTTGATCTGCAACAGGCTCACGGACGGCCTCCCAACGGATAGTGACACGCCACCTGCGCGCCTTCGGGCAGCCGCTCGAAGCACAACGCGCCCACCTGTGGGCAACGCGGGTTGAAGCGACAACCGTCCGGCAATGCATCCAGCAAAGGCGGCTGGCCGGGGATGGTGCGCAGCAAGGCGTGGCCGCTGCTGTGGGCCGGCTGGCAATCGATCAGGCCGGCGGTGTAAGGGTGCTGCGGATGGGCCAGCAAGTCGTACTTGCTGCCGTGCTCGCACAGGCGCCCGGCGTACATCACGGCGATGGAGTCGCAGGTCTGCGCCACCACGCCCAGGTCATGGGTGATCATGATGATCGACAGGCCACGCTGGTCGCGCAGGTCCAGCAACAAGCGCAGGATTTGCGCCTGCACCGTCACATCCAGAGCGGTGGTCGGCTCATCGGCAATCAATACTTTCGGGTTGCAGCCCAACGCCACGGCGATCATCGCGCGCTGGCGCATGCCGCCGGAAAACTCGTGAGGATAGTTGTCGACCCGCGCCTGCGGATCGGGAATGCCCACCTGACGCAGCACTTCGATCGCCTGCCGGCGGGCGTCTTTTTTCGATGCACCTTGATGCAAGCGGATGCCTTCGCCGATCTGCTCGCCGATACGCATCAAGGGGTCAAGGTGGCTGCTGGGGTTCTGGAAGATCATGCCCAACTGGCCACCCCGCACGGCACGCATCCCGGCGTCGTCCAATGACAACAAGTCCTGCCCGGCCAAGCGCACGCTCCCGCCCTGCACACGCAGGCCGGGCGACGGCAGCAACCGCATCAGCCCGCGACACGTCAGGGTCTTGCCGGAACCGCTCTCACCCACCAGGCCGAGGACTTCGCCTTCAGCTAGGCCGAAAGACACGCGATCAACCAGCGTGACATCCCGCCCGGCGTTATGCGCGATCACGCTGAGATCCTTGACCTGCAACAGGCTCATGAGCGATCCCCCAACACTTGCGCCACGCCGTCGGCCAACAGGCTGAAGCCCATGGCCAGCGTCACAATGGCCAACCCCGGAAAGGTGCAGATCCACCACGCGGTGGTGATAAACGCTTGCCCTTCGGCGACCATCGTCCCCCACTCAGCCGTCGGCGGCTGCACGCCCAGGCCCAGGTAACTCACTGCGGCACCGTTGAGCAGCACCAGCACTGCGTCAGACATGGAAAACACGATCGAACCGAACATTGCGTTGGGCAGCAGGTGCCTGAACAGGATGCGCCCATGGCCGAAGCCCAGGCTCTTGGCGGCCAAGGCAAAGTCGCTTTCCTTGAGCACCAGGATCTGCGAGCGGATCAGCCGCGCATACGACACCCAGCCCACCAGCGCCATGGCGATATAAAAACTCTTCAGGCCCGGGCCGAGGATGGCCATGATCGCCAGCATCAACACCAGGAACGGGAATGCCAGGATCACATCGATCACGCGCATGCAAAAGCTGTCGAAGCGCCCGCCGATATAGCCGGAAACCGCGCCGATGAATGTGCCGATCATGAATGGAAAAATCACCCCGACGACGGCCAGTTGCAGGTCGATGCGCGCGCCCCAGATCACCCGTGAAAGGATGTCTCGGCCATAGTTGTCCGTGCCGAACGGATGGGCCAGGCTCGGCGCCAGCAAACTGAGGTCAGTGTGCTGCGCAATCGGGTCATACGGCGCAATCCAGGGTGCGCACAGTGCCAGGGCAAACCAGCCGAACAGTATCAGCAGGCCCCACGCCGCGGTCAGCCGACCATTGCGAAAACCAAAACGCAGGCGCACGCGCCACGGAGCGATCAGTGGGCGACTGCTCATTGCATCTTCACTCGCGGGTCGAGGGCCACCGTCACCACATCGGCAAGGAAGTTGACCACCACCGTCGCACAGGCCAGCACCATAGCCACGCCCTGCACCACCATGTAGTCGCGGGTAAAGATCCCGCGCACCAACAATTGGCCAATGCCCGGAATCGCAAACAGGCTCTCGATCACCACCGTGCCGCTGATCAGCCAGCCGATGTTGACGGCCAGCAGGTTGACCGCCGGCACCAGCGAATTGGGCAGCACATGCCGGCGAAACACGGCCGCCTCCGACAGTCCACGCGCGCGTGCAGCGGTGACGTGATCGGCCTGCAGCTCCATCAACATGCTCGCCCGCAGGTTGCGTACCAGCACCGCCGACAGCGCCAGTGCGATGGTCAGACATGGCAGCAGCATATGGTGAGCCTTATCCAGCCAGGTCCGCCCATAGCCGGACACCGGGAACAAGCCCCACTGCACACTCAACAACAGGATCAACATCAAGCCCAGCCAGAATGCCGGCATGCCCAGGCCGACCGTCGTGAACACGCGGATCAGGTTGTCCACCCACCCGCCTTTATTGCGTGCCGCCAGCGTCGCCAGCGGCAGCGCAATCAGCAGCGCCAGCACCACGCTGCCCAGCACTAGTACTAAAGTCGGTTCGATGCGGGTGACGATCAGCTTCAGGGCATCGACCTTGTACAACAACGACTGGCCGAGATCGCCCTTGAGCAGGTTCTTGAGGAAGTAGAAATACTGCAGCCACAGAGGCTGATCAAGACCGTACTGGACGCGAATTTTCAGCAGCGCATCCGGCGTGCTGCGCGAGCCGAGCAAGGCCCGCGCCGGATCGCCGGGAATGGAACGCACCAGCACGAAGGTGATCAAGCTGATGCCGAACAACACCGGCAGCAATTGCAGCGGCCGGGAGAGCACAAAGCGATAGCGCGCCAGGTTCATCCGTTAGCCTCGGTGGCGAGCGAGGAAGTCCAGCAACACCGGGAAGTACGCTTGGGGCTCCTCATAAAACGGCATATGGCTGCTGTTGGGAAAAACGTGCAACTCGGCGTGCCTGGCGGCTTGCTTCATGCGCATCGCGCAGGCCGGGGTCAGCTCGTCATGCTGGCCGGTGGTGATCAATATCGGCATCTTGAACTCGGCCATCTCGGGGATGCGGTTCCAGTCCTTGAGATTGCCGATATACAGGAACTCGTTGGGGCCTTGCATGGTTTCGTACGGGCCCATGTTCCAGTCGCCAAGGGAGCGCTTGACCGGCTCGGGCCATTCGTCCAGGCGGCACACGTGGCGGTAGTTGAGCAAGGTGATTGCCGCCTGGTACTGCGGGTGCTCGAGGGTGCCCATGGCTTCGTGGCGCTGCATCATGGCCACGGTTTCGCTGCCCAGGGCACCGCGCAGGCGGTCAAGCTCTTGGGACAGGTGCGGGATGTCGCCGACGGTGTTTTCCAGGATCAGGCTTTTCAGCGCATCGGGGTAGTGAATGGCGTATTCGATGCCCAGCCAACCGCCCCAGGAATGCCCCAGCAAGTGCACACGGCCCAGGCCCAAGGTTTGGCGCACGGTTTCGACTTCTTCCACATAACGGCGGATTTCCCACAGGGAAACATCGGTCGGTCTGGCTGATGCGCCCGTGCCAAGCTGGTCGAATGCAACCACTCGCAGGTTATGGTCCTTGAGCCAGCCATGGGCGTCGCGCAAGTAATCACACGGCAAGCCGGGACCGCCGTTGAGACACAAGAGCACCTCATCGCCGTCCCCAAAGCTGTAGGCCACGAGGTTATGGCCATCGACTTGCACGTTGTACTGCTGGTCGGGGGCAATTTCACGCCACATGCATACATTCCTTGTGTTGTATCGGCCTGGCGGGTAGCGGCCGCTGATCAGGCCAACACTACCGAGGATGCCACGCGGCCATAACCTGGTATTTCTTATAGGTTTGGCCTGGCAGTCCTTCGCCGGGGCGTGGCATTCTACTTGCAGCAAGTCGAGATTCAAATGAATTCGGGAGCAGAACGGATGCTGGCCAAGCTGACCGCCTTCAATAATCGCCTCATGCCGGGCAGGAGCCTGGATGAACAGATGGACAACACTTTCATCCTCGCCCAACAATTGGGCTTCGATGCACTGGTGTATGACTACACCCCGGTGCCCATCGACCTCAATGGCACGCTCATCACCCCCTCGGTGCTGCAACTGCGCAACACGCCCAACGACTGGCAGGCCTTGTGGTGCAGCGAAGGGTTTTACCAGATTGACCCGGTGCAGCATCTGGCACTGAGCACGGTGTCGCCGTTTGTCTGGTCCTACGAGGCGAAAGCCGAGACGGCCTTGCAGAAAATCATCGACCCCTGCCACGCGCCGGTATCGTCCTACCTGCATGAACAGCAACTGACCTGCGGGGTAAGCGTGCCTATTCATTTGCCCCGTGGCGGTTTTGCCTCCCTGACCGGCCTGCGCACCGGAAAGGCGCACACGGTGCTGAAGGATGCCCAGCAGACCCTGACGGATTTCAGCCTGATTACCCATGCCCTGCAGGAAGCGGCCTACCCGCTGTTCAGCAAGGAGCTACGCACCTACCCGCACATCCATTTGACCAAGCGTGAACGCGAGTGCCTGAAATGGGCCGCCGACGGCTTGACCGCCGCCGAAATCGCCAAGCAACTGAGCCGTTCATTGGCGGTAGTCACCCTGCACCTGACTTCAGCCATGCACAAATTGGGGGCCAAGAACCGTGTGCAGGCGGTGGTACGCGCCACCCATTACCGCCTGCTCGAAGATTGAGCCGCCGGCAAAAACCTATCTGTTTTGCTAGTTACCTAAATTTTGCGTGCAGACTATCGTGTCCCTGATCCTTTTTTTCACAGCAGGGTACGAAATGGAATTCATCGACAAAGTCCGCGAAGGCTATGCAACCTTTGGCGCCTACCAGACCTGGTACCGCGTCACCGGCGACCTGAGCAGCGGCCGCACTCCCTTGGTGGTCATCCATGGCGGCCCTGGTTGCACCCATGACTATGTCGACGCCTTCAAGGACGTCGCCGCCAGCGGCCACGCGGTCATTCACTACGACCAACTGGGCAATGGCCGCTCCACCCACTTGCCCGACAAAGACCCGTCGTTCTGGACCATCAGCCTGTTCCTCGAAGAACTGAACAACCTGCTGGACCACCTGCAAATCAGCGATAACTACGCGATCCTCGGCCAATCCTGGGGCGGTATGCTCGGCAGCGAACACGCGATCTTGCAACCCGAGGGCCTGCGTGCCTTTATCCCGGCCAACTCGCCGACCTGCATGCGCACCTGGGTCAGTGAGGCCAACCGCCTGCGCAAATTGTTGCCGGAAGGCGTGCATGAAACCCTGCTCAAGCATGAACAGGCCGGCAGCTACCAGGACCCGGAATACGTAGCCGCTTCGCGGATTTTCTATGACCAGCA
This sequence comes from Pseudomonas sp. Q1, assembly GCF_009935975.1. NCBI lineage: Bacteria > Pseudomonadati > Pseudomonadota > Gammaproteobacteria > Pseudomonadales > Pseudomonadaceae > Pseudomonas > Pseudomonas sp. Q1. Next base: position 113,985 of record NZ_QODI01000007.1, on the reverse strand, counting down.
CGTATGCAGGGTCAACCCATGGCCGGAAGAAGTGGCGCGTACCTTCGCCCAGGTCGATTCAGACCCGACGGTGTACCACGCCATGAGCGGCCCGACCGAGTTTCACGTCATCGGCAGCTTGAAAGACTGGAACGTGATCGGCCGCCTGTCGGCGATCAACGTACCGACGCTGGTGATCTCCGGCCGGCACGACGAGGCCACGCCGTTGGTGGTCAAGCCGTTCCTGGATGAGATCGCGGACGTGCGCTGGGCACTGTTCGAAGATTCCAGCCACATGCCCCACGTGGAAGAACGCCAGGCGTGCATGGGGACCGTGGTGAAGTTTCTGGATGAGGCGTGTTCGGTGCCGCACAACGTACTGAAAGCCAGTTGAGATCCAAAAGCGGGCTTGCTCGCGAATGCGGTGGGCCAGTTACACATGTGCTGACTGACACTGCGCATTCGCGAGCAAGCCCGCTCCCACATTTTAGACTTCGCTAGTCTCAGGTCTGGATGTTTTCCTGGGGGCATCGGCCACCAACGGAATCTCCTTCCCTTCAGCGTCAAACAACTTGCCGCCACTGAAGTAATCCCCATCGCGCAACGCCGCCACATCGTGGAAGCACAAACTGCGCTCCGTCCCCGCCACGAACACCGATTGCTGGTCCGAGTTACCGGCGGTGAAGTGGTTGAACGCCAGGTTCAACAAAATCGCCATGATCGCTGACGAACTGATCCCTGAATGGAAAATCGTCGCGAACCAGGCAGGAAAGTGATCGTAGAAACTCGGCGCGGCGATGGGGATCATGCCGAAGCCGATCGAAGTGGCGACGATGATCAGGTTCATGTTGTTGCGATAGTCGACCTTGGACAAGGTGCGAATACCACTGGCCGCTACGGTGCCGAACAGCACGATACCAGCGCCACCGAGTACCGAGGTCGGCACGGCTGCGATCACCCGCCCCATGAAGGGCAGCAAGCCGAGTACCACCAGGAATACCCCGCCCGTGGCCACCACAAAACGACTTTTCACACCGGTCACCGCCACCAGCCCGACATTCTGTGCGAACGCGCTCTGCGTGAAAGACCCGAAAATCGGCGCGAACATGCTCGACAGCATGTCAGCCCGCAGGCCATTACCGAGACGCTTGGAATCGACTTTGGTATCGATGATCTCGCCCACGGCGAGGATATCCGCCGAGGTCTCCACCAACGTCACCATGACCACAATGCACATGGAGATGATCGCGGCCACATGGAAAGTCGGTACACCGAAATGGAAAGGTGCCGGGAAACCGAACATCGGCCCCTGGGTCACCCCGGAAAAATCCGCCATGCCAAGCAATACCGCGATGACGGTGCCGATGACCATCGCCAGCAGGATCGACAGGCGCGAAATGGTCGCACTGCCGATCTTGCTCAGCAGCAGCACCAGAACCAGGGTCAGCGCGGCCAGGCCGATGTTCGCCATGCTGCCGAAATCGGCTGCACGGCTATTGCCGCCCATGGCCCACCGCGCCGCAACGGGCATCAGGGTCAGACCGATGGTGGTGATGACAATGCCCGTCACCAGCGGCGGGAAGAACTTGGTGATCCTTGAGAACACCGGGGTGATCAACAACCCGATAAACGATGCGGCCATCACCGCCCCGAGAATCGCCGGCACGCCACCGGCGCCATCACTGCCAACAATCGCCACCATCGTCGCCACACCGGCGAACGACACACCCTGCACCAGCGGCAGCTGACAACCGAAAAACGGCAGGCCAAGGGTTTGCAACAAGGTCGCCAGACCACCGGCAAACAAGGATGCCGCGATCAGCAGACCGATATCTGCCGGGGATAACCCGGCTGCCTGACCGACGATCAACGGTACCGCGACAATGCCGCCGTACATGGTGAGCACGTGCTGCAGGCCGTAAGCCATGTTGGCGGCGACGCCGAGATTTTCATCTTCCGGCCGCTGCGATGACGCCTTCGGGATAGTCATGGTGAGGGGTTCTCTGTTTTTGTTGTGCGAGCACTGTATGCAATGTTAGGACTGGATGTCCATAGAGTTGTATACAATCAATCGAACAAGATACCCTCCAACGGCGTTACAAAAATAATCCGGCCGTCACGAGCCTGAACGCCACAGGACCTATAACAATGAAAAAAACACTGCAAGGCGCCACCGTTGCCCTCACCCTCCTCGGCGGCGGGGAGGCCGTGGCGTTGGAATGGATGAACAACAGCGTGGGATTTCGCTACGGTGAACACTTCACCAACCCGAACAACCCCGATGATTTCAGCAAGCGCATCTACAGCTTCACCCACGCCAGCGGCTACCAGTACGGCAGCAACTACCTGAATCTCGATGTGTTCCTTTCCGACAGCCGCGATCCACGCAAGGGCACCGACCAGGGTGGCAGTGAGGTGTATGCCGTCTACCGCCACCAGTTGTACGCTTCACGGGTATTCGACGTGCCGCTCGGCACCGGGTTGGTCAAGGACTACGCATTGACCCTGGGCTTCGATGCCAACCGCAACAACAACTTCGCCTCGGCCAGGAAGCGCGCGCTGGTGATCGGCCCGACCTTGAAATTCAACACCGTCGGCGTGCTGGACCTGAGCCTGATGTACTACAAGGAAAGGAACCACACCGGCATCCCCGGCGCGAAAGAATCCAATCACACCTTCGACGATACCTACATGCTCAACCTTGCGTGGATGCGCCCGTTTGAAGTCGCCAGCCACGCGGCCAAATTCCAGGGTTTCATCAATTACGTCGGGGAAAAAGGCGAGGACTACCACGGCCGCGACACCGCCCCGGAAGCCTTGATGCGCACGGCGCTGATGGTGGCGGTGCGGCCGGGCAAAAGCGTCAAGCCAAACCTGTATCTCGGGGTGGGCTACGAGTACTGGTACAACAAATTCGGCGTAGACGGCGGCAGGGGTAGCCGCACATCCACGCCGACGCTGAATATGGAAGTGACGTTCTAACGGAAGGAACCCAGCTCAAGCACTGGCCAATTCCGAATCATCCGTCTTGCGCCGCGCCAGCCAGTAACCCAACACCGCCAGCGGTGCGGTCGCCAGCATCACGATCACGGTAATCAGCAGCGGCTGTTCAAGCATCGACGAGACCAGCAGGCTGCTGAGAAAGCACAGCCCCAATTGCAGGGTGTTTTGCAGGGCTGCCGCCTTGCCGGAATTTTCCGCAAACGGCATCAGCGCATTCGCCACCACGATGGGGTAACTGGCACCGTTGACCAGCGCCATCAGGCAGAACGGAATCAACAGCGTGGTGAGGGTCGGCCCCGTCAACGTAGCGACCAGGTACAACGCCGCCATGCTGATGCAATAGGCCAGCAGCAACCAGGGCAGCAGGGTTTTACCCTGGTAACGCTGCAGTGCACTGCGGCAGCTGTAGCCACCGATCAGAAACGCCAAGGTCGGCAGCACATAGCTCAGGCCAATGTCATTCGGGCTATAGCCCATGCCGCCAAGGATGAAGGGGGAAGCGGTCAGCCAGGCGAAGAAACTGGCGGAACACGCGGCGAAGATCATCACGTTGCCGGTGAACACACGGGAGGTCAGCAGTTGGCCGTAGCCAAGGCGTGAAGGCTCACCCTGCCCTGTCTGATGTGTCGGCATCTTGCGCAGGAACAGCGTCGGCAGCAGCAACAACAGCGACACCCCCAGCAAGACCCCGAAGATCGCCTGCCAGCCAAAGTGATTCAGCACCACGGCCCCCAACAAGGGCGCCAGGGCCGGCGACAGCGACATCAGCGGCATGATGCTGGCGAACACACGGTGAGCCTGGTCAGCCGGATAGCGGTCGATCACCAGGGCCTGCCAACTCACGGCGGCGGAACACACGCCAATCGCCTGGATAAAGCGTAATGCCAGCAACTGCGGCGCGGTCTCGACCCAGAACATGCCCAGGCAGCCCAACACAAACAGGCCAAGGCCCGTGAGCAGGATGGGCTTGCGCCCCAGGCGGTCAGACAACGGCCCCCACAGCAATTGCCCCACGGCAAAACCGGCGAGGAAAATACTCAAGCTGGCGCCCACGGCCCCCACACCAAACTGCAACTGCTCGCCCATGGCGCCGAACGCCGGCAAATACATATCCATGGCGAGATAACCGAGCATGCTCAGCCCCGCCAGATACCCAGTAAAACCCAACGAATTTTTCATCGAAACCTTTAAGAACTTGCCATCAAACTATTTGTTGACCGGCGTCCATTATGAAGCTGACAGTTTTGCTGTGAAGCGATAATAATTGGACACTCATATCAATATTTTTGAAGGCAATTCCCATGTGGTCCGAATACTCCCTGGATGTCGTCGATGCTGTGGCACGCCATGGCAGCTTCAGCGCCGCCGCCCAGGAATTGCACCGCGTACCGTCGGCCATCAGCTACACGGTGCGTCAGATTGAAGAGTGGCTGGCGGTGCCGCTGTTTGTGCGACGCCATCGCGATGTCGAACTGACCCCGGCTGGTCGGCTGTTCATCGACGAAGCTCGTGGTGTGATGAAAAAAATGCTCGGCACCCGGCGTCTGTGCCAGCAAGTGGCGAATGGCTGGAGCGGCCAGTTGAAAGTCGCCGTGGACTCCATCGTCAAACCCCAGCGCTGCCGTCAATTGGTGCTGGACTTTTACCGGCAGTTTCCCGAGGTGGAATTGCTGTTGGAGTACGAAGTGTATAACGGCGTGTGGGACGCCCTGGCCGATGAACGCACCGACATTGTGATCGGCGCCACTAGTGCGGTGCCGGTGGCCAGCCACTTCACCTTTCGCGACATGGGCTTGTTGAACTGGTTGTGCGTGGCCAGCGCCAGGCACCCGTTGGCGGCGATTGAGGGCTTGCTCAGTGACGATCAATTGCGCCCGTTCGCCTCACTGTGCATGACCGACACTTCGCGCAACCTGCCCAAGCGCGACACCTGGACCCTGGATAACCAACGGCGCCTGGTGGTCCCCAACTGGGCCTCGGCGCTCGATTGCCTGCGTGACGGCCTGTGCGTGGGCATGGCGCCGGCGCATCAGGTATTGCCGTGGATCGAACGCGGCGAACTGGTCGCGCTGCAACTGCACCGACCGTTCCCGGCCAGCCCATCGTGCGTGGCCTGGGCCCAGAACAAACTGTCGCCGGCCATGGCGTGGCTGCTGGAGTACCTGGGCGATACCGAGACCCTGAACCAGGAGTGGCTCAACGGGCACGACCTTTAGAAGACGATGATGGTCCCCTGTGGGAGGGGGCTTGCTCCCGATAGCGGTGCTTGAGTCGACACACAAGCTGAATGATCCACTGCTATCGGGAGCAAGCCCCCTCCCACAGGATGATGGCATTTCAGCCCAATAGGCGACTGATTGCCCGCACGATCATATCGACCTCCTTGCCCTCCAGGGTCAATGGCGGCAACAGACGGATAATCTTGCCCCGCGTCACGTTGATCAACAGCCCATGTTCCTGGGCAGCGCGCTGGGCCAGGTCGCGATAAGGGCGGGCCAGCTCGATGCCGATCATCAAGCCCTGCCCGCGAATGGCCAGCACCTGCGGGTGTTCGCTCAACTCCACCCGCAGCCGCGCCAACAAGCGTTCGCCCTGTTGCGCGGCGTTCTGCAGCAAGCCTTGCTCTTCAATAATATCCAGCACGGTGCAGCCCACACGGCAGGCCAACGGGTTCCCCCCAAAGGTACTGCCATGGCTGCCCGGGGTGAACAACTGAGCCACGGCGGCACGCGCCAGGCAAGCACCGATGGGCACGCCGTTGCCCAGGCCTTTGGCCAGGGTCATCACGTCCGGGGTAATGCCTTCATGCTGGAAGGCAAACCAGGTGCCGGTACGGCCGATGCCAGTCTGGATTTCATCGAGCATCATCAGCCAACCCTGGCGCGTGCAGTGCTCACGCAGGGCTTTCAGGTAGCCGCGCGGGGCAGGCATTACGCCGCTTTCGCCCTGGATCGGCTCCAGCAAGACGGCCGAGATACGCGGGCCGAACTGTTGAGTAAGCGCTTCCAGGGCCGCCATGTCGCCAAAGCCCACTTTGAGAAAATCCCCCGGCAAGCGCTGGAAACCCAAGCGCACCGATGGCCCATCGCTGGCCGCCATGGTGCCGAGGGTACGCCCATGAAAGGCGTTTTCCATCACCACCACCAACGGCTGCTCTATGCCCTTTTTCCAGCCATGCAGCCGCGCCAGCTTCAGCGCCGTCTCGTTGGCTTCGGCGCCGGAGTTGTTGAAGAATGCACGGTCCAGGCCGGACAACTGGGCCAGGCGCCGCGCCAGCTGTTGTTGCCAGTCGATGCTGTAGAGGTTGGAGGTGTGCAGCAACAAACCGGCTTGTTCACGGATGGCCGTCACCAGTTTCGGGTGGGAGTGCCCGACATTGGTCACCGCCACACCGGCCACCGCATCCAGGTATTCACGGCCCTGCTGGTCCCACAGGCGCGTGCCCAGGCCACGGGTGAAACTCAGGGCCAAGGGTTGGTAAGTGTCCATCAGGCAGGCGGCGGTCATGGTGGCAGGCTCCAGTGCATCATTGTGATGGATGCAGTATCGTTAGCCACTCATGCTGGATAAACTGTGCAATCGTGCAAGGACTTTAAATCAGGGCTTGATAATGGATCTGTTCCAGGCAATGACGGTGTACGTGAAGGTGGTGGAGGCCGGCAGCATGACCGCCGCCGCCCACGCCTGCGGCATGTCGACCACCATGGTCGGCAACCACTTGCGCGCCCTGGAACAAAGGCTGGGGGTTAGCCTGCTCAAACGCACCACGCGCAAACAGAGCCTCACGGAATTCGGCGGGCAGTATTACCAGCGTTGCCTGGAAGTGCTCGGGCTGGTGGCTGACTCGGAGCAGTGGGCGGAACAAGCCCATAGCGACGTCCCCAAAGGCACCTTGCGCATCACCGCCCCCCCGGTGTTCGGCACCGAACGACTGTCGCCGGCCTTGAGCGAGTTTTCCCAACGCTACCCGCTGATCAACCTGTACGTGGTCCTGAACAATCAACGGATGGACCTGGTCGACAGCGGTTTCGACGTGGCGATTCGCCTGGGCGAGCTGGAACCCTCAAGCCTGATCGCCAGGCCCATGCGCGACTACACCCTGACCCTCTGTGCCTCACCCATTTACCTGGCGCGACGCGGTACGCCGCGGGTGCCCGAGGACCTGCGACAGCACGATTGCCTGGCGTTCGCCTACCCCTCGACCGACGACTGGCGCAATGCCGACAAGCTATGGCGAATGACCGGCCAGGAAGGCGAAGTGGAAGTTGCCGTGTCCGGCTCGCTGACGATCAACAGCTCCCAAGGCCTGCACCAGGCGGCGGTCCAGGGCATGGGCATCGTGATGCTGCCTGATGCCCTCGTACAACCCGACCTGCAGGCCGGAAAACTGGTGGCGCTGTTGACCGACTATCAACTGCCCTGCCGCCCCATGCACCTGCTTTACCGCCAGGATCGCTATCGCCTGCCCAAACTGCGCGCGTTCGTCGACTTCGTCATGGAAAAGTGGGCGCGCTAGAACGCCACACCCAACTCACGCAGACGCGCAGCCGTGCGCTCGGCCGACACGTGGTGAATGCCCTGCCAGCCGAGTGCAACAGCCGCCTCGGCATTGCCGGCGACATCATCGATAAACACCACTTCGCCTGGCTGGATATCCGGCAGATGCGCACGCACCTGGTCCAGGCTGGCGTGATAGATCGCCGCATCCGGCTTGATCTGCTTCAACTCGCCTGACACCACGATGTCGCGAAAACGTTGCAGGAACGGGTAGTTGGCGCGCGCATACGGGAAGGTTTCAGCGGACCAGTTGGTAAGCCCGAACAACGGCATGCCGGCTGCATGCAGCGCTTCGAGAATCGCCACGCCTTCCGGCAGCGGGCCGCGCAACATCTCGTGCCAGCGATCGTAGTAGGCCTGGATCAGGGGTTCATGTTGAGGGTATTGGCTGATCAGGCTGCGGGTGCCCTCCGCCAGGGTACGACCGGCGTCTTGCTCGGTGTTCCAGGCTTGGGTGCAGATGTTGTCGAGAAACCATTGCCGTTCTTGATCGTCGGCAATCAGCTTGCGGTACAGATGCAGCGGGCTCCAGTCGAACAGGACACCGCCAAAATCAAAAACGACTGCACGAATCGTCATCAGATCCTCCGTTAGCGTGGCTTGATAGCCGTAGGAGTCTGGCAGATTGTGAGCAAGGGTGGGAGCGCGAGGGAAGGTAGGAAACTTCCAATTTCAGACAAGGAAAAGCGGGAGGGGTACGCCCCCTCCCACTTTCAGGCTGCGTCTCAGGCTTGAATCAGGCCATTGATCTTCACAGTCGGGTTCACGTCGGCTTCGTAATCCACGCCGTCGATTTCAAAGCCGAACAAGCGCAGGAATTCCGCCTTGTAGCCGGCAAAATCGCTGATCTCGTTGACGTTTTCATCAGTGACCTGGTTCCACAGGGCCGCCACGGCGTCCTGGACTTTCGGTTCCAGCTCGGCCAGGTCGGCGCGCAGGCGGCCGTCGGCGTCCAGCTTAGGCTCTTTGCCGTACAGGCTGTCCTTGAACAGGCCATAGACCTGCTCGATGCACCCTTCGTGAGTGCCCTGCTCTTTCATCACTTTGAACAGCAGCGACAGGTACAGCGGCATGATCGGGATGGCCGAGCTGGCCTGGGTGACCACTGCCTTGAGTACCGACACACGGGCGTCGCCCTTCAGCGCAGCGAGGTTGTCACGCAGGGTCAGGACTTTCTTGTCCAGGTCTTTCTTGGCTTCGCCAATAGAGCCGTTCCAGTAGATGTCCTGGGTCAGCTTCTCACCGAGGTAAGTGAAGGCCGTGGTCTTGGCGCCTTCAGCCAGCACATCGGCGTCACGCAGGGCGTCGATCCACAGCTGCCAGTCTTCGCCGCCCATGACTTTCACGGTGCCGTCGATTTCTTCCTGGGTGGCAGGCTCAAGGGTGGTGTCGACGACAACGCCTTTGTCGGTGTTGATCCCGCGCAGGGTCACTGCCTTGCCGATTGGCTTGAGGGTGGAGTTGTGCACCACGCCTTGCGGGTCGGTACGGCGTGGCGCGGCCAGGCTGTAGACCACCAGGTCGATCTTGCCCAGGTCTTTCTTGATGGTTTCGATGGTCAGGCGCTTGATCTCGTCGGAGAACGCGTCGCCGTTGATGCTTTTGGCGTACAGGCCTTTTTCGACGGCAAACTTCTCGAACGCGGCGCTGTTGTACCAGCCGGCGGAGCTCAGCTTGCCTTCTTCGCCTTCTTTCTCAAAAAACACGCCCAGGGTGTCGGCGCCGCAACCAAACGCAGCACTGATACGCGCGGCCAGGCCGTAACCGGTGGAGGAGCCGAGGACCAGCACCTTTTTTGGGCCGCCTTCAATGGCGCCGTGCTGGGTTACGTAGTCGATCTGCTGTTTGACGTTCGCTTCACAGCCAACAGGATGAGCGGTCACACAGATAAAGCCACGAACCCGCGGTTTGATGATCATAAAAATTCTGCCTCTTCCAAGGTGCCGAAGGCCAATAGTGGCCATTCAACTTCAATCGTACCGGTCTATGACGTCCGAAAAACCGAAGCGTCACGATAGACGCAAATCTTCTGTTCTCAAAATTCAATGCATAAAGGCCAGCGCACTTGTAAAAAAATGTACCGGGGCTTCACAAATTCGCAATATTTAAACCGCCAGGCGCCGCTATAAAGTCCTATCATGACGGATTGTTTCGTTTTGTTTCGGGTCCGGAGCCATGTTTCATGAGTAAAAGTGCTGTTCGCAAAAAGCTGGTATCAGTTGCCTGGGTGCTTGGCGTTCTGCTGTTTATCTACTGTTTCCCGCGCACCAGCCTGGTGTTTCTGCTGCTGGTGGTGTTCTGCGGCCTGTACGATTTCCTGCGCAACGGCCTGTATGACCGCGACACCATCAAAAAGTATTTCATCGGCAACGGCCGCAATACATGGATATTGGCTCCGTTCAACACCTTGTTCGACCTGTTGAGCAGCCGCAACCGCCACGTCTACACCATGCGCGACCTGCCGCCGGCCTGGCGTGAGGACCTGCAACAGGTGATCGATGACGCCATGGCCAACAAGGATGAAATCATCAGCTATCTGGATGAGCGCATGGCCGAGAAGAAACGCGGCATGTTGTTCTTCCAATGGTACGGCCGACCGATCGAAACCACCCTGGATATCCCGCAGTTGCGCAAGAAACTGCCATTTGTGAAGACCATCGGCGTCTCGGTATTCAACGAGAACCGCTCGACCTCCTTCCACTTCGGCCCCCTGCGCATGATGTTCCGCGTGCTCTACAACATGGCACCGGCACCGCACCATGAAGGCGTCTACATCCAGGTGGGCAAGCACAAGCACTACTGGCACGACGACCCGCTGTTTATTTTCGATGACACGCTGATGCATGCGTCCTTCAACAAAAACGATGCAAAACGCTACTGCCTGTTCATCGACATCGTGCGGCCGACCCCGCTGCCGGGCGTGCTCAACGCCGTGATCTCGGGCTTTGCCGGCCTGGTCTTCACCCTGCGTCGGGTTTTCTACAAAAACTGGAAGCTGATTCAGTAAGTTCTGCGGCATGATGGTGCCGGACGGTGTTTGCGCCCAGCCTGTGAGGCGGCCAGAATAACCGTCCAGTGCGACCGAATTCGGGCGCCCACCATTCTCAGGCCATCGCCGCTCCCGTGGCAGGCGATGGCTGTGCTTTCAAGGAATCAGAATGCCCCAACGTCAAGTCATCAATGCCTCCGTCAGCCCCAAGGGCAGCCTCGAAACCCTGTCCCAACGTGAAGTGCAACAACTGAGTGAAGCCGGCACCGGCAGCATCTACACCCTGTTCCGCCAATGCGCCCTGGCCATCCTCAACACCGGCGCGCATATCGACAACGCCAAGACCATCCTCGACGCCTACAAAGACTTTGAAGTGCGCATCCACCAGCAGGATCGCGGCGTGCGCCTGGAGCTGCTGAATGCCCCGGCCGACGCGTTCGTTGATGGCGAAATGATCGCGAGCACCCGTGAGATGCTGTTCAGCGCCCTGCGTGACATCATCTACACCGAGAACGAGCTGGACAGCCAGCGCATCGACCTGAGCAACTCCCAAGGCATCACCGACTACGTGTTCCACCTGCTACGCAACGCCCGTACGCTGCGCGCCGGGGTCGAACCGAAGATCGTGGTGTGCTGGGGCGGCCACTCCATCAACACCGAAGAATACAAATACACCAAGAAAGTCGGACACGAACTGGGCCTGCGCAGCCTTGACGTGTGCACCGGCTGCGGCCCGGGCGTAATGAAAGGCCCGATGAAAGGCGCGACCATTTCCCACGCCAAGCAACGCATCATCAACGGCCGTTACCTGGGCTTGACCGAGCCCGGCATCATCGCCGCCGAAGCGCCGAACCCGATCGTCAACGAGCTGGTGATCCTGCCGGACATCGAAAAACGCCTGGAAGCCTTCGTGCGCGTCGGCCACGGCATCATCATCTTCCCGGGCGGCGCCGGTACGGCCGAAGAGTTCCTGTACCTGCTGGGCATCCTGATGCACCCGGACAACCAGGACCTGCCGTTCCCGGTGATCCTCACCGGGCCGAAACACGCCGCGCCCTACCTGGAACAATTGCACGCGTTCGTCGGTGCCACCCTCGGCGAGGCGGCGCAGAAGCACTACCAGATCATCATCGACAACCCAGCCGAAGTGGCACGGCAGATGACCGCCGGCCTCAAGGCCGTGAAGCAGTTCCGCCGCGAACGCAACGACGCGTTCCACTTCAACTGGCTGCTGAAGATCGACGAAGGCTTCCAGCGCCCGTTCGACCCGACCCACGCCAACATGGCCAGCCTGCAACTGAGCCACGCGCTGCCGCCGCATGAACTGGCCGCCAACCTGCGCCGCGCGTTTTCCGGGATCGTGGCCGGCAACGTCAAGGACAAAGGCATCCGCCTGATCGAACAGAACGGTCCTTACGAGATCCATGGTGACCCGGCCATCATGAAACCGCTGGATGAGCTGTTGAAGGCATTCGTAGCCCAACACCGCATGAAACTACCGGGTGGCGCGGCGTATGTGCCGTGTTATCGCGTGGTTCAATAAAAAGCTGGCTGAGTAATCCGCGCAGCATCGCCACACCCTTGATTTCCACCCGCGGGCCGGGGTGCGCCAGTTCGGCCACTCCGGCCATGGTCCAGGGCGCAATGCCCGCGTGGGAAAAGGGGTCGGTCATATGCTGTATCTCTTTGCAGGCGTTTTCGGGCGTGTCGACCGAATAAATCGGGCTATTTTTTTAACTGTCCCGATCAACTCACACCAGCAGAGCACCTATGGACCAACGGATCTTGTCCTCCATAATTCCTTACCCTAAGGTAAGGAGCATAACGATGGAGATATTCAATATGGCAACCGCCACACTGACCTCAAAAGGGCAAATCACCATTCCGGTCCAGGTCAGAACAGCCCTGGGCCTGGAAACCGGAGACCGCGTAGAGTTCGTCGAAATGGAAGACGGCCGGTTTTCCATTATTGCCGCCAGCAAAACCGTACACGACCTCAAGGGCCTGGTCCGCAAACCTGCCAAGGCGGTCTCGATCGAAGAAATGAACCGCGCCATCGCCACGCAAGGAGCAAAAGCCGGATGATCGGCCTGGATACCAATGTGCTGGTGCGCTACGTCACCCAGGATGACCCCGCGCAATCCCCCAAGGCGTGCGAGTTGATCGAATCGCTCACCACGCTTTCGCCAGGCTTTGTCAGCCTGGTGTCAGTGGTGGAATTGGTGTGGGTTTTACAAAGCTGCTACCAATGCACCAAAAGTGAATTGGTGACGGTTCTGGAGACGCTGTTGCGCACCCGCGAATTGATCATCGAACAGGCGGAAATCGTTTGGCAGGCACTGCGGCGATTCACCGCGAGCAAGGCCGATTTTGCCGACTGCCTGATCGAGCGCTGCGCCCATTCGGCAGGGTGTGAATACACCGCTACATTTGATCTGGATGCAGCCAAGGCCACCGGGATGAAACGCCTGAACTGAGCCATCGCGTTGCGGTAGCGCCCAGGCTTTGGTAAAACCGCATTCAGACCTGATCAAGAGAAAGATTCACGTGCGCAAGCTGATTTTCGCAATCTTGAGCATCGCCCCAGCACTGGCCATTGCCGACAGCATCACCTGGCCCGATCTGCCGCAAAGCTGTTTCGTCAGCGGCCGTTCTGCCACCAGCGTAGATGTCGATACGGGTTGTGCGGCCTTCCTGATCAACGTGAAAGGCAAGGCGGCAGGTACGCCGATCAAGCTGGATATTCCGCAGTACGCCTTGCACGTCGACGAGGCCACCGGCAAGGAAACGCCGGTGATCATCATCCAGGCCGAAGAAAACGGCGACATCAAGGCCGTGGGCTATCGGGAACTGGGCACCGACCAGCTCGGCGCCGCATTGCTGCGTGAGGTTCGGCTTCTAGGCACCCAGAAGCCGAGCTAGCCCAGACTTAGCGGACCCAGCCACCACCCTGCCAGTGGTAGCCGTCACTACGTTGCACCCAGTGCGGATGCACATAGCGGTAGCCTTCGCGTACCGGCTCCCAGTGGCCATGCACCGCCACGTAACGCCCGCCCTGCCAACGCCAGTAACCGCGCGACCAGACATAGCCGTAACGTACCGGCGGCTCGACCTCGATCACTTGAACCGGCGGCGGTTGCGGCGCAACGACCTCGACATACTCACGTTGTACCGGCCCGCGCTCATGCACCACACGCTCTTGCACACACCCGGATGCCGCGACGACGACTGCCGCCAATGCCGCATAACGTAGCAACATAAAAAATCCTCGGGCGTTATCGCCCCACAAACACGCTGAAAATTCCCCCTTCCTGCAGCCTCGCTCCTGCTTGGCTCTGAGTTCTTTTTAACAGGTAGTGTCTGTCGGCGGGCTGAACGGCGGGCGCCTTAAGGCGCGCCAAAACGTTGCACCACGGCTTCGACAAAACGCCGAAGCTTGGCCGTGCGCTGCCGGTTTGCGGTGTAGACCAGGTGCATCGGGCGACTCGGTGCGTCGAAGGCCGGCAATACACGTACCAGCTCGCCGCTGGCCAGCGCCGTACGCAAGAAATCCTCGGGGCCCAGGACAATACCAAAACCATCCAGCGCAGCCGACATCAAGGCCCGGCTTTCATTGATCCGCAGACGGCTGGAAACCGCCACCTCGTGAGTGGCCGCACCTTGGTAAAACAGCCATTTGCGATCTGCCGGGCGGGACCAGTAGGCGTAGCCCAGGCATTCATGCTGCTCAAGGTCTGCCGGTATCAGCGGTGTACCGCGTGCCGCGAGGTAAGCCGGTGCCGCGCAGACCACCAGGCGATAAGGTGCCAGAGGCCTCGCCGTAAGGCTGGTGGTGGCCAGCGGACCGATGCGAAAGGCCACCTCATAACCTTCCTCCACCAGGTCGACGAAACGGTCTGTCAGGTGCAGGTCGATTTCCACCTCCGGGTGGTCACGCAGGAACGCCGTGATCAGTGGCATCAGGCTATAGGAGCCAAACGTTACCGGGGCGGTGATCCTCAGCTTGCCACGCGGCGTGTCGTTCATGATCTGCGCGAGCGAGTCGGCTGCGTCGGCTTCGGTGAGGATGTGCTTGCAACGCTCGTAGTACGCACTCCCCAGTTCCGTCAGGCTTTGCCGGCGTGTGGTGCGGTTAAGCAGGCGCGCACCCAGGCGCTGTTCCAGCGCGGTGACATGCTTGGCGACCATTTGCGGCGACATATTCAAACGTACGGCGGCACGCGCGTAGGAGCCCGACTCGGCGGCCATGACAAAGGCGTGCATGCTTGAAAGACGGTCCATCATTGCCTACTCCCAGTAACAACATCGACACCAAAACCCTCGTTTATCGACAGTTGGTTGCCAATCATCATAACCGCTCCCCCGTTCACAGGAGCAAGGACATGAAGATTGGCGTAATAGGCGCAGGCTTTATCGGACGGGCCGTGGCCGAATTGGCCCTGGCCGCCGGGCATGAGGTGATGTTGAGCAACTCTCGTGGCCCGCAGACCATGAGCAGCGTGCCCAGCGGTATTCCGGGCGTGCAGGTGGGCAGCGCGGAGGATGCCGCCCGATTTGGCGATGTGGTGCTGGTGGCCATCCCCCTGGAGCACTACCGCAGCGTCCCGGCGAAATGGCTGGATGGCAAGGTGGTGATGGACGCCAATAACTACTACCCGAACCGTGACGGGCATATCCCGGCGCTAGACCGCTTTGAAACCACCACCAGCCGGCTGCTCGCCGAGCACCTGCCGCACGCGCAGGTGGTGAAGGTGTTCAACGCGATATTTGCCCCCGACCTGACCCAGGACGCTCGCCCCCACGGTGCGTCGGACCGGCGTGCCCTGCCGGTGGCTGCGGACGACACGGCCGCCAAGGCGCAGGTGATTAGGTTGCTCGACGAACTCGGCTTCGATGCTGTGGATGCCGGCGGGCTGGATGACAGTTGGCGCTTTGAACGGGGTAAACCCGCGTACTGCATCCCGCTTGATAAGGCGGGCCTGGAAGCCGCGCTGGCCAAGGCCGAACGTACCGTTGAACTGCCTGCCGTCGAACGCACCCGCCGGTAAACGCCCGTGCACAAAAAAGCCCGCTGACCGTCACCGGTTCAGCGGGCTGTTTACATCAGGCTTGGCTTACAGCGCCAGGTCGGATGCAGGCTTGCTCGGCTCAGCCGCAGGCTTGGCAGCCTCGGTGGCCTTTGGTGCGGCCAGTTGCGGGATGGCTGGCGGAGGGGTCAGTTGCAGGACGCCGGCCGTGTAGGCCCATTCCTTGGCAACCGCCTCAGGGCTGTCATTCAGCTTGGTACCGTAGCTCGGTACGATCTGATGCAGCTTGGCCTGCCACTCAGGGGTCGCCACCTTGTCCTTGAACACTTTCTGCAGCACGGTCAGCATGATCGGAGCCGCGGTGGACGCGCCTGGCGATGCACCCAACAGGCCGGCGATGGTGTTGTCTTCGGAACTGACCACTTCGGTACCGAGTTTCAGGACGCCGCCCTGCTCTTCGTCACGCTTGATGATCTGCACGCGCTGACCGGCTTGCCACAGGCGCCAGTCTTCTTTCTTGGCGTTCGGGAAGTACTCTTGCAGTGCCTTGAAGCGGTCGTCGTCCGACAGCATCAGCTGGCCGGCAAGGTACTCGACCAGTGGGTATTCACGAATACCGACTTTGGTCATTGGCCAGATGTTGTGGGTGGTGGTGCTGGTCAGCAGGTCCAGGTACGAGCCTTCCTTGAGGAACTTGGTCGAGAAGGTTGCAAATGGGCCAAACAGGATCACGCGCTTGCCATCCAGCACGCGGGTGTCCAGGTGCGGAACCGACATCGGCGGCGAACCTACCGAGGCTTTACCGTAAGCCTTGGCCAGGTGCTGCTCGGCTACGGCTGGGTTATCGGTCACCAGGAACGAGCCACCCACTGGGAAGCCTGCGTATTCCTTGGCTTCAGGAATGCCCGACTTCTGCAGCAGGTGCAGTGCACCGCCACCAGCGCCGATGAACACGAACTTGGCGTCGGTTTCAGTCTTGGTGCCGTCTTTCAGGTTTTTGTAGCTCACACGCCACGAACCGTCGGCGTTCTTGGTGATGTCCTGCACTTCGCTCGACAGTTTCAGGTCGAACTTCGGCGTGGTTTGCAGGTGGGCAACGAACTGGCGGGTGATCTCGCCGAAGTTCATGTCGGTACCGATCGGAGACCAGGTGGCCGCGATTTTCTGGTTCGGGTCACGCCCTTCCATCATCAGCGGAACCCATTTGGCGATCTGCGCCGGGTCTTCGGAGTACTGCATGCCGGCGAACAACGGGCTCGCCTTCAGGGCTTCGTAGCGCTTCTTGAGGAACTTGATGTTGTCATCGCCCCACACAAAGCTCATGTGTGGTGTGGAGTTGATGAACGAACGTGGGTTCTTCAGCACGCCCTGCTGGACCTGCCAGGACCAGAACTGACGGGAAATCTGGAACGCTTCGTTGATCTCGATCGCTTTCGGGATCTCAACAACGCCGTCCTTGTTTTCCGGGGTGTAGTTCAGCTCAGCCAGGGCCGAGTGACCGGTACCGGCGTTGTTCCAGCCGTTGGAGCTTTCTTCGGCCACGCCATCAAGACGCTCGACCATCTCCATCGACCAGCCCGGCTCCAGCTCGTTGAGCCAGACACCCAGGGTCGCACTCATGATGCCGCCGCCGATCAGCAGCACATCGACTTTCTTTGCCTCTTCCGCTTGAACGGACGTGATCCCCATCGACAAAGCCAGCCCCAGCAGGGCAGTGTTTACTTTCTTAAACATCTGTAGCACCTATGATAAAACGCCATCCGCCCCGCCGCCCCTGATCCTGGGCAACCCTCGATCACGCTACGTCAGGCAACGTAGCGCGGGGTTCGCACAATCACATGAGGACCGCAGGGTGGGCACACAAGGCCGATTGGATCGGCCTCACTGTTATGTCCCTTCTGCGCTGACTTCTTATCATTATTGGCTTCAGCTACCTGGGCGACAGCCAACCGCCGGGACGTATACGGGTGTACGCACCAGGGCAAGACTAGACCAAGACGGCGCGCAGAATATCACGCTGAACAGTGTTTATGCGTCGTTTGGCCAATTGACAGCTCTAAATCGCCGGTTTTGGCGCGCGCGTGTCAAGCCTGGCAGGCGCGACGTGGAGTCACAGGGTTGGAACGTTTACGCAAAAGGCTGTTCTAGACAGTTTCGCCGCCGCTTGCGTAGCATCGACGGCTCTCCTTCGTGCGTTCCATCCAAACTAGAGTTACCCATGACTATCCAGCAAACACCCGGGCATGTGCTGCCCGCGCGTAGCGCCGCCAAAATGGAAGCGGCCATGGCCGTGGGCGCTTTCGCGATCGGCACCGGCGAATTCGCCATCATGGGCTTGATGCCCGATATCGCCCACAATCTGAATTTGAGTGAACCGCAAGTCGGCCACGCCATCAGCGCCTACGCCCTGGGCGTCATGGTCGGCGCCCCATTGCTGGCGATTCTCGGCGCCAAGTTGCTGCGCAAACACATGTTGCTGTTACTGATGGGCCTGTATGCCCTGGGCAACCTCGCCACCGCCTTCACCCCGACCTTCGGCTCGCTGGTGGCCTTCCGCTTTATCAGCGGCCTGCCCCACGGTGCCTACTTCGGGATTGCCGCCGTGGTCGCCTCCAGCATGGTGCCCAACGATAAACGCGCCGGCGCGGTCGCCCGCGTGATGATGGGCCTGACCCTGGCCATGCTGCTGGGCAACCCCATCGCCACCTTCCTCGGCCAGCACCTGGGTTGGCGCTCGGCGTTCGGGCTGGTCAGCGTGATTGCCTTGTGCACCATCGCGCTGGTCTGGCAATTCGTGCCGCACCGCCACGATGAACAACGCAGCGACCCGCGCAAGGAGATGCGCGCGTTCACCAAACCGCAGGTGTGGATGGCGCTGTCGATTGGCGCCATCGGGTTTGCCGGGATGTTCTGCGTATTCAGCTACCTCGCCCCGACCATGCTCGAAGTGACCCGAGTGTCGCCACAGTGGATTCCGTTCGGGCTGGCAGCGTTTGGCGTGGGCGGGATCATCGGCAACATTGCCGGCGGCAAGCTGTTTGACCGCCTGCAGTTTCGTGCGGTGGGCTTGATATTGGTGTGGTCGATGGCCGTGTTGCTGTTCTTCCCCTTCGCGGCGGCGTCACTGTGGAGCGTGCTGCTGAGCATGGGATTGGTCGGCACCATGGTGGCCCTGGCGGCACCGCTGCAGATCCGCCTGATGGACATCGCCCACGAAGCCCCGAGCCTGGCGGCGGCGTCGAATCATGCCGCGTTCAACCTGGCGAACGCACTGGGGCCGTGGTTCGGCGGCATGGCAATCACGGCGGGTTATGGCTGGACAAGCACCGGCTACATCGGCGCGGCGACCGCGCTGGTCGGCCTGGGCCTCTACCTCATCGCCCGCCGCATGAAAGGCGGCCACTGAAACGCCAACGGTGGGAGGGGGCTTGCTCCCGAGAGCAGTGGGTCAGTCAACACACTAACGGCTGACCCCGCCTTCCTCAATCATCATGCAACAACCCCGACCCATACTCCCCATAACTGCTCCCCAGCCCACTGCCGCCAAAATTCATCTTGGCGGCTTTGCTCGGGCTGTGGTCGCCAAACGCCTGGCATCCGCCCGAGAAACACGGGTCGCTACTCACGCCGGACGACCCGGACGAACACGCGCTCAACAGCAACGTGCCTGCAACCATCACGATTTTGACGAGGTTCGAGATCATGTTTTCAGTTCCCTGTGGGCTGGAGGCGCGTGGGTCCTCTCTTGAAGAGGATCGTAGACTTCAAAGGCACGGGGAATGATGAAATTTCACTGCGCGACAGCAGGGGTTCAGGTTGCCGCCTTCGCTATCTAGTAGACGCCAACCGTTGCAGGGGAAGTGTTGCTCAGTCGCTGAAGTTCAAGCTGCCTGGCCGCACTGGCCTCGAGGTTCGCGCGTTCTTGATCCAGATACTGATAAATGCTTTGGAGGTTGGCGATTTTCTGCTGGATCTGCGCCATCTTCTTTTCAATCAACTTGGCGCCGTCAGCGCAATCGATCAGTTGGTTGCGCTGCGCATCGAGAATCTCGCCAATTTCCCCGAGGGAAAACCCCATGCTTTGCGCACGCTGGATAAAGTCCAGGTCCTGCAGGGTTTGCTCGGTATAAATACGATAATTGTTGGTTCGCCGCTGCGCTGAGATCAAGCCGATCTGTTCGTAGTAACGCAGCGTATGGCGGCTGGCGCCGCTGCGCGCCTCAAGTTCGCCTATTTTCATGAAAACAACACTTGACTGTAGAGTTGGGTCGACAGTTTACGCTTGATTTCTCACCTGACCCAAGGAACATAGAAATGAGCGTGGAGTGCTTCGTCACAGGGGGTACCGGCTTCATCGGCCAACATCTGGTGGCGCACCTGAGTGCAAAAGGTCACACCGTACAGGTGTTGATGCGCCGGCCAGAGCGTCTTGCCGCACTGCGCGAACAAGTCGACCAGCTGGGAGGGAACGCGTCCCGGGTATTGGCCGTGGCTGGCGACCTGGCGCAGGACAACCTCGGGCTGAACCTTGCCGACCGCGAGAGGCTGAGGCAAGCCAGCGTGGTATTTCACCTGGGCGCCCACTTTGCCTGGGGGCTCTCATTGGAGCATTCACGTGCCGTGAATGTGGAAGGCGCCAAGCGCGTGGCGCTATTGGCGGCGGAGCAAAAAAGCCGGTTAGTGATGATCGGCGGCTTCATGCTGAAAAACCATGAACACCTGCAACGCATAGGCATTGATCCTCATCATCCCGAGCTGACCCATTGGCCCGCCCTCTACCGGCGCGTCGGTGCCTACGAGGGAAGCAAGCTGGAGGCACACTTTGCGACTCTGGAGTTGATGTCAGCCAAGGGCGCAGACGTGACCGTCGTCCATCCCGCCACGGTGTGTGGCCACAGCCACACCGGCCATATCCTCGAAGGTCAGCCACTGATGGAGCTGATACGAAGCCTTATGCAGGGAAAGCTGACCGCCGTGCCCGGCACCGCCGAACACTGGCTGCCGCTGGTCACCGTGGATTATCTGGTCGAGTTGGTGGTGGCCAGTGCTTTTGACCCGGCCATGAAAGGCCAGGAACTGCTGGCACT
This sequence comes from Pseudomonas sp. Q1, assembly GCF_009935975.1. Classification (NCBI taxonomy): domain Bacteria; kingdom Pseudomonadati; phylum Pseudomonadota; class Gammaproteobacteria; order Pseudomonadales; family Pseudomonadaceae; genus Pseudomonas; species Pseudomonas sp. Q1. Next base: position 93,343 of record NZ_QODI01000007.1, on the reverse strand, counting down.
GGATGCCCAGACGCCCAACTTGCGCGAACTTCTGGCACAGGTGGCACAAGCCATCAGCTTGAAGCCTCCCAGGCATCACATTCCGCTGCGATTGCTGAAATGGCTGCTGAAGATTCCTCCCGTCGCGCGTTTTTTGAATACCAGTGTGGAGGCTTTGGACTTCATCCAGACCACGCGTTTTGATACAGAGGCGGTGGAGCAGTTTGCCAAAAGGCATGGGATAGCCAAACCGGATGTAGGTGAGGCTTTGCGGCGTACGGCGGTGTTCGTCAAGTCGCAGGGCGTGGCCTCGGGCAAGTCTCGCTGACTGCTCCTAAGGGGGGCTCGCCCCCGGATGACTTTGCCCGATTAAGAAGCCACTGCTCACAAATTCACAATCCAATATTACTAATTAATACAGTTCTCACCCCGAAAAAACTTGAAGCTACACCGGCTTTAAGCCTTATCAGGCTATTCAAAAGGGCAATGTCATTTTAGTAATAAAGGAACTATGCACATGCTTCTCCCTAGCGCTCTGACGCGAGTCAGTTTGCCCCTCGTATTGCTTGCACTGGTAGGTTGCGCCCCTACACCTGCGATGGGCCCAACCGCCAATGCCGTACGTATAACTAATAACGAGCCTGGCTCTGAGTGTCAGTTCTTGGGAGATATCACCGGCAGTCAGGGTGACTTCCTGCTGGGTAGTATTACTGGAAACGCAGATCTGGAAACCGGAGCACGAAATGATCTGAAAAACAAAGCAGCGGCAATGGGAGGCAATCGGGTCTACCTGCTGACTCAGCGAGCGGGTCAAACCGGTTCGGACAAACGATTGGAACAAACCAACGTCACCCTTTCAGGAAATGTTTATCGCTGCCCCCAACGGTGAGCCTGAGTCAGGTCAGGACTCGGATAGGAGCGACGCTACTCCTGACATTGGCGCAGGCTTTAAAGGGCTAAAAAAGGTGTCTACTGAGGTGGACACCATCGCCCCCATGATGGACTGGAACCATAAAAAATAAATATTCATATACTTCATACAGTTATGAAAACATACCTATCTGCTTAAGCAAAATTAAAGCAACACCTTTCACCCCACGCACCCTCCAGCAAAATTCCTTACCTCCCATCCCTACAATTTCGTTTCTGCCTCCTCCCGCCGTCGTGACAGCAACATCCAGGCATGATCTCGATTATTCGGCCGCTCCCCAGTGGCAATGCCCTGCGTGTATTCCTCGAGCCCCCAGTCGGCTCGCTGAATTGGCGCGTCCTGCGCAAAGTCTCCGACACCTTCACGGGGCCGGATGACGCGAGCGCCCTGCGCGCCTACGAAGGCAGCGAAAGCAATTTCGTTGATGTGGCGTCGCTGGCCAATGAAGTCATGGTCTTTTACCGACCCTACTACTGGAACGGCAGCGCCTGGTTGTCTGCGGCAACCGTCAACGCCACGCCTCGCGCCACTTATGTGGATCAGTCACACGACGCGGTCGGGTTCCTGCGCGATCGCCTGGAGGCCGGTCTGCTGGTTGAAGTACAGCGCGGCAACTTCAGCCCCGAGCTGGGCTACATCGCGGTGTACACCACGCCCCCCACCCTGTCGGCCGAGCTGAAATTCCCTTTCGTCACGTTGCAGCTTGAAGGCGCCAACCCGGTCAACCGGGCCGGCGAAGAGAGTGGCATGGGCGTGCTGTATGGCGACGAGGACGAGGAATCGGAGGGCTGGCTGGAAAAAGACAGCATTCGTGTTCTGGCGTGGTCGTTGAACAGCGACGAACGCCCGGCACTGCGTAACGCCTTGCGTCGCCTCTTGCTCACGAACCTCCCCGTGTTCGATGCCCGGGGGTTTCAGCAGGTCAGCTTCGGTTTCAGCGATATCGATGTCGCCAACGGCGTGTCGGGCCGCCCGATGTACCAGACGTTGTGCAATTTCACCTGTCTTTCCACGGCTCGCGTCTCCAGCACTGTCGGCTTGATCGGTGACATCGAGGTCCGCGTAAAGGACTGAATCCAACCTCCAACAAGGCTCCAAACAATGGCTTCCAAGAGTGTCACCCCTAATCCGGCAGACGGTACTGAACACCCTGCTGGCGATCAAACCGTAACCACCGTCGAGGTTGTTTCCATGTCGGACACCCCTGTACCCGCTGCCTTTGAAATCACGCTGGAAGAATTCATGCAGAAGCTTTCGCTGCGTGATTCACGAGTCGAGCTGGTTAACGGCTTCTACTTCACCGCAAAACAGAAAGGCGTCATCAAGGCTCTCGAATCCACGTTCCAGGCCCAATTCGTCGACTTCACCACTATGGTCATTGAGGACTAAACAATGTCTCTTTTTTACAACGGCAAGCTGTGGGTAACCCCGGCGACGATGTCCAAGGTCGACGACTCTGCCTATCAGAGCGCGAACCTGGGCGTGGGCAACTACGCCGCCTTCATCGGTACCAGTGCCGGCGGCGAGCCAAACACACCGCTGGCGTTCAGTTCACCAGCGGAAGCCAAAGCGGCGCTGATCAGCGGCCCGTTGCTGGACGCTATCACCAAAGCCTTTGCACCCAGCGCTGAAACGGGCGGCCCGTCGACTGTGTATGCCGTACGCGTCAACCCGGCCGTTCAGGCAACGCTGGCTCTTAAAGACACCGCCGGCGCAGACAGCATTCTGCTGAAATCCTCGGACTACGGTCAGTGGACCAACCAGATCAAGACCAAGATCGAGTCCGGCTCGGTGTCTGGCTTGATGGTCACCACCCAGTACCAGAACGGTTATGTCACACAAGACAACATCGCGCGTCCTGCCCTTACCGTGCAATACACCGGTGCCCAGGCAAACGCAGCCATGACCGTTTCCGGTACCAGCATCGTATTACAGGCACCAAGCGGCACCACCGTTGCTACTGTCGATCTGCACGTGTACTCCACCTATCAACAAGTGGTGGACTACATCAACACCATCGACGGTTTCAGCGCCGGTGTGGTTGATCCAAACAACATCAATGCCGTGGCCCTGAATGGTCTGGACTACGCCACCGCCGCAAACGTGAAAACCCAGTACACCGTGACCGCAAACCTGCAGGCGGTGATCGACTGGTTCAACAGTGGCAGCGAAGGCTTGGTCACCGCTACCCGTGCGCCTGACGCCGGAACAGTCCCAGCCCTGTTGCCTTTCACCTATCTGGCGGGCGGTTCCAATGGTGTCACCAGCACCCCTGAGTGGTCGGCAGCCTTCACCACCCTGCAATCGGTTGACGCGCAGTGGATCTGCCCGGTCAGCACCACGCCGGCGATCTGGGCGATGGCCGATGCGCACGTGCAGTTCATGTCCAAGTTTGGCCGCCTGGAGCGTCGTGCTGTTTGCGGTACCGATCTGGGTACTTCCGATGCGGCGGCGATCGCCTTCGCCAAAGCGCTCAACTCTGACCGCACCTCACTGGTCCATCTGGGTCACTACGGCTACGACGTCAATGGCAACCTGGCGCTGTTCAACGCTTCGTACACCGCGGCGATGCTGACCGGCATGTTCGCCGGCGTTAACCCTGGCACCGCACTGAGCAACAAATCGATCAATGTCTCGGGTCTGGAACGCAACCTGCGCAATCCGACCGACACCGATGCCCTGATCACCGGCGGTGTGCTGTGCATCGAGAGCACCAAGAACGGGTACAAGGTGGTGCAGTCGATCAGCACCTGGCTGGTGGACAAGAAATTCAACAAGGTCGAGCAATCCTGCGGCTGGGCGACCGACTACACCGCACGCACTGTTCGTGAGGCTCTGGATGTCCTGCGCGGGCAGAAAAACAACCAGGTCAACCTGGGCCGCGCAGCCACCATCACCGACACCGTGCTCAAAGCACTGTCGGTCGCCGAACCGGCCGGGTCAGGTGTTCTCGCAGGCGACAAGGCCAACCCGCCGTACATGGGCATTACCGTGACCGCCAGCGGCGACACGCTGGCCGTCGCGTTCCAGTGCTCGCCAGTCATCCCTATCAACTACATCCCTGTGTCGATCTCGCTGAAGATCTTCACCGGCACAGCCTCGGCATAAGGAGGACTAGCCCATGAAAAACAACCAGAAAGTCCGCAGCGGCAACCGTACGGTCATCACTTACGACGGTTTCCAGGTCGGTTTCGTCAAGTCGGTCCGCATGAACGATGACTACGCGCCGGAAGCGGCGTCCGGCATCGGCGACATTCATGTCGGCGAGTGGGTGCCGACCATGGCGCGCCACACCATCACCGTCAGTCGCCTGATTCTCGAAACCGACAAGATGCGCGAGCGTGGCATCTTCGCTGAAAACGGTGATGCCGTGCTGCAGGGTCTGGTCTTCGACATCGAGACCTATAACCGTGATGACGGCTCGCTGCTGCGCAAGTACACCGGCTGCTCCTACGCCTCAGGCGATATGGAAGTCACCGCGCACCAGATCCTGATCGGCTCCGGTCAGTTCAACGCGTTGGATGTGGGCGGCACCGGCGGTTAATTCGCGCGCCTTCCCCTCCCGAAAAGCCCGCGTCAAGCGGGCTTTTTGTCGTGACCAGACAATAACGGGAACCTTTCATCAACCCGACCGGGATTTCAAATGAGCCGCACACCTTCCGATACCGACTTCCATGAAGAGATTCCCGGGGTTGGCCAGTTCGTTTTCGCCCGTCGCACCATGCGCGACGAAATGCGTATTGCCTCCGAGTACTCGCGATTGACCGAAGGCGTGATGACGCCTACTCCGTTTCTGGCCACTGTGGCCGGCTGGATCGCCACGCTGAAAGTCCTGATCGTCGCGGCACCGGACGCTTGGGATCTGGATGAAATGGACCCGCTGGATGAAGACGCCTACAACCAGATTGCCAAGGTGAACAGTGCGCTTCGCCAACGGGAGGGCCAGTTTCGCAAAACAAAGAGAACGGCAGGCAAAGGCGCTGGGCAAGCACCTGGTGGGAACGATCAGCTTCTGGTTTCGCCGTAAATACCTGCTGTCACCGATTGATCCGCGCTTTCTGGATCTGACTCTGGAGCAGATGGAAGCGGAGTACTGGGCCTACCACTACTTCGAACAGCCACCTGGCGAGGAATTCGACGATGACGAATTCGACGAAGAATCGATCCTTGCCGAAATTGAAGAGCGGGCTTTGTCAAAGCGCCAGCGTCACCACACACAAACAGCACATAGGGCGGCAGAACTCCTGCCGCTTGATCCGGGCGACTGGGAAGACATCGACGAGGTAACGGCGTGAGCGACATCAAGATCCCAGTGAGCGCGGAGCTGAATCAGCAGGAAATCGATCAGCAGATCGCTCAGGTCAAAGCCGCCCTGACTGATCTGGCGCGCGTGGCCGAACAGGCGGGCAAGACCCGATTCACCCCGATCAGCAAGATCGACCTGGAAGACGTGCGCGCGATGCGTGCGGAATTCGAGGCCATGGTGCGCTTGGCACCGGCGTTGAAAAAAGCGCTGTCATTGGGTGGCCAGGACGGCCGCAGTTTCGAACAGGTTGAATGGGGCAAAGTGTGGGAGGGCCAAAATCAGCGTTCGAGACAGGCCAGCACCGTGCTGCGATACCTCCGGCCGGACTCTGTGGCAACCAACTCACCGAACCGGACTCAACCCGACGCGGCGCATCCTGACTCGTCACCCCAATCGAGCCCCGGCAGCCAAAGTAGCTGGAGAAGTGTTGCCGGCGGCGCAGCCGCTGATCTTGCCGGCAGCGTGGCGAAACAGGTCGCCGGCCTGGGAGGCGGGATCGCCTCGGGTGCACTGGCCGGCGCCGCCTCTGGTGGTGGCCGGGGTGCCGCCTTGGGCGCGATCACCGGCGGTTTGTCGGCCATCCTCGACATGATGGCTGAAGCACGAGATCTGGCGGCGAGCTATGACACGCTCAAACGCACGCTGGGCGACGTCAATATTTCCTTTGATGGCTTGCAGAACAGTTCGCGCAGCCTGGCGGATCAATACGCCCTGGGCGACAGCGAAGTATCGTCACTGCTCAAGCGTTACGCGAATCTGGCCGGTGGAAAGCTGGATCCGGCCGGGCTGGGTAACGAGACCGGCGTAGGCATCGGTTTCGCTCAGTCATTCGGTCTGGAACCGTCGGCTGCGGTGGATTTTTTCGGTCGCATGAAGGGCATGGGCCTGACCAAAGACGCCAATGACAACAAGCGTCTGGCGCTGATGATCGGTGAAAGCGTGGCCAAGGCCGGGGATCTGCCGCGCATGGGGGACGTCCTGAACAATCTGAGCCGCTATGTGGAAGGTGCGTCGCGCGTCAGCCTCAGCAGCCCGGGCTCCCGGGAGTGGCTGTCACGTATGGCGGGCCTTGAAAATACCGGCCTGGCTGGAATGAACCCGAACAGCGCGGCCGGGATTATCGACACCATCGACAACACGATTCGCCAGGGCGGCAATAGCGAAGCGGGCAAGAACTTCATGTCCGGCGTGTTGCAGCGCGACAAGAATCTCAACCCGATCCAGGCGCAGATCCAGTTGGAGGGCGGTGCGTTTGGCACAGGCAAGTCAGTGTTCGGCCCGGACTCGGCGATGGCGGCCTACTACGCCAAATTCGGCGGCGGTACCCATCTGCAAAACTGGTCCGACGGTGAAAGCACCGTCAGCGTCCTGCAAAAACGCCTGATCGAGCAGTACGCGGGCAAGTCGCCCGACCTATTGCTCGATGCCTTCAAGACCACATTCGGTACCAGCTACGGCCAGTCGGCTGCGTGGCTGACGTCACGCCCTGAAGATAACGACCGGATGGTCTCGCGTCTGCAACGCCTGGGCATCGATCCGCGTGACGTCAGCGGCAACGGCATTTCCCGGTTGAGTCAAATCGAATCTGATGCTTCGCTGTCTGAAGCGCAGAAAGACGCCAAAACCAAAGAAGCCGCCTCGCAGAACCAGGAAGATACCAAAGCCTCCGAAGCGCAGGCGGCCGCTGTGGCCGGGAATAACGCCCTGCTTCGATTGGCTGCAGAAGGCCTGCCCGCCCTCACGGCCATTCAGAATGCTGTGCAGCGCATGGCCGGCATCGATCCGGTTTCCGCCAAAATAGATGCGGATCACAAAGCTCGCAGAGAATCGATCAGCAAAAACGAAGAGGCGCAATACGACGCGGCTCAAGCGGAATACGATCGTTTGGTACCGTTTGATCTGATCGCCTCGTCACGCCGTTTGCTGGGTGCGCCGCTCAATGCAAAACAGCAAGCGGCCAAGGACCGGCGCGATGCGACCAAAACCGCTTATGAAAAAGCCTGGGCCGATGAAAGCCAACGCTACCGCCGGGAAAAGTGGACCGGTGTCAGCGAAACCCCGGCCACCAGCACCGCCTCGCTCACGGCCGGTCAAACGTCCGCTGCTTCGCCGGCGACCCAGACGGATGGCGCCGTGCCCATGGTCTATGAAAACGATCCAGCCCCAGGCGAGTCGGCCTCATTCGGCGCCGGCGGGGCAAGAGGCGTTACTCCTGAACTGCTGCAGCGTGCGGCCGAGTCCGACCGCAAGGCCGGCTTGCCGCCGGGCACGACCGCCGCGCTGATGATGGTCGAGAGCTCGTTCATCTCCAACAAGATCAGCAGCAAAGGCGCCAAGGGTCTGTTCCAGATCATGCCGGACAACATCACCAGCCTGTCGAAACGTGCCGGACGTCAGTTGAACCCGTTCAACTCCAACGACTCGTTCTACATGTATGACGAGCTGATGGCCGAGCGCAAACGGTACTACGGTGGCAACGTCGAAAAGATGCTGCGCAGCTATCACGGCGGATACGACGAAAGCCAATGGGGCCGCGCCAATAGCGACTACCTGCCGGCCATCGATAGAAGCAAACGTGAACTGACGGTAAACGGCGGGACACCGCTTGCGCAGGTCTACCAGATGCCACAAACCATGCAGCATTCGGTTGCCGTGGACGTGACCCTGCGCGACCCGTCGGGTAATCGCCTGAACAACGTCAGCATTGATACATCGGTCGGGCGCCCGGTTGTCAGCGGCTCGGGAGCAAAAACCTTGTGAAAATGAACGTCGATCAACCCAAGTTCCAGGTGAGGCTGATCAAGACCGTCAAGCGCAAGACGGTCGACGGTCAGACCCCGACTTCGTTGCGCTATCAGGGCGCCAGCGGCGTGATCGACCTGGCGCGCTGGCTGGGTGATGGATCCTCCATTACTACCAGCAAGAGCGTGCATGAGCCTGCCGGCGGCTTTGCCATCACCGTGCCGGACATGCCTGCAGATATTGGCGGGCTGGACACGTTGTACGGGATTGTCGAGCCGATGGATTTGATAGAAATCAGAATGCGGCGATCGATCTACCCGCTTAACAAAGAAAACATTCCGATTGTCATGCGCGGTTTTGTTTCGCGGATCACTCGTCAGGAAAGCATGTCAGCCAACGGCAGCCCACAGCGCACGATCACCCTGCACGGCCACGACTACGGGAAAGTCTGGCAGATGCTGCAGCTGTTCTACGGCCCCAGTTACATCACCGGGCAGGACGTGCTCTCGGCATTCAAACTGATGGAAAAATTCGGTGCCGGTTTTTCCAACACGCTGACGAACGTCGAATTTCTGCGCACGGCCATCGATAACCTGGTCAATCCGTTTCTGGCCAACCTGTTGCCCGAGGGCAGCGGTTTTCCCCTGCTGGATGTCAAAGCAGACCAAGTCGTCACCGCGTCCGTGGGCATCGCCGGTATTCAGTCGGATGAAGGCTCGGTGTACCAGTTGCTGAAAAAGTACCTGGACGTCGGCATATTCAACGAGCTGTTCATCACCGAGGACGACAATGGCGTTTACTGCAATTATCGTCAAAACCCGGCACTTGATCTGAACGGCACCCCGCTCGCCCCCGAGGTCACCACGGCGCCGCAGCTCAGTACCGAATTCACCAACGCGGCGATACTGAACCTGTTCGAGATCGATGCCGCCGATATCGTCTCGCTGCAGGTCTCACGCTCGGATGAGGGCGTCGGAAACTACTACTGGGTGTCTGCACCGTCGTTCAGTCTGAACAGCGACGCCATCATGCGCCAGATGGGAGTCAATTCCGAGCAGCGCAGCACCGTTGACTTTTCCAGCTACCCCAACTGCGCATCGGCACTCTATGGTCTGCGCCTGGTCTGGCAGAACACGCAACTGGGCGGCCCAGCAGTCACCAACAACAAATCCGGCCTGCCGGAAGCGGAACAGAATGCCCGCGATGCCAACCTCTTCGATTGGGTGGCCAACCGGCGTGCGTTCCTGGTCGCACAGAACAAGGACAACAGCCTGCTGGAGCTGGGGAATCTGCGCATCAAAGGCAACGAAAAAATTCGTGCGGGCAACTATGTGATGATCCGCCGCGGCAGTTTTTCGTCGATGTTTTACGTCAGCCAGGTCTCGCACCAAATGCTCCCCTTTGAAGGTTTTTACACCAACCTGGTGCTGGAGCGCGGGCAAAGCTTTTCCAACCGGATAAAACTGGCGGGCGGCGTTGATTCGCCGTATCTCGCGGAGATGATTCAATGAGTTCGACCTCCAGGCGCGCACGTGTCGTGGCCATCCATCCGCAAGATCATTCCTGTGATGTGATTGTGCTCAACGATGGCTCACGCTGGGCCGGCGTGCAGATCATGTCCGGCTCGGCCAGCACCAACACCGGGTTGAATGACCTGCCGGTGCCCGCCCCGGCACCAGACGGAAACCACTGGAACAGCAGTCAGAAAACGGCCCGGGACATCATCGCCATTATTGACTGGTGCGAAGGTTCGCCCTACATCACCGGGTTCTTGTTCCCGCAGATTTGCCAGATGACCTTCCCGGAAGGTAACCGCAAGATCGATCGACATGCCTCCGATTTTTATCACACGATCGATGGCGCCGGGAACGCAGAGTGGTATCACCCCAGCGGCACCTACCTGCGCATGGGAGCAAGCCCCGCGCACGAGGACTTGACCGGCAAGGACTTCGACAAAAAATGGAGTATCAACAACAACACCGCCTCCGCCCCCCATGTGCAACTGGTGGTCGCGAATGCGGGCGCGGTCAAGGCAACCATCAACATCGACCCGGCGGGAAACCTGACGGTGACCAGTGCTTCGGGAGCGGCCGTGCTCAAGTTTCCGGGTGGGACCACCATTGAATCGCCACTGACCACGTTCACCGGCGATGTGAAGGTCAACAAAAACATCAAGGCCGATCTGGACATCACCGACAAGGTCCGCAGCATGGCGGCCGACCGTGTCATCTACAACGGCCACACCAACCCGAACAACGGAAATAACCCGCCACCGCAGCAGATGTAATTTCTGTCGTGACGACATCATGGCGTCATGGACCTGAACTCGCCCGCGTCACAAAAAGCTGCCGACTGCCCCATTACGTTTGTGATGGATGATGAGTCAGCCGGTACATCCGAAGAACTGACTCTGCTGATCCGGCCGGAGGAACTTTCCGTCGGCTTCCCCAGCCGTCTCTCGGTCAATCAGACCCTGGGCGGCGCCTGGGCGGACAGTTTCGGCGAAGGCATTGAGGAGGGATCCTTTTCCGGGACCCTCGGCTGGCGCGCCGCCCAAGGCGACACCGGCGGAACCGAGCGCCTGCTCAACCTCAAGACCTTCGTCTATTCCGACTGGCATGCGCGTCGGGCTGCTGCGGTTGCCAAAGGCGATGATCCGGCACTGGTCAAACTGATCCTGGTGGATAGCCTGAACAGCTATTCGCGCGTGATCGCCCCGCGCGTGTTCGAACTCAAACGCAGCAGAAGCCGACCGTTGCTGGCTCAGTATCGATTCGGCTTCGTCATGTTGTCGCATGATCTGCGGGGCAAGGATCTGCAGCCAACCGATGAGAGCCTGTTTGGCACGATTACCTCGTGGATTGACAGCTTTACTGCGTCGATCAATGCCATTACCGCAAAGATCAAGGACGTGTACAGATGGATCGACACAACCATTGTTGCGCCGATAAAGAAACTGGTGGAAAAGACCATGGCGATCTACACCGCTATCAAAAAAATGGTCAACGCCGGCATTGATATGTACAAGGCGGGTATCGGGATCATCCGCCAGATTGGCAGCATCGCGACCCTGGTGACCTCGGCGCTCACCAACATTTTTCGCTCGGTGGCTTTGATCAAAACCATCCCCAACATTGCCAAGGCGGCGATCATGGGCGTGACCCGCGAATTTACCAACCTGTTCTGCCTGTTGAAAAACTCCAGGGTCGTCATGAGCTACGAGGATTACGACGACTTGTATGGCGCGTCCAATTGTTCCTCCACCGCCGGTGGTCGCTCGGTATCAGCTTACTCCGGCGCTACCAGCAACACCTTCGCGGCGGTTGCCAAACAACCGAATCTGCCCGTCAGCGTTTCCCAGGGCGCAAGCAACAGCCTGAAGGTGCTGGCCAATACCGACCTTATCACGACCAACCTGCCGACCGATGTCATCAACAGCAACCTCGCCATCGTCAACACGGGCCTGGTGGTGAACACATGAGCGACTTCACCAAGCAGTATTCCGGGTTTCGCTTTGCGCCGACCCGCTACGGCGATTCGTTGCAACTGATCGCCTATCGCGAAATGGGTGATGCCAATGCCTGGGCGCAACTGGCCTGGTTCAACAACCTGATTGCACCCTTTGTCACGGACGACCCTCTGCTGGCCAGCGATCGTGTGCTGCTGGGCGGAAGGCAGATCAGGATTCCGACGACCGTTGTCCAGGCGCAGCCGTCCGGCACGTCAGCTGACGATGTGCTGCTGACCGACTGCCAGTTGCTCAATCGACGCTTGAGCGTCAACCCGGCCACGGGCGACCTCAACCTGGTATCCGGTCGCGACAACCTCAAGCAGGCCTTGATACATCGAGTGATGACCGACCCGGGCGAGCTGATGTATCACCCCGCTTATGGCTGCAAGATTCAACGGCGCCGCGGCAACAAGAATGCCGCCGTCGCCATCCTGATTGGCCGAATGGACGTGCAGGACGCCCTTGCACAGGAAACCCGCCTAAAACGCATCAACTCGATCACCCCTTCCAGCAACGGCGACGTCCTGGCGGTGACGGTCGATGTCACGCCGATCACCGGCAACCCCATCATTGCCCAAGCGAGCGTGTAAATGTTCCAGATCAAGGATTTTGTTTCCATCACCGCGTCGATGCTCAACTGGATGCGCGCCAGCACCCACCGCATCACTGACTACAACGTGGGGTCGGTCGCTCGGACCCTCGTCGAAGCGCCTGCCGCCGAGATCGATGAGCTTTACCAACAAATGTTCATCGGTATCAAGGAGGCCATTCCGGTCGCCACCTATGCGACGTTCAACTTCGACGCGTTGCCGCAAATCAGCGCTTCGGGGCCGATCCGCGTGCAAGTGACCCCGGGGGCTGATGAACTGATTGCAGCAGGCACGACCTTTTCCGGCACCGGACTGGCCACCACCTACTCGGCATTGGCCGATGTGGTCATCGAGGCCGGCGCATCCTTTGTCGATGTGACCGTCGCGGCTGATAACGGTGGTGTTATCGGGAACATTCCGAAAAACCAGGCATTCACCTTGACCCCCTCGCCCGTCAACTTTGTCAGTGCGAGCAACTTGTCGGCGTTTTCGTCGGGGGCTGACGCCGAAACGCCTGATGAGCGCAAATTACGCTTCGCCAGTTACATCAATTCGATCGCCCGCTCAACCGTAGCGGCCATTACCTATGGGCTGACCACCGCCAACCGCAAGGACAAGGCCGGCAATATCATCGAGCATGTCGCCAGTGCCGCTGTGGTTGAACCGTATTTGCTGGACCCGAACGAGCCCATCGCCCTGGTCAATTGCTACGTGCATAACGGCACCGGCAGTACCTCCGCCGCCCTGGTGGCGATCGCACAGAAAATCATCGATGGCGACTATGACATCAACGGCAATCCGATCCCGGGCTACAAGGCCGCCGGCATTCCCGCCCATGTTTACGCCGCCACCGAACTGTTGGTTGACGTCACAGGCAATCTGTCGGTGCAGTCGGGGTATGACGAGCCGACGCTGGTGACGGCAGCCATCAGTGCAATCAACAGCTATCTACTGGGTCTGGGGATTGGCGAGGACGTGCTGTCGGCGGAGATCATCCGCATCGTGAAAAGTCTGGACGGTGTGTATGACTTTGCACTGACCAGCCCGACCGCCAACATCGTCGCGTCGAAGAGCCAGAAAATCATGCCTGGGGCCTTGGACATTACATGAAACTGACGCAGAAACTTCTTTCCCTGCTGCACCGGGTATTCGACCCCGATCCCGAACAATTCCTGGCCTTGCGGATCAGCTACGGCGGGGGCATGACTTGGAAGGTATCGGAAGGTGTGCTCAGCACTACCGTGACTGGCGGGATTGGCCGAGGTTTTTCGATCGACCTGACCACCGTGACGCTGGCGCAACTGATCGACCAGATTTCCTCGCGTCGCGGCTATCAAGTCCTGTACGCCGACAACAGCGCCAACCTGGAGTTGTCGGCGCGGGTATTGATGGATGGCACGGGCGACATCACCCAGTCCAATGGCGATCATCTGTACGCCTACACCAGCCTGGTCTGGGCCTACATGGAAGCGGTGGGCACCGAGCTCAAGGCCGCCAAGGCGCAAATCCCGGAAGCCATCAACCAGATGAGCATTCCCACCGCGTCCGGCGACTGGATCGACGAGCTAGGCAGTTACTACGGCGTTCCACGCTTGCAGAGCGAACCGGACCCCAGCTACGGCGCGCGCATCATTGCCGAGACGGTGCGCCCACGGGCCAACAACGTCGCCATTGAGCGTGCGATCAGTTACTACACCGGACAAGCAACGAAAGTTACCGACGTCATTCTCTACGGCCCCTCATTTCCCAAATACAACGGCGCCATCACCCGTAACAGCGCTTATCACTACCAACCGATGTCCTCGCAGTTGTACGGGTTGTTTGATGTGCAGCTGGGCTACGATCTGCTGGGCGGAACAGACCCGACAGCCTTCTCCGCGATCGTCACTGGCATTGTTAATCGCTTGCGATCGGCCGGTACTCACCTGCGCGCCTTGTCGCTGCAATCCAGTGCGATTGCCGACACGTTCACGCCTCCGGTGGATGGCGCTATGCCGCTGGTGGCTACTCCGGTCCTGGCGGATACGCTCACTGCGCCTTCGGAAATCGAACCGGTGTTGCTAGCCGCCATCGGTACCACCAACGACAGCCTGAATCCGCCCGGCGAAGCGTTATCCGGAACCGTTGCATACGATTACAAGTACAACAGTATTCGCAAACGAAACGGCGCCATCACCTACGCAGGCGGGACAAACGGCGCGCTCTCCATGTCGTGACGCCATGCTTGGGGTATTCATCCTGGAGCATGGCGAATGTCCGGCACTACTCTTAACGACTACTACGAAAAAGCCCCAAGCGGCCTGTTTCTGCTGCACGTCTACCGTGGCAGCGAATTGATCGACGTGATCAAGGAACGCAACCTGATCGTCGATGGATCGAAACAGATTCATGCGCAACTGCTGGGCGGCTCCGTCGCCAATCAGAGCGTGACCAAAATCGGCTTCGGCACCAGCACTGTCGCGCCTGCGCCCGGCAACATCGCGCTGACCGGGCAGTACCTGAAGGCACTAGACGGCATCACCTATCCACAGGCCAATCAGGTCTCCTTCCAGTTCTCGCTGGGCACCTCCGAAAACAACGGCGTGTCGATCGGAGAGTTCGGGCTTTTTACCGGCGGCAATGTGCTGTACGCACGCAAGACCCGCACGACCGCGATTCCCAAAGCATCCGACCTGTCGTTTACCGGGTCCTGGATCATTTCCTTTTGAGGTTCTTGATTAATGGCTAACCAACCAGAATCGCCAAACTATGACGCTGGCGTCTATCAACTGGAAATCGTCGACTCCGTTGACGGTGGCGTGGGCGCGAAATCGAACGCCCCGCTGCTATCCCTGGCCAACCGCACCGCGTACCTCAAGCAACACCTGGATGCGCTGGAGTCCGGCAGTTATGTGCCCACCGGTTTCGCGTTGCTGAACTCGCCGTCCTTCACCGGTTCGCCGACAGCCCCGACGCAAGCGGCAGGCGACAACACCACCCGGCTGGCCAACACCGCATTTGTACAAACCGCTGTCGACGGCACGGTGCTGGTGGACATATCCGGCGCCGCAACCACTACCCTGACACAGGCTCAATACGGCCCGGCCGTCATCAAGCTGACCGGTGCCGTGGCCGCCAACAAGGCCGTGGTTTTTCCAAACCTGTCCGGACGCTGGCAAGTCATCAACAATTCGACGGGAGCGTTCACCGTCACCCTGAAAACCGCCGCGGGCAGCGGCGTTATCCTGTCGTCCGGGATGTCCTCGAACATCTACTGCGACGGTTCCAATATCACCCTGCAGCAAACGGACTTTGTCAGCACCGATCTGACAGGTGTACCCACTGCGCCTACTGCGGCGGCGGGCACCAATTCCGCGCAATTGGCGACCACCGCTTTCGTGGCGGCCATGGGGGCGCAGAAAGCGGACCTGTCCAGCCCGGCACTGACCGGGGCTCCGACGGCCCCGACTGCAGCGTTTGGCGCCAATACCGGGCAGATCGCCAACGCTGCCTTCGTTCAGTCAGCGATTTCCGCACTGGTGGCGTCCGCGCCTGCCAGCCTGAATACGCTGGCCGAGTTGGCCGCCGCTATCGGCAATGATCCAAACTTCGTCACGAACGTGAACAACGGTCTGGCGAGCAAGCAGCCCGCGCTGGGGTATACACCAGTGCAGCAAGGTACAGGCGTCGGCCAGCTCGGTAATCTGGTCAAGCTCGGCTGGAGCCCGGCCTCCAAACTCAAAGCCACCGTAGACAGTACCGACCTGGGCAACGTTGCCCTGGAGAACTGGGTGGGTGCCAACTACGCCCCACTGTACTCGCCGAATATGTCGGGGGTTCCAACTGCGCCAACAGCGGGTGCCGGTACCAACAACGCCCAAGTGGCAACGACCGCTTTTGTCGCGGCGTTGGGGGCGCAGAAAGCTGATCTGGCCGGGTTTGCCCGCTCAATGGGTGCAAACGGCTTCCAGAAGCTGCCCTACGGCACGATTATTCAGTGGGGATATGGCCAAACGGATGCAAACGGCAATGCGACAATTGCATTCACTGCGGCATTCCCGAACGCATTGCTCGGCTTCATGGTTTGTGGCCGCTGGGTCGCTCCGCAATACCCGCTCGTCGCCGGCACCACGACATTACGAAACAACGCGCAGGCTGGGGTGATGATGAGCTACAACGGATCGCCTATTTCTGCCGGCTTTGACTACTACGCTGTTGGATATTAAGGAAGTCACTAAAATGTTCTATTCAGCTTCTACCGGCGGCTTCTACAGCCATGAAATCCACGGCGAAAACATCCCTGAAGACGCCGTCGAAATCAGCGAACAACGTCATCTGGACCTGCTCTCGGGTCAATCCGAAGGCAAACGCATCATTGCAGGCAAGAAAGGTCTGCCGGAGCTTGCCGATCCTGCCCCGGCGTCCGCCGAAACCCTGGCCATATGCGAGCGCGTCTGGCGCGACGGCGAATTGTCGGTAACCGATGGCCGGGTCTCGCGTCACCGCGACGAGATCGAGGCCGGAACCAAAACGTCATTGACCGCCGAGCAATACAGCGCGTTGCAGGCCTACCGCCAGGCTCTCAGAGGCTGGACCGAAGCCAAGGACTTCCCGCAAATCGCCGCCCGTCCGGTAGCCCCCGAATGGCTGAACAGCTAGGCAGACGTCGTGACATCAACCTGCGGTTATCCCAAAGGTTGATGTCCAATGCCCAAATTCAAACGCCTCAAAGCCCTGCTTGATCAATCAGCCTGGTTGCTGATTCTCCCCTCCCTGCTGACCCTTTTTTTAATTGACACGGCGATGCTGCAAACCTTGATCCAGTGGCTGGTGTTCGCACCTGTGCTGGCCGGGTTGGCGATCATCGTCAGTCGGGTGGTGTTTCCGCAGATTCACCTATCGACGCTGGTCGAGCAGACCGGCCAGGGCAATACCGCCGCAGGCCTTCTGGCTGCGGCGCTGGTGCTGTTTGTCGCCGTCGTGATCATGGCGCTGGTCATGTGGGCGAAGGCCTGATGCACCGATCGGCGCTCTGTCTTCTCGCACTGATGGTGCCGTGCGTGATGGCTGATGGCATTCCCGCGAACGCTCTGCGCTATCTGCCGGCACTGGTCAGTACCCAGCAAACTATCTGGCCGGACGCTCCCATGCCGTCCTTTCTGGCAGCGCAGATCGAACAGGAATCGTGTATCACCCAGACTCACTCCCGATGCTGGAATCCACGCGCCGAACTGAAAACACCCCGCGAAAACGGTATCGGCTTCGGCCAATTCACCAGGGCCTATCGCGCCGACGGCAGCATTCGCTTCGATACCATCAGTGAGTTGGCCGCCACCCATAAAAGCCTGCACGGGTGGAGCTGGCAAAAGCGCTACGACGCACATTACCAACTGGCCGCCATCGTAGAAATGGATCGCGCCCTGTACTTGCGCCAACGTGATACCGCCAGCAAGCGCGATCGCCTGTCTTTCACCCTGGCGGCCTACAACGGCGGCCCTGCCGGTGTGTTGCAGGATCGGCGCCTTTGCGCCAACACCCGAGGCTGCGATCCGTCCAGATGGTGGGGCCATGTCGAACGAACCAGCCTGAAAAGCAAAACACCGGCCAAGGGTTACGGACAATCGTTTTTCCAGATCAATCGCGAGTACGTCAGCAACATTCTGAACGTGCGCCGCCAAAAATATGAACCCTACTTTCAGGGCGATGCGCAATGAACACTGTTGATCGTGATGAGTTCCGAGAACTCGAGATAGCTGTCCAACACGCCGACGGTAACGTCATTCGTTTGCAGGAGCAGGTCAAAGCCATGCAGAAAACCGTTGAAGACCTGGTGTCCCGCGCCGAGTTCGCGCCCGTCAAACTGATCGCCTATGGACTCGCCACGGCGGTGGGTTCTTCGGTGATTTTCGCCATCCTTGCCAAGGTGATCATCAAATGACCGCCCCCGCGTTGTTCCGCGACAGGGCATTCCTGTTCGTCAGCACTTACCTGGCCGCGCTGTTCATTTCGCTGATTTTTCTGGGGTGGTTGCTGTTCGTGGGCGGCAACCCGATTACCATAAAAAACTATGGTTTGATCAGCGCTGCCGGCTATCCAGTGGAGCGGTTTCAGGTGGGTGAAATCGCCGGCATGAGATGGCGGCTCTGTGCCGACAAGGCGGTGACCATCGAACAATTCCCTGCGCTACGCGACGCGCGCGGCCTAGTGTTTCCGTTGCCCATCACGCTGAGTGAGTCGGCCACCGGCTGCCACGACACGCTCTATGGATTCGTAGTCCCCCCGTTACCTCCCGGTGACTACACCTACGTCACCCGTATCAGGTTTCAAAACAACCTGGTCGGACGTGACGAGGCCGCCACCTTCCCGCCTGTTCGCGTGAGGATTAGCTATGAGCGCACTCACTGATCTTGCACTCGGCACGACGTCGAGTGCGACAAGCAAAGCCATTCTGCCCTGGCTGTGTCTGGCAGCCATTCTGGCACTCGGATCAGCAGGAGCCGCGGGAATGTACGCCGGGTATGAGGTGGCCAACGCACGCTACGCCGACGACCAGAAAAAGCTACTGGAAGCGTTCGCCGAGGCCTCCACCGCACAGAAGGAAGCCCTGAAGGAATCACGCCGGCGTGGGGACGAGGCGACGGGTGTGTTCTTGAAAGAGCTGCGCGCGATGACGATCGTGAATACCACGATCAACAAAGAAGTACAGCGGGAAATACAGCGCACCGTCTACACCGATTGCAAGTTGCCGGACAGTGGCGCCGCCCTGCTGATTCAGCATGTCGACGCCGTTAACCTCAAGCTATTGGAGAGCGGCCCCCCATGAAGTCACTGATGATTGTCGTCGCGCTGCTGTTGGGCGGATGTGGCAGCACCTACCCGGTCAGTGTCAGTGACGACAAGGCCAGCATCGACCCTGCCGCAGCGCTGGTGTGTGATCCTGTACCAACACCACCGCCGCGCACGGAAGCAACGATGGGCCAACTGTACGCATTTGCTGATGACATGGTCGCACTATACGGAGTGTGTGCCATTCGGGACCGGGGGAAATACCGCTGGATCAAGTCACAGGGTCACTGAGGCGCGAACTGCCTGGCCCGGCGTTCGGTTTCGGTTTGGCAGCCGATACAGATTTCATACCCCCACTCCCGGCGCTTCGGCGGCAGCGTTCCTTCGCAATCAGCGACGGTGCACTGCTCGGGCCCATAACCTCTGTCGCCTGGAGCGTAACGCACCACTGCGGGCCGCGAACGGTTGTTGAACTCCCACTGGCGAAGCTCCACGGCTTGCGCGATATTTTCAATCGACATGACCACTTCCAACTCGGTGGACACCGGGTCATCCGGTGCCTTTCACCCAGTTTGCTGTCACGCCGAACTTGCGATCCTGGTTGTAGAATCTGACGAAGGGCGCTCTGCGCGCTGGCGCCCGCATCTGACGGATTGACCGGGTTCAGAGCCTTTCACCTGATTATTCCTTCAGAGAATCGCGCAAGGACTTTTCTGCCGAAAAGGCCACGCCTGCTGCATAAGGATCGCTATCAATCTTGAAGCGCCAGTTGGCGCCTTTCGGATGGCCATTCAAATCGACCATTTTAAGTTTCCCCAGGCGCGGCAGCAGGGTTTCGCCATCCAGCCGCAAACGCTCGATGATCTCGTCGGCCCAGGCATCCAGGAAGCGATTGATGGTTTCCTGTGACTCCCCGGTGCGGGTGGAAATAGCAGCGATGACAGCGTGTTTACTCATGGTTTGCTCCAGCACGCCGCAAGGATGCACGGCTTGCCTGTTCAGGTTAAAAAGACGTCGTAGTCTTGCGGCACGACGACAAGGTCCAGGGTTTCGGCTCTTTCAAGAGTCTCGCCATCCAAAGTCTGATCAATCTCAGCGACCCCGTTGAATTGCGAATCGTGCTGTTCAGCCCGTTCGACTCGAATCGGCCTACTGTTTTCGGCCTGCAGCGTCTCCTCCACAGGAATTAACTTGTCGGATATTTCCTGCAGACCCTTATCAGCGGTTGTGAAAACCGCAGCAGCAGATTTCGCCAACCTATGATTTTCAGGGCAGATTTTCTTACAGATGATGCGCAGGCAATTTCTGTAAATGCTGTGGTCGTTTCTTGCAGGTCCATTTCAGCTTCAACTACACCAGAGAAATCAACGGCCGATGCCCCCGTCTTTTAACGCATGAAAAATATCGACCTATTCGACAAGTTCATCGAAGGAGGTCTCTCTTATGACCTGAATAGCGTTCGAAACGGCCGATATTGACGCCATGTTTCAAGAATGATGATTGTGTTTTACGAAACCGGTGCCGAGTGGATTCAGCAGTATTCGCGACGATAGTGTCGTTGCACCACCGGCCAGCGTCCTCGATCAACCATTTTGGCAGCAAACCTGGCATCCGGCCACGCACTTGTCGACTGGCCACCCTGGCAATCCCGACCTCGGAGCATGATGGGGTGCGAACAACCGTGATCAGTCGCTTTGAGGGGCCACTGCACTCAAGGCCCCAAGCAGAGTCGTCCAATAAAAACATTCCCATAGCGATGCCATAGCAGATTGATTGATTATAAATGATTATTTGGTAACGGTATGCAGGCTCAAATCGGCATGCGACGGATAGCCGTGCATCGTGCGAAACGCCTGTCGTAGAGCCTGTTGTCACCTCTGGATCGCATTCGCCTCAGTCGTCGATCGCAAACATTGCCTCAAGATCACTGTCTGATAAGGCAGGTTTTTCCCTGCGCGCAGGTTGCGTCGTGTTGCGCCATGTACAGCATAAACTGGTCACGCTGCCCCGCGGCTTGCTCTACCCTTCGTCGCGCCATTCGGGTTTCGGAACGAGTGATTCGTTTACTTATGCGCGCCCGGATGTGTCTTTTCGATCGCCTGCGCTCATCGCAATGCGCCAATAATCACGATGAACCCGCACCCACGGTCATCAAATTCGGGCCGTACAAAAAAATCGAAAGTGATTTTTGATACTCAAAAAAGATCAATTAGTGTTTTTAAGCATTGATCAAATAATATATGCTGGTCTCACTGAAAACGAGGTAATGACATGGCCGATAAACGACCTGCCCCTAAAAACTTCCAGGAGGTGTTCTACCGCTATCTGGACGATATGGAGCGTCGGGCACACGCCGTCGGGTTGACTTTGACCGACCTCTGTCGTGAATCAAAGGTTGCACGGGCAACCCCGGATCGCTGGCGTAAGTCACTGCCAAAAACCATCCAGAACGTTTGCGATCTGGAAGCCATCGTGAAGAACGCGGAACAAACAGCGAAAGCTGCCGAAGCAGAGCGAACACAGAAACCAGGCAGTTAGAAATACGACGAGGGAGAGCAGTCATGAAAACTTTAATTCTCAAGGTTTATAGCGCCGAGTTGGCTGAACGGGCAAAACATGACGGCACCGCGCCGCGCGCAATCACTGCCGAAGATGAGCGTATCGCGGCGGTGGCGGCGGCGTTCTCTGAACACGACCTGCGTCACGCAGTCGTGATGCGTGCAGCCTACGAACGTCAGTTGAGAACTGATATTCGCAAGAATAAAGCCGCCCTTCCCGCACCTGTCGGTGAGGCATAGAGATGAGCCGCAATCCAATGGATTCAGGCTGATCGTCCATCAATGGGTCGACTGATATCGACCCGGTTCTGTGTCCTGGTTTTTCACCACCAGGACAGTATTAAAACTCGGCGGTGCCGCCATTTGCGCATGAGGCCCGAGGGCCGGTTGTTTCCGGCCTCTGACGGCTCGCGCCTGCGGCTGCCTGCCAACTTTCTCACAGCAGGTCGGTCTCGAATGGAATGCATGAACAAAACAACAGGGCGGCGGCAATGAGCACTAATGCCGTTATTGACGAGCTGATGAGCGCAATGCGCGAACAGGGTATTGAACCTTCGCAACCGTTGAAACTCGACGGCACCCTTGAACGCTTTCATGTCACTGGCGACCGCAAAGGCTCAATCAACGGCTGGGCGAAAATCCACATGGATTCGAGACCCGCGGGGGCCTTCGGCTGCATGAAACGCTATGGCAGGCACAGTTTCGTCTGGAAGGCTCAACGCGAAACGACACCGATGTCCGCGCATGAACTGCAAGCACAACGCGCTGACTGGGCTCGACGAAAGCTCGAACAATCCACCCTTGCAGACAAGCGACAGGCCGACGCTGCGGTGCGCGCCAGAGCGCTCTGGAGCGCCGCCCCGGCTGCCAGCGACGCGCATCCCTACCTTGTGCGCAAGCGCGTCAGCGCCCATGGCTTGCGCGTAGGTCCCTGGGAGTTCATCAACAAGGAAACCGGCGAGGTGCGCACGCTGACCAGCAACGCGTTGTATGTACCATTGTGCGATCTGACAAAAACCGTACACAGCTTGCAAGGCATTTTCCCCGACAAGATGCTGGGCAAAGGCGACAGCGCGCGCGACAAGGATTACTTGAAGGACGGCGCCAAACGCGGCCTGTTCCACAGCATCGGCAGCACGCAGATGTTCGATGGCCGTCCGGTTTTTATTCTTTGTGAAGGCTACGCGACGGGCGCAACTCTGCATGAAGCGACTCATCATCGGGTACTCGTCACCTTCGACACCAGCAACTTGCTACCCGTGGGTGAAAGCATCCGCGAAAATCACCCCGATGCAATCATCCTGTACGCCGCCGATAATGATCAGTGGACGGTCACCGCAACGATCAACAACCCAGGCGTGCACTTTGCGCGCGAAGCTGCCAATGAGGTTGACGGCCTGGTGGTCGTGCCCCCCTTCGCTCATGCCGAAGGATCCCAGGATCTCGAAGGCAAGTGGTCGGGCCCTACCGACTTCAATGATCTTGCGGCACGCGATGGCAATGCAGCAGTGGCGGCCCTCATCGAAGCGGCATTGGTCGCGGCTCAGTTACCGCCCTCCGGCAAGCTTGCAAAAAAACCGCACAAGCCCGAAGACGTTGACCCGCTGAGCGCCAATGGACACTTCACGATTCTGGGTTTTGACCATGATGATTACTTTTTCTTCCACCACCACAAGCGCCAGGTTGTTACCTGTACATGGAAGGAAATGTCGAAGAAATGGATGATCATGATGGCCCCCGCCCACTGGTGGGAGCGCTCCTTCCCCAGCGACAAGGGCATCAATGAGACGAAAGCGCTGGAGTGGATCTTCCAGACCGCAGGCAGTCGCGGAATTTACGACCCCTCCAAGATCCGCGGACGCGGCGCCTGGAACGATAAGGGACGAACGGTCTTTCATCATGGCGCTTATCTGACTGTTGATGGTGTCGCCACGCGCCTGGTCGACATTCCTTCAGCCTATGTGTATCCGATGTCCCGCGAATTGCCCGACCCGGCCGCTGTGCCGATGACCGACACCGAGGGTGCCCACTTGGTCTCTGTCGCCGAGCTGGTGCGCTGGTCGATGCCTGGCAGTGCGGCGCTCATGGCCGGTTGGGTCATGCTGGCACCGATTTGTGGCGCCATCGGCTGGCGTCCGCACATCTGGCTGACCGGTCCCGCCGGCTCCGGTAAATCGACCGTACAGAAGATGTTCTGTGCCGGCCTGACCGCCGGCATCAATATCTACGCGCAGGGCAACTCGACCGAAGCGGGGATTCGTCAGGAACTCAAGGCAGATGCTTTGCCTGTGCTGATAGACGAGGCGGAAAGCAACAACGAGCGCGAGAAACAACGCTTGGAAAGTGTCCTGTCCCTGATCCGCCAGACGTCGTCGGAGTCTCAGGCCAAAACCTTGAAAGGAACGATCAGCGGCACCGGTCAGCACTTCCAAATTCGCTCGATGTTCTGCATGGCTTCGATCAACGTCAACCTGCCGACCAAAGCCGATATCGACCGACTGACAAAACTGGTAATCAAATCTTCGACGGACGCCGGCACCGACAACTGGACCAGACTGGAGAGCGAGCTGAACGCGATCGACAGAGACGACAGTATTTCCAGCCGCCTCCTGGCCCGCGCACTCACGTTGATGCCGGTCATTCTGAAAAGCATCGAGGTGTTCCGCAAGACGGCGGCAGTGCACTTTGGTACTCAGCGCGATGGTGATCAGTTCGGCACGCTGCTGGCAGGATGCTGGTGCCTGCAGAAAAGCCATGTGCCGGATGAATCCGAAGCGTTAAGCATGATCGAGCGCTACAACTGGCAAGAACACACCGAAGACCAGGACCAGGACGACAGCACCAAAGCCCTTGAGGCGCTGCTCGGCGCCAAGATACGCATGCCCGGCACGGTCGGCGACCAATCGGTATTTGACTTGATACGCGAATCGACGGCCGCCTACCGATTGAACACCGTTGCCCAGGATCTGGCGGAGCAAACGCTACGCCGCCACGGCATCATTGTGGATCCAATTGGCAGTCGACTGATGTTCGGCACCGGGGTATCCAACCTGAAGGAACTGATCGCCAGGATGCCGGCCATCACTGACTTGCGCGGACAATTGTTGCGCCTCAAAGGCGCTGAACGCATCGACAAAACCTACAAGTTCAACGGCCACGCCTCAAAAGTCGTCAGCATCGCTCTGGCGCCGATTCTGGACGATAGCAAGGCGTCTGAGGACGGCTCGCCGATCTAGTGCAAACGGGGTGGGCGACTTGTTCGCGCCCTCCCCGTCTGGCAACCCGACCGCGGACGGGCTACGACCTGGCTGTCTGACTAGAAGAAACCTGCCGTTGCCGCCTCTGCCTTGATCCAATCGGCCAAAAGCCGATGCCCGGCAGCATTGGGGTGCAACTGTTTGCCAGTCGCAACTTCACTGGCATCGTAGTTCGCCGCACCGGCATTGGTGCCCATCGGCGTGTTTTCACGGTGCGCGAAGACCGCCACGCCCGGGTATTCGGCAACGACCGTCGCCATGAAGAAGCGATAGACGTTCAGCTCATAATTGACACCGTTCTTGACGCTTTCGTCCGCACGCCAGATCGGGTCGAGCACCAGGACTTTTTTGTTCAGTGCTTTGGCCCAGCTCAGAATTCGACGCAACGAAGCAACCATATCTTCCCACAGGACGTTACGACTGAAATCGTTGGTGCCTGCCTGCACCAGAATGCCGTCAACCGCAGCGTAGTAGCCGGCAATCTGGTTAAGCGTAGCGGTCGTGTTGACGCTATTGAAACCGCTGTTATCGGTAATGCCGAGTGCCGCCGCGGGTGACGCGATGCTCTTGAAAATTACATTGCGTTCAGCGCCGACCAGATTCAGCGCCATCTGTGCTGCAGTGCCTTGCGGCACGCCAGACAAGATACTGTCGCCGATCGCTACCCAGATTTTGGTATTTGTGGCAGGTGAGTTCATGCGGATGTTGCCTCGGTATGTGCGCCGTAGCGCGGACTGATGCGGACTGCACCATGGATTCGGGCGGCGTGCAGACAACGACGGCTCACGGGCTCTCAGTTCAGGTGATAGCCACCGCACAATCTGCAGCGCTTCGGGATCAGGCAGGTCAGAGTGCGCCGGTAGATGGCCTGTGCGGCAGCATCGGCAGTGGCGGCACAAGTGAAGCGTTTGCGCGGATAGCACAATGGGCGTTCAGACATGATTGCGCTCCGGTCCGGACACGGTCGTGACGCCATGCAGCGTCTCTGAATACAGCTCGATCCAGCGATAGATGGGAGGGTCGATTGATGACGATGATGTCGTCACGCCAATAACTCGAACGACGCTTTTCGCTCATTGCGTGCCGACCAGGGTGCCCGCATCACCCATTGCACTCCCTCGCCCGTCAAATGGCGTTCGGCTGACGCCAGCCGAACCCATACTGCTGCAGACATGACTCCGTCCTTGCCTCGTCTGAGGTCGGCCCGGGAACGAAAGAGGTTATTTCAAAAAAGCAGCGCACCAACGACATGAAAATCCCGTGGGCACTCCTGAATAACTGGACCGGCGGTCACTGCACCAGTTTTACCGGCGACGGCGACGGTGTGCTCAAACGATCAACGTAATGCTTGCCGTTGATGCTGATGGCCAATAACGCCCCGTCCCATGAACGGTGTTCAACCGCACCACTCATGCGCACAAAGGTGTAGGTCTCGTTGTAATCATCCAGCATTTCGCCAAGCGCTCGACTGGTGACAAGCGCTATGCGTGGGCAATTGACAGGCTTTGATTGTGCGGTGGCGATGATTGCGCTCATTACGATGATCCTTGTCGTATTCAGATTTTGTTAATTTTTTTGATCTGGAAGCAGCGGACGGTGCCGAGGTGATTCGATTGAGCCATTATTGATTATTGATCAAATATGATCAAGCACTTAATAGAAATGTTTTTTACATTTTTTCCTCACTTATTGCGACAAAAATCTACCCCGCCAAATTAACGAGATTCAGGGCTTTTCCTCGCCGAACGATTATCCAGGCAAATGAACAGCGCGGTTACCGCCTGCGTGCGTGAAGTAACTGATGGCAAAAAATGTCTATCGGCCTGGTTTACCGGCTTACCGAGCCAGTTGGCGGAGGGCAATTATTTTCTCAACCGACATCGCAGAGAAAATCAAGGTAACCAATAAAATCGTTGTAAAACAAAAATTTAGAGTATTTATCAGAACGCCGGTTACCGTGCATAACCGCCTCAAAACGCCCGGTTTCATTGGGCCAAATGAATGATACGGGCAGCAAGGCAACCGGTAACCAGAGAACCATAGCCAGTGAAAGGACAACCCTCCTGCAAGGGTGAATGTTATTCATCTGTACAGTTCACATGAAACCTGGTCATCGGGTCATCGCAGTTACCCAGCCCCTCTACTACTACTTATTTCAGGTTAAAGGATAGGAATATAAAGAGCGACAGGCAGTACCGCCAGTGGTAACCGAGAAGGAAACTGATCGGTAACCAGTAGTAACTGCAGAGCACAACCGCGAAGCAGAAAACACCGTATCAGTTACACCAATGCATCTTTTTTGATCAATGGAGAATTTATATATGGAAAAGGTTTTGAGTCGCCCTTACACTAAATGAAAACCCACTCACTCAAGGGCGGTCGTGATGCAATTCGACGGTATCGAGTACTTCAGCTATCCGGAACTGCCTGATCGGGTGATGTTTTCCTGCACACGACGACAAGCCAGGCTGCAAGTAGAGACCTGTTCGCAAATGTGGCTGGAGGCCAATGGCAAGAACCCACCCGACCGCCTTGCACAGTGCAAATCATGCCTCGTCGGTGCCACACACGCTGATGAAGTCGCATTCGACGTTTCGTCTCTTTGGGGGTCAGGCCTGTGTGCTCGATGCCATCGAGGTGGATTGCGCCTGGTCGCAGGCGATATCTGCGTGTCGTGCTGGAACCGGGCCAGGGAGGTTCTCAAAGGCCGCAATCGTCGCGGCAAAGCACCGAAGAATCACCCCGCAATGGCGCCTCGCACCATCAGAGTCCTGGTGAACGGTGCTCCAGTATTGATCACACGTGAACACTCGATACGCACCGAGGAACTGATCATTGCTGCGCTGAGAGATAGCGTTCGCCAGCCCCTGTTCGGGCTGTACATCGCACACGAAAACCTAGCGGATTTAGCTCAGGAGCAATGGCTTTGAACGACAACAGCACTACCGGCGGCAACACGGGGCCCACGTTGCGCCTCGTTGGGAAATCAGATTGTGTGAACGCGCCGGCAACCGAAACCCACGCATGGAAACTGGAGCCGCACGTTTGCAAAATCTGTTTCGGGCGCATGGCTTCCAGACTGGCAGAACAAGGTCTTGTGGAGCTGCTCTGCACCAACTGCGGAGCCACCAGCAAACAGGAACGTATCACCGCAGCCTGCTGTTGCTCGATCGTGCTACGAAAGCGTAACAGTTCGGGAAGAAGCGGCGGCCAGATGATCGATGCAGGCATTCGCTGCATCCCGAACCCGGCCCGCTCTTCTGAGTTTCCCTCAATGTATATCGCTCAGCAGATTGTCGGAAAAGCAGCGCCCCGCGACATCCCCGAACATCCCGCCCCAGGCAGATAGTCCACATGAACCAATGCAGCTGGAAAGCCTCCATTGTCGCGTTGTTCGATGGACGCAAAGTCTTGAGCAATTCTCCTGAGTACCGGGCCGAATGCGAAGCCCGCCACCTCCTGGGCAAACCGTTTTCCAGGCAGGTGCAAATGCTTGAGAGGATCGCACAACAGCGAGGCGCTGCGGCGCTGGCAGAACTGAAGGCCACGATGACCAACGTAGAGCCGGCTTTTGTCCTGGATCTACCGGAGAAGCCTCAGCGCCTTGCCTACCTGGCGAGGATTGAGTTCGTCACCGGCCAGAAACGTGCCGATCAATTGCGCACCCATATTCTGCAGCTGCACGAGCGGCGTCAGAACTCAAATCAGGATCCCATCCGACAGCACGAGTAGTCGGCTTCTGGCAGGTTTCAGAGGACCAGACACAAAATTAATTGATCATATTTGAATACCAGATAATACTTAAACTACTAACAATACGAGCAGGTCGCCCCCTGCCGAGGGATGAAAAAATGGAATCTACATGGCTTGAGAGCACACAGGACAGGGCAGTGTCGGATAGTCAGCCACGGGGAAAGCAATGAATACTGCATTCTTGCTGATGGCCCAATACAACGGCATGGCGATCATCCCTCTCGAGCGCGTGTGCACTGACTACTTCAGCCACCTGACGCCTGAAAAAATGAAAATAAAAGTGGCTTCAGGGGAAATCGACCTTCCACTGATACGCATGGAAAGCAGCCAGAAAGCGGCAAGGGGCGTTCACCTCAATGACTTGGCCACGTATCTGGATTTTCAACGGCAGAAGGCCAAGGCCGAGCATGAAAAACTCATGGGGCGCGGGTTACGACGCGCGTCTTGATCGCTTCCGGGCCTCAAGGGTAGGCCCTTGGATGATCCTCTCCAGCCATGGCCATGCCTTGTAGGGATCACCGTTACCCCTTAAATGCGTATATCGCCGCATCGAATTCCAGTCGCGGTGGCCGGAGACAGAGGCGACTTTGGGGATATCCCAACCCATTTCAAACAACCGGCTGACACCATCATGGCGAAGGTCATGGAAGTGCAGGTCGTCAATACCGAGAAAAAGACAGGCTCGGGTGAATGACGCCGATATCGAACGCGAGTTGTAGGGAAAAACCTCATCAGCCACTTTCGGCATCGACTTAAGAATTTGCCACGCCTCCTCGGGCACATGACACCAGACATCATTACCGTATTTTTGCCCGGGGTTCTTCATGTCAGTGATCAGAACCCGCTGCCCCGCCTCGTCCATTGAGTCCCAGCGGATACGTGTGATTTCTTCCTGACGGCGAGTTGAAAACAACGCAAAAGCAGTGACGCGGACCATATCGATTTCTTGCTTGCGCCGATCGCGCACCGAGCAAAAGTGTTCAAAAATGCTATCCAGCTCCGCCAGCGTGGGTCGACGTGCGCGCTCCTTACTTCGGGTCACCGCGCCCATTTTTCGCAAAACCCTTCGCGCATCAGGCATGGCCATCGGGTCTATGTCATAGCCCCAGGCGGGACGAGCGACCGATAGTACAGCGCCAAAATGCGCCAGGTCATTGCCTACGGTTTGCGCCTGAATACCGTCCTGCGCCATTCGCCAGTTCGCGTACTCAACCAGTTTTTGACTGGTGATGTCCTTGTCCTCAACCTCTCCCAACCATGTTTTACCCATGGCAGTGAGCGTCGCTCGCTTCGTCTTGCCAAGCGGTCTGAACTTTTCATACTCCAGCAAGTAAAGATCGATCATCTCCCTGACCGTGACGCCGGAGCGCTTTGACTTTTCAATCGCCCCCGGGATAGACATCTCCGATTCGACGCGCTTGATCCATGCCTGCGCAGTTGCCTTGCGATCGAATGTCTGGCTTTCCTGATAAACTGTGACGCCCTTCTGCATGATTCGAATCTGCGCGTTGTAAGCGACGGATCCATCTTTGCGCTTGCGAACGGTGATAGAGCCCATTTTTTGCTGAACCTCTAAATGAATTTGCTGAAATTCAGCAACAGCTTAGCAAAAACAAGCAAAAACCGTTGTAAATAGTCGTTAATGAGATAGACACAAATGCCAACGAAAACCGCTGAAAAGCTAAGCCTGCAAGCAAATACGGTATCTAGGCGGTTTTCCGTTGCCCCCATGATGGATTGGACCGACCGACACTGTCGTTACTTCCTGCGCCTGCTCTCCAAGCACGCCCTGCTCTACACCGAGATGGTCACCACCGGGGCGATCCTCCACGGCGATCATGAGCGCTTCCTGCGTCACGACGAAGCCGAGCATCCGCTTGCCCTCCAGTTGGGCGGCAGCGTCCCGGCCGACCTGGCGGCGTGTGCGCGCATGGCTGAGGCGGCCGGTTACGATGAGGTGAATTTGAATGTCGGCTGCCCCAGCGACCGCGTTCAGAACAACATGATTGGCGCGATCCTGATGGCGCATCCGGCGTTGGTGGCCGAGTGTGTGAAGGCGATGCGCGATGCGGTGTCGATTCCGGTGACGGTGAAGCATCGTATCGGGATCAATGGGCGCGACAGTTATGCCCAGTTGTGTGATTTCGTCGGGACGGTGAGGGATGCGGGCTGCACCAGTTTTACGGTGCATGCGCGGATTGCGATTCTGGAGGGGTTGTCGCCCAAGGAGAACCGCGATATTCCGCCGTTGCGCTATGACGTGGCGGCGCAGTTGAAGCGGGACTTCCCGGAGCTGGAGATCAATCTCAACGGCGGCATCAAGACACTGGAGCAGTGCCGGGAGCATTTACAGACGTTTGATGGGGTGATGCTTGGGCGCGAGGCCTATCACAATCCGTATTTGCTGGCCGAGGTGGATCAGCAATTGTTTGGCAGTGAAGCGCCGGTGATCAGCCGGGCCGAGGCGCTGGCGCAGTTGCGGCCTTATATTGCTGAGCATTTGGCCAGTGGCGGCACGATGCATCATATTACGCGGCATGTGCTGGGGTTGGGCACCGGGTTCCCGGGGGCGCGCAAGTTCAGGCAGTTGTTGTCAGTGGATATTCATAAGGCGGCTGACCCGCTGGCTTTGTTGGATCAGGCTGGGGAGTTGCTGGAAGGGCGGTGAGTGTCAGTTGGGGATTGGGTGGTTGAGTTGCGCTATGGGGAGCAAGCCCCCTCCCACACTGTGCAAGGGCTCGGCTTCAGCTGCAAGCCCTTGCTATAGCGTTAAACTTTTACGGCACTGTTCCGTTGGGTACAGTTATCCATTTCCCGCTGTTGCGGTCATATCGCTTCCAATCACTCTCCGTTCTAAGTTTTCGATATAGCGTATTGAATGTCGTACCGCCCAGAATTTGGACTTGAACTTCACCGCCTGCGGTTTTGCAGTTAACCAGCCCTAGAATGGGCGAGTCTGGATTCACTTGGAGTGCATACACCGCTTCTCCAAAGGTTCCGGTGGTGGCGTAGTCCAGTGCAAAACTTACAAACTGGCTTTGCGGGGTGTCGCTCGATTGCAGTGCGAGCAGTCGCATTGTCGTATAGGTGGCACTGCTAAAACCCGGCTGGTGCAGGTCCGGTCCGTCGATTGCCCAATACTCTTTGGGGTCCCCCCCGCGTTTAACAAACTTGTCCAAGTCATTCTGGGCTTTGGCGTAGATCACACCCTCCTTGAGCTTCTGGACATGCCAGTTGTTGGTATCTGCGTTTTCATACGCGCGATATACCCAGGTGGCAGGCGCCGTCACTCTGGAATCGGTGATCTTGCCTCCGTAGGTCGAGGTCAGTTCATTTTCCTTTTCAAGGGTGCGGCTCCCTATCGGTTTACCGGCCTTGGCAGTGTCGATGATTGCGCGCATTTCCTGGGTATCGTAACAACCGGCACTGAGTGCCTGCTGCACCGTTACCTCGGCAAATGCTGCGGTGGAACATATAAAACCCATGGCAGCGAATAGCGTTGATATATTCCGTTTCATTACATCTCTCCTTTGTTTCGCAACTAACTAACAAACAGGTTTAATGAACAGGCACACGCACTTCGCCGCTAACGGTGATATCACAAGAATTTTTATCGGCTTACTTTGGCGTTTGCCAGTCAGGTATAGCACAGGTAGAAAAAGCAACAATCAACGTCAATAAAAATAAAGTTTTCACAACTTCAAAACATGCATATTCACCATAGCAATAGCTTAATGACAAGGGAGCGACTCACATAAAATCCAGTTGAACCTCCCCTCGATTTTGGCCTCCTATTGAGCAGCAGAGCCGAGGATTCAAACGGCTGTTTTCAGGTTATCGCCCTCGCAAACGCTCGAACGCGTTTGCGCCCTTGAGCGCCTGCCGGTGCTCGGGTAATGTCATCAGACCCATAGGACAGAGCACGCCCATGACTTCCAAGCTGGAACAACTCAAGCAATTCACCACTGTCGTTGCCGATACCGGCGATTTTTCGACACTCGCCAAGCTCAAGCCACAGGACGCCACCACCAACCCTTCCCTGCTGCTCAAGGCCGCATCGATTTCAGGCTATGCCACGCTGCTGGACGAGTGCGTGAAGGACTGCAATGGCGATGTGGGCCTGGCCAGCGACCGTTTTGCGGTGGCAGTGGGTCAAGAGATCCTCAAAGTCGTGCCGGGCCGTATTTCCACCGAGGTGGATGCGCGCCTGTCGTTCGACGAAGACGCCATTCTCAAGCGTGCGCACCGTCTGATCGACCTGTATGAAAAAGCCGGGGTTGGTCGTGACCGTGTACTGATCAAGATCGCCTCTACTTGGGAAGGCATCCGCGCGGCAGAGAAGCTGGAAAAGGAAGGCATCCAGACCAACCTGACCCTGCTGTTCTCCTTCGCACAGGCCGTGGCCTGCGCCGAAGCCGGGGTATTTCTGATTTCACCGTTCGTGGGCCGTATCTACGACTGGTACAAGAAGGCCACCGGCAACGACTACACCGGCGCGGATGATCCGGGCGTACAGTCGGTGACGCGCATCTACAACTACTACAAGGCCAATGGCTATAAGACGGTAGTGATGGGTGCGAGCTTCCGTAACCTGAGCCAGATCGAGGAGTTGGCGGGGTGTGATCGCCTGACCATCAGCCCGGACCTGCTGGAGAAGCTGGCAGCCGATACTGGCAAGCTTGCGCGCAAGCTGTCGCCGGGGCATGCCGGTGAGGCGCGTATCCATATGGACGAAAAGGCATTCCGCTGGGCATCCAACGAAGACGCAATGGCGACTGAGAAGCTGGCGGAAGGTATTCGCCAGTTTGCTCGCGACCAGGAGAAGCTGGAAGCGTTGTTGTCGGCCAAGCTGTAAGGCAGACGGCAGCAAAAAGGGCGGCACCTGTGAGGGTGCCGCCCTTTTTTATGTTCGCCAATCTCAAACCGACCTCAGTCCAACGGTGGGAGGGGGCTTGCTTCCGATGGCGGTGGGTCAGTTATGAATTCAGTGACTGACACACTGCAATCGGGAGCAAGCCCCCTCCCACACTTGGATAGGGTTTCAACTGGCGATCAGTGACGTTCGAGGGCGTTGACGAGGTCGTGGAAGGCTTCGCGGTTGGACTCGTTCAAGCCCATCAGGATCTTGTGCGCTTCGAGCACCTTGACCCGTACGATTTCTTCGGACTGGTCTTGCGAAGGCAGGTCGGTCAGGCACTCAGGGCATGGGATCGGGCGGTCAACGATGTTGAACACCTGGTCGAAGCCCATGGACTGCAGCAGACGGGTGATGTCTTCGTGGGTGGTGACCACAGTCGGCAACAGGCCGACCTTCTGCCGAGACAGAATGGACAACTTGGCCAGCAGGCCCAGGGTGGTGCTATCGATGCTGCGGGTTTCGGTCAGATCGATCACGATCGCCGAGAAGTTCAGCGCTGTGAAGATCCGCTCAATCGTCGCATCCAGCGCCGAACACAAGGTCAGGCGCACTTCACCGACAAATTTCAGGACGAATGTCCCGTCTTGCTCGGCGAATTGGATTCTTCCGGTACTCATCAAAGATTCCTGCTCAACACCAATAGGGCGATATCATCCGGCATCTCCCCTAGCGTGGCCAATCCAAACACTTGCCGCAGGCCATCCAGGCTGCCGCCCGCCGACTTGACCTTTTGGGGCAAGGCGGCTTCTTTCTCCTTGAGTGTAGGCTCTGGAAGCAGGTCCAGGATACCGTCGGACATCAGCGTGAGACTGAAGGTCGGCGGCAGTTCCAGGATGTGGTCTTCGTAGGTGGCTTCGTTGAACAAGCCTACGGGCAGACCACGCCCTTCCAGGTAACGCACACTGTCGGGAGTGTATAAAACAGGCATCGGCAGGTGACCGCCAATACTGTAGGTCAGAAGACCGGTTTCTTCATCAATCACGCCGCCGACCATCGTCACGTGCTTGCCCAGCTTGCAGCTGATCAGGCCTCGGTTGATGTGACCCAGCACCTCGGAGGGGGTGAACTCCGGCAAGGTGCCATTGCGCTTGGATTCAAACAACAACCGCGTGGTCATGAACTTCAACAATACGGTGACAAAAGCCGATGAAGCGCCATGGCCGGAAACGTCGGCCAGGTAGAACGCCACACGTCGCTCATCCACACGGAAGTAGTCGACAAAATCACCCGACAGGTACAGCGACGGGATGATCTGATGGGCGAACTTGAATTCGTCGATGGTCCACGGGCTGACCGGCAGCATGTTCATCTGCACCTGGCGACCGGCGTTCTGGTCTTCCTGAAGCAGGTTGAGGCTGGCCTCGAGCTCGCGGTTGGCGGTTTCGAGCTTTTCGCGGTAGCGCTGGTTCTCGACCAGCAGGCGGGCACGGTCCAGCGCGCGGCGCACCGAGTGCTCCAGCACGGCAAGGTCTTCCAGGGGCTTGATCAGGTAATCGGCAGCGCCCAGGCGCAAGGCCTCCACGGCATCGTTCATCACGCCGGCACCGGACACGACAATCACCGGCGTCTGCGGCGCAAGCTCGGTCACCTGGCGGATCAGCTCAAGGCCACCCATCTGGGGCATGCGCAGGTCGCAGATCACGAGGTCGGGCTTGTCGCGCTCGAACACCTGGAGACCCTGTTGGCCATTACCGGCCTGCAGGACGCTGAAGCCACTGTCTTCCAAATAGGCCGCGAGGCTCGCGCGCACTACTTCGTCGTCATCGATTATCAGCAGCGTGGCACTGGTTTTTTGCATGTGGGCAAACGGCGCCAGAATTAGGTTGGCGTAGGTGGCTCGACAATGGCCGGGCTCACGTACTGGATTCGCTTTCTAGCCTCTCTGTCCTACAAAGCATAGGCAATTAGCCCACGCACAACTGTAATGCAGAGGTGCCCTTCTAAGGCGCAGACGGTACTCCCATCCGTCAGGGGTTTCAAGCTCATGCCGATGGTCGCCGGGCGTCTTTACACCGCAAATCACCGGGAGTTATAAGAACAGCCAACACCACAACACAAAGTAAGGATGGAACCCATGAGCGAACACGAGCGCGACTACGCCGAAAAACGCGATTTCATCCGCATGCGGGTGGATGCCGATGTGTCGTTGATCCACGCCGGGCAGGAGATTGCCGGGGTATGCCTGGACCTTTCCAGCTCTGGTATGCAGGTGCAGGCCCCTCGCCAGTTCAACGTGGGTGACCAACTGACCGTGCGCATCGATTCAGAGCACGCGGCCCTCAAGGGCCTGGAGGCGGACACCGAGGTGGTATGGACCAAGGCCATGGGGGAGGAGCAGCATTTGGGCCTCAGAATCTTGAAAATGCGCTGAATACCGCCCACAAAAAAGGCGACCACTGAGGATCGCCTTTTTCCATTTCAAAATGTCACGACTTAAAAGTCGTCGACGACCTTGCCATCCTTGACCTTGAACTCGCGGTTCTGCAGGTAAGCGTTACGGATGAAGGTGTATTTATCGCCGGTGATCAACTTCTCGCTGTCGAGCAAGCTGGCACGGGTATCAACCACGTTCAGGCCGAAGGTGCTGTTGCGCCAGCCGATATCGTTCATGTAGCGATACGGTTGGGTGTAGGTGTCCACGTACTTGGACGGCGCATCACGCAAGGTGCTCGGGCCCAGCAACGGCAGCATCACGTAAGGGCCGCTGCCCACGCCCCAGTAGCCGAGGGTCTGGCCGAAGTCTTCGTCGTTACGGTGCAGCCCCATTTTGGTGCCGACATCAATAAAGCCCAGCACGCCGAATGTGGTGTTCACCAGCAGGCGCGCGGTGTCGACGCCGGCCGCATGCGGTTTGAGCTGCAACACGTCGTTGGCAAAGTTGCCCACGTCGCCGATGTTGCGGAAGAAGTTATGGACGCCCGTCTGCACAAACTGCGGGGTGACAAACTGATAACCCTGGGCCAATGGCTTGAGCGCGTAGGTATCAACGGTGTCGTTGAAGGTGAAGATTGGGCGGTTGACGCTTTCCCATGGATCGTCTTCGGACGCAGCCTGGGCGGCGAACGGGGCCATTAAAATAGTGGCACACACAGATAGCTGAGCGAAATATTGGCTCCAGCGCATAGCTTTGGCTCCTTGAATAGTCTGTCATGGGCGCTATGCCCTGAAGAAGATCGTCAGTATATGACGGAAGTATCAATTTAGGCAGCTAGTAGGAAATGTCATATGGAAAACGAACAAAATTCCTACAATCACCTGTCAGTGTCATCTGCTTGTCATCGCGCCTCGCTAGCGTCACAGCTATTTCAGGGATGTCGAAATGCCTCACGCCGAAATTGCCGTCGCCAGCGCCCCCGCCTTGACTGCCGTCCTATTCGGCCTGAGTGGCTGCCTGGTGGATTTCGGTTCCCAGGCACGCTCCGATTCGCACTCTCTCGACTCACAAGCCACCCCGGGCGCCCTGAAGATCCTGCGCAGTCTCAAGGATCAGGGCGTGCCTTGCGCCTGGCTGGATGAGCTGCCCCCGGCAGTGACCCAACCACTGGCTGCCGGATTGCCCAATTGGCTGAAAGCAACACCTCCCTCCTCCATCCGCTGGCCTGCGCCGCATGCGTGCTGGCAAGCCTTGATGGAACTCAACATCGAACGCCTGGATGGCTGCGTGCTGGTCAGCGGTGAACCACGCCTGCTGCAATCGGGGCTCAATGCCGGCCTTTGGACCATCGGCTTGGCCTCCTGTGGCTCACTTTGCGGCTTGGCGCCCGAGCAATGGCAGGCTCTTACCGAGCAACAGCGCGAGCACAAACGCGCCAAAGCCACGGTAGCGCTGTATGGGCTGGGCGTGCACTCGGTGATCGATCACCTGGGCGAACTCGGCACTTGCCTGGCAGACATCGGCCGGCGCCGGCTCAAAGGCGAAAAGCCCTGATCGAGATCATGCACAGTCGGCGCCGGTGGATTAATCTACAGGTCAGCCCGTAGACCTTTCTCGGCGTGCCGCGGTCTATGCCAGTGCCTATCGATAAAAGGAAAAATGTCATGCCTGATCGCAAAAAACTGGAAGAACAGGTCGAAATCCTGCGCGGGCAACTGGAACAGGAACCGCCGCTGTCGCTGGAAAAACGTGAAGCACTGGAAGAGCTGATTGCCCGATTCGAAGTGCAACTTGAATTGGAACCGGCGACGCAGACACCCAGCATTGCTGACGATGTAAACCGGGCGCTGGAAGGTTTTGAACTGGATCATCCAGGCATTGCCGGGACACTGCGCAATATCGTGATCACCTTGGGCAACATCGGGATCTGATATCCCCGTCAGCCAAGCGCAGATCCAATGAGAGAGGGGCAAACTCCCCTCTCACACTTGAACCTGGGTACAGGCTACTGACGAGCCAGGCGCACGTTCTGGAACGTCACATTCTCGGTGCTGCGATACGGGTTGATATCCAACCCGCCACGGCGCACATACCGCGCATACACCGTCAACTTCTCCGGCTTGAGCAGGCGCTGCAGGTCCAGGAAGATGCGTTCCACACACTGCTCATGGAAGTCCGAGTGCTGGCGAAAGCTCACGATGTATTCCAGCAGGCTGGCGTGATCCAGCGCCGCCCCCCGGTACTCCACCACTACGCTGCCCCAATCGGGCTGGCTGGTGACCGGGCAATTGGATTTGAGCAAGTGGCTGTGCACGCTCTCTTCGACGATGCGCGAATCGTCGCAGCGCAGCAATTCGGGGCGCGGATGCTCGTAGTTGCTGACACTGATATCCAAGCCGTCGATACACACGCCCGGCAAGGCCATCACGCCCTCGGCCTCGATCTCGGCCAGGCTGCGGATGCGTACCGTCACCGGCTTGCCGGCGGCGGCGCTGAGGTCGTCGCGCAGCGTCGCTTCCAGGCCCTGGATGTCGGCAAAGGCGGTCTGGTTCAGCGAGTTGAGGTACAGCTTGAAAGACTTAGACTCGATGATGTTCGGCGAGTCGGCCGGGATGCTGAATTCACCGATGGCCACCACTGGCTTGCCCGACGGCAACAGCCAGGACAATTCGAAGCAGTTCCAGAAATCCACGCCCTGGTAAGGCAGGGTCTCGGCACTCAGGCCAAGCTCGGCCCACTTGGCGGCACGAGGGATCGGAAACAGCAACGACGGCGTGTAAGTGGAGATGTATTCACTGGACTTGCCCAGCGGCGAATGTTCGGCTGCGGGATGCATGGCGGAAACCTGGCTAAATAAACCGCGCCAGTCTATCAGCCTTTGCTCCCGCGCCTAAACGGCAGCGGATCAATCGACGTTGAGCTTGCCGACCATACCCGCCTGGTAGTGCCCGGGAAGGTTGCAGGCAAACTCCAGGCCGGTGGCTTTACTGAACGTCCAAGTCAATTCGGCGGTTTTACCCGGCTCGACCAGCACGCTGTTGGGATCATCATGCTGCATGCCGGCCCCGTCACCGTGCCCCATGGCACCGTGGTCCATCTTGCCCATGCCGGTAGCGGTGAGCATGCCGCTGGCCTGCATCTGTAACATTTCCTTCTGGTGCTCGGCATGCATCGCCGCATCGCCCAGGTTGAACTCGTGGAGCAACTGGCCTTTGTTGACGAGTACAAAACGCACCGTCTCACCGGCTTTTACGTCCAGTGACTTGGGCGCAAAAGAAATGTCCTGCAGGACAACTTCCACGGTGCGCGTGGCTTTGCTCGCCGGCGCCGGCTGGCCAAATGCGAAGGTGTGGGCTGCATCGGCAGCCGCATCGAAACTCAACGCCAACAAGCAACCCGCCAGGATCAGGGGTGTACGCAACGCCATGGTTCTTCTCCAAAAATGTGTGACTCGCTTGACCCGCACTCTAAGATTACGCCGCTGCCAGCTACCTGACTGCTAGATTACAACTTTGTCAGGTTGCGCCCTTCCCCCGGCGCCCACGGTATAAAGCCCGTCGAGCCCCGTTGCCAAGAGCTGCCCATGAAACTGCTGATCGTCGAAGACCAACCCAAGACCGGCCAATACCTGCGCCAGGGCCTGGCCGAAGCTGGCTTTACCACCGAGCTGGTGGCTGACGGCACCACGGGCCAGCACCTGGCACTGACCGGTGACTACGACCTGCTGATCCTCGATGTGATGCTGCCGGGCCGTGACGGCTGGCAGATCCTGCAAGCGGTGCGCAGCGCCGGCCTGGAGCTCCCGGTGTTGTTCCTGACCGCCCGCGATGCCGTGGAAGACCGCGTGCACGGCCTGGAACTGGGAGCCGACGACTATCTGGTCAAACCTTTCGCGTTTTCCGAACTGCTGGCCCGCGTACGCAGCCTGTTGCGCCGTGGCAGCAGCACCCCGCAGGAAACGGCACTGCAACTGGCTGACCTGCGCCTGGACTTGATCCGCCGCCGTGTCGAACGGGACGGCCAGCGTATCGACCTGACCGCCAAGGAATTCGCCCTGCTCGAACTGTTACTGCGGCGCCAGGGCGAAGTGCTGCCCAAGACCTTGATCGCCTCCCAAGTGTGGGACATGAACTTCGACAGCGATACCAACATCATCGAAGTGGCCATCCGCCGGCTGCGCTTGAAAGTCGACGATCACTACGCCAACAAACTGATCCACACCGTGCGCGGCATGGGTTATGTGCTGGAGGAACGCGCCAATTGATCAAGCGTTTATCCCTGGCCAGCCGCCTGGCACTGTTGTTTGCCGCCTGCACGGCGGTGGTCTCGTTGCTGGCCGGCGTGCTGTTCAACCGTGCCAGCGAAGCGCACTTCCTTGAGCTGGACCAACAACAGCTCGACAACAAGCTGCTGGCCTTGCGTGCGACCTTGCAGGGTGTCGACTCGCCGCAGTCGTTCGCCCAACGCGAAGCTCAACTGCGCGCCGAACTCCTTCACCAGCAGGACCTGACGCTGCGCATCAGCGCCGCCGGCCAGCGCTGGCTGGACAACGCGCCCAGCATTAGCCTGCCCGAGGCCCCCGGCTTGCACAGCCTGCAAAGTGCCGGCACCGAGTACCGGGTGTATAACGCGCCCCTGAGAGCAGGCCAGCCCGACTCGCCGCAACTGACCCTGATACTCGACATCACCCACCACCAGCACTTCCTGCAACGC
Source organism: Pseudomonas sp. Q1 (assembly GCF_009935975.1). Taxonomy (NCBI): domain Bacteria; kingdom Pseudomonadati; phylum Pseudomonadota; class Gammaproteobacteria; order Pseudomonadales; family Pseudomonadaceae; genus Pseudomonas; species Pseudomonas sp. Q1. The sequence goes on along the minus strand of NZ_QODI01000007.1, from coordinate 52,946 downwards.
ATGCAACACCTGATCTGGCTCACCGTCGGGCTATCAGCCCTGGCTACCGCACTGCTCGGCGCCTGGGCGGCACGCAGTGGGTTACGGCCATTGCGGCGCATGGGGGAAGTGGCCGCCGGCGTGTCCGCGCATTCGCTGACCCAGCGGCTGCCCCAGGAACAAATGCCGGTGGAACTGGCCGAACTGGCGCAGGCTTTCAACGCCATGCTTGGCCGCCTGGACGATGCCTTCCAACGCCTGTCGGCGTTCTCCGCCGACATCGCCCATGAACTGCGCACGCCCCTGTCCAACCTGTTGACCCAGACCCAGGTGATCCTTACCCAACCGCGCCCGCTCGAGGACTATCGGGAGGCCCTGCACAGCAATCTGGAAGAGCTGCAATGGATGGCGCAGTTGGTGAATGACATGTTGTACCTGGCCAAGGCGGATCACGGTTTGCTGGTGCCCAAGCGGGAAGCGTTGGCGTTGGCGGATGAAGTGGATGCGTTACTGGAGTTCTTCACCTTGCTGGCCGAAGACGCACAGATCAGCCTGGTTCGCGAGGGGACAGCCCAGACGACGGGTGATCGCGGGATGTTGCGCCGGGCACTGTCGAACCTGCTGGATAACGCGCTGCGCTTTACGCCTGCGGGGGGCGAAGTGCGTGTGCGCCTGCAGAACGGGGTGAGGCTTTGCGTGGAAAACACCGGTAAAGGTATTCCAGCGGCAGTGCTGCCGAGGTTGTTTGACCGGTTCTATCGCGCCGACCCGGCGCGCCGTGAAGGCAGTAGCGAGCATGCGGGGCTGGGGCTGGCGATTACCCAGTCGATTGTGCGGGCGCATGGGGGGAGGATTTTCTGTGAGTCCGAGGCGGGATGGACGCGGTTTGTGATTGAGTTGCCCGCCGGGATTTGATGCAAGATGGGCCGGCGCTATCGGGAGCAAGCCCCCTCCCACATTTGGATGTATTCACAAATCAAAATGTGGGAGGGGGCTTGCTCCCGATAGCGGTCTCGAAACCTACGAATATCTCAGCGCATGCGCCGGCTCGATCTTCGCCGCCCGATAAGCCGGGTACAACGTCGCCAAAAAGCTCAGCACAAACCCGGCCGTGCAAATCAGCAACACATCGCCGCCCTGCAGCTCCGAGGGCAGGTTGCTGACAAAATACACATCCGAGCTGAAGATATGCTGCCCGGTCACCCGCTCCAGCCAGCCCACCAGTTCACTCACGTTCAATGCCGCGATCACACCGAGCACGCCACCGATCAAGGTGCCGACGATGCCGATCACCGTGCCCTGCACCATGAAGATCGCCATGATCTGGCGCGGCGTGGCACCGATGGTGCGCAGGATCGCGATATCCGCGCCCTTGTCGTTCACGACCATGATCAGGGTGGCGATGATGTTGAACGCAGCGACGGCGACGATCATCAGCAACAGCAGGCCGATCATGGTCTTTTCCATCTTCATCGCGCTGAACAGGCTGCCCTGGGTGTGGGTCCAGTCATCGGCCTTGTAGGCGGCGCCCAGGCTGGCGGCGATATCCGCCGAGACCTTGGGCGCTGCGTACAGGTCTTTCACCGCCAGGCGCACGCTTTGCACCTGGTTCGGCTGCCAATGCTGTATCTGTGCCGCGTCAGCCATGTGGATCAAGGCCATGGAGCCATCCAGCTCGGCGCCGACCTTGAAGATACCGACCACGTTCAAACGCTGCATGCGCGGCGTGATGCCCCCCGGTGCAGTGCTGACTTCCGGCACGATCAGGGTCAGCTTGTCCCCCACGTTCAGGCGAAAGCGCCGTGCGGTGATTTCGCCCACCACCACACCGAACTCGCCTGGCTTGAGGTCATCCAGTTTGCCGCGCACGATGTGCTGGGCCACGATGGATACCTTGCCTTCCTGGGCCGGGTCGACGCCGCTGATCTCGATCGGCTGCATCGCACCTTTGTAGGAAAACATGCCATCCATCTGCGTGAACGGCACGGCCGCCGTGACTTCAGGGTTCTTCATGGCGGCCGCAGCCACCGGCTGCCAGTCATTGATCGGGTTCACGCCGACGATGGTGGCGTGGGGCACCATGCCCAGGATGCGCGAACTCATTTCGCGCTGGAAACCGTTCATCACCGACAGCACCACGATCATCGCCAATACGCCCAGGGCGAGACCGATCATCGAGGTCATCGAGATAAACGAAACAAAACGGTTGCGGCGCTTGGCGCGGGTATAGCGCGTGCCGATGAAAATCGATAACGGTCTGAACATTCGCGGGCACCGTTGAAAAAATGGAAAACCCGACGTCCGGCGCCGGGCTTGAAACGGGTCAGATGGCGACCAGATGACCTTCCTGCAAGTGCAACACGCGGTCCATCTGGCGGGCCATGCTCATGTCATGGGTGACCACCAGGAACGCGGTGCGCATCTGGGTACTCAGTTCCAGCATCAAGTCCTTGATGCCCTGGGCCGTGTGGGTATCGAGGTTGCCGGTGGGCTCATCCAGCATCACCAGCCCGGGGTTGTTGACCAGGGCACGAGCAATCGCCACGCGCTGGCGTTCACCGCCGGACAGCTCGGCCGGTTTGTGCTCCAGGCGATGCCCCAGGCCGACACGCTCCAGCAGCGCCTTTGCGCGCTGGCGCGCTTCCGGGATGGCGGTCTTGCCGATCAGCAGCGGCATGCACACGTTTTCCAGGGCGGTGAATTCCGGCAACAGGTGGTGGAACTGGTACACAAAACCGAGCGAACGGTTGCGCAGTTGGCCACGGGCCTTCTCGCCCAGCGCCGACAATTCTTCACCGGCCAGCCAGACGCTGCCCGCCGACGGCGTATCCAGGCCGCCCAACAGGTTGAGCAAGGTACTCTTGCCGGAACCGGAACTGCCGACGATCGCCACGCGCTCGCCAGGATGAAGTTCCAGTTGCAGGTTGGACAGCACCACCACCGACTCCGGGCCTTCCTCGTAGGATTTGCCCAGGTTGCGGCAGCTCAGGATTGCTTTTTCACTCATGCCCGATTCACTCATAACGTAAGGCCTGTGCTGGCTGGGTACGTGCCGCGCGCCAGGCTGGATACAGGGTGGCAAGGAAACTCAAGACCAACGCGGCACCGCCGACCATCAACACGTCTTGGGCCTGAACCTGGGACGGCAGGTAGTCGATGAAGTAGACGTCGGCGTTGAGGAACTTGTGGCCAATGACTTTTTCCAGCGCAGCGATGGCGGCGCTGACATTCAGCGCGGCGAGAATGCCGACAGCGGTGCCGATCAACGTGCCGACCACGCCGATCACGGTGCCCTGCACCATGAAGATCGCCATGATCTGCCCCGGCGTGGCGCCGAGGGTACGCAGGATCGCGATGTCACCCTTCTTGTCATTCACCACCATCACCAGCGTGGAAATGATGTTGAAGGCCGCCACGGCGACGATCAGCAGCAACAGCAGGCCGATCATGGCTTTCTCCATGCGGATGGCCTGGTAGAGGTTGCCGTGGGTGCGGGTCCAGTCGCGTGCGTAGTACTGGCTGTCGCCCAAGTGCTGGGCGATTTCCCACGACGCGCGCGGTGCATCGAACAGGTCGTTGAACTTCAGCCGCAGCCCCTGCACCTGATCCGGCTGCCAACGGTGCAGGCGGGCCAGGTCGGTGAGGTTGGTCAGGCCGAGGTAGCCGTCGATTTCGCCGGCGCCCACGTGGAAGGTGCCGACCACAGTGAAGCGCTTCATGCGCGGGAACATGCCCGCCGGGGTCACGGTGACTTCCGGCGCGACGAAGGTCAGCTTGTCGCCCACCCCCACACCGAGCTTGGCCGCAGCCTTGTCGCCGATCACGATGCCGAAGCTGCCGGGCGCCAGGTCGTCGAGTTTGCCTTGCAGCATGAACTTATCGATGATCGAGACCTTGCGCTCCTCGGCCGGGTCGATGGCATTGAGCAGGATCTTCTGCACCTTGCCGTCGTTGGTCAGCAACCCCTGCATCTGGGTAAAGGGCGCCACGGCCACTACCTTGGGGTTCTGCTTGACCTTGTCGGCCAGGCTTTGCCAGTCGCTGATGGGCGAATCGGCCTCGATGGTCGCGTGGGGCACCATGCCCAGCACGCGGGTGCGCATCTCATGGTCGAAGCCGTTCATGACCGACAGCACCACGATCATCACGACCACGCCCAAGGCGAGCCCGATCATCGAGGTCAAGGAAATGAACGACACAAAATGATTGCGGCGCTTTGCACGGGTATAACGCGTGCCAATGAATACGAAGAGAGGTCTGAACATGTCGGGGCTTGTTCGGAGGAAAAGAAGACGTCCCGGTGGCGGGGTCTGGTAAGCAGCTTTACACTCTGACCATTACCGTTACCTGGGGTTCGCCATGTCGACATTAGATGAAGAAGAGCGCCGCGAATACTACCGTATCGACGACATGATCGCACTCCAAATCAAATGCCTGTCCGCCCCCGAAGCCGCGAGCAAGGAAGTGTTGCAGGATGATTCGCCGCTGTTCAATCTGCTCAGCGAGCTGCACCTCAGTGAATTCGAAGCCCAACACCTGTTACGCCAGCTCAGCGAGAAGGATCGTACCCTCGCCGCGTTCCTGCGCGTGCAGAACAAACGCCTGGACCTGCTCAGCCAGATCATGGCCCGTGGCCTGCTCGATGAGGTCGGCGCACCGCAGCCGGTGATCATTTCCGAAGGGGGCATCGATTTCCAACACCCCACCCCGCTGGCTACCGGCGCTCACCTCGCCGTCAAGCTGGTGCTCATGCCCCAGGCCCTTGGCCTGCTGCTGCGTGCGCGGGTAACCCATTGCGACCCCAAAGGCAGTGGTTTTGACGTGGGCACCGAATTCGAAGCCATGACCGATGCCCAACGCCAATTGCTGGCGCGCTATATCCTGCAGAAACAAGCACAGGAACGCCGCTTGGCGCGGGAAAAGAGCGACGCCCCAGACACCTGATTCATCTTTACCCGGCCAGCAGACCTGGCATTAAGGAGCAATTGTGACCCTGATCTACGGCCATCGCGGTGCCAAAGGCGAAGCACCGGAAAACACCCTGACCAGCTTTCAGGAGTGCCTCAAGCACGGTGTACGCCGTTGCGAACTGGACCTGCACCTGTCCATGGACGGCGAGTTGATGGTCATCCACGACCCGACCCTCAAGCGCACCACCGACCGGCGCGGCAAAGTCGTCGAGTATTCGGCGGCCGACCTTGTGAAGATGGACGCACGCAAAGGCGGCCCGGGCTGGGTCAAGCCGTGCCCGATTCCCCGCCTGGAAGAACTGTTCGAACAGTGCGACTTCGATCACTGGCAACTGGAAGTCAAAAGCGCTTCACGCACCCGCGCCGCCACCACCGTGCTGGCGATCCGGGAAATGGCTGTACGCTTTGGCCTGATGGACAAGGTCACCGTGACCTCAAGCTCGCGGGAAGTGTTGAAGGCGGCGCTGGAACTGACCCCGGACCTGTCACGCGGCCTGGTTGCCGAGTATGCCTGGCTCGACCCGCTGAAGATCGCGCAGAACTATGGCTGTGAGATCCTGGCGTTGAACTGGACGTTGTGCACCCCTGAGCGCCTGGAAAAAGCCCAGCGTCAGGGCCTGCACGTGTCCGTGTGGACAGTCAACGAACCTGCGCTGATGCGCAGGCTCGCCGACTTCGGCGTAGATAGCCTGATTACAGACTTTCCCGGTTTGGCCACTGCCACCCTAGAGAATTACTGAAATCGGTCTCCCCGGCCGGCTCAGGCCACCGGCCGGAGCCGCTCAAAAAAGCCGGTTGAGGCCGTCGTAGGCCGCTACCCGATAGGCTTCGGCCATGGTCGGGTAGTTGAAGGTGGTGTTGACGAAATACTTGAGGGTATTTTGCTCACCCGGCTGGTTCATGATGGCCTGGCCGATGTGTACGATCTCCGACGCCTGGTAGCCGAAGCAATGCACGCCGAGGACTTCCAGGGTTTCGCGATGGAACAGGATCTTCAGCATGCCTTGCGGCTCGCCGGCGATCTGCGCACGCGCCATGCTCTTGAAGAACGCCTTGCCCACTTCATAAGGCACCTTGGCCTTGGTCAGTTCGTGCTCGTTCTTGCCGATCGAGCTGATCTCCGGAATGGTGTAGATCCCGGTCGGCACGTCGTTCACATAGCGCCAGCTGCCATTGTCGACGATGCTGCCCGCCGCCGAACGGCCTTGGTCGTGCGCCGCACTGGCCAGGCTTGGCCAACCGATCACGTCACCCGCGCCGTAGATGTTCGGCACGCAGGTGCGGTAATTCTCGTCCACCTCGATCTGGCCACGGCTGTTGACCTTGACCCCGATGTTTTCCATGCCCAGCTTGTCGGTGTTGCCGGTACGGCCGTTGCACCACAACAAGGCGTCGGCCTTGATCTTCTTGCCGGACTTGAGGTGCAGGATCACACCATTGTCCAGGCCTTCGACCCGCTCATACTCTTCGTTATGGCGCACGGTGATGTTGTTGTTGCTGAAGTGGTAGCTCAACGCCTGGGAAATTTCCGAGTCGAGGAAGCTCAGCAACTGGTCGCGGTTGTCCACCAACTCCACCAGCACGCCCAGGCCGCTGAAGATCGAGGCGTATTCACAGCCGATCACGCCGGCGCCGTAGATGATCAGTTTGCGCGGGGTATGGCCCAGGCTGAGGATGGTGTCGCTATCGTAGATACGGGCGTGGTTGAAATCGATATCGGCCGGGCGATACGGGCGCGAACCGGTGGCGATGATGATGTGCTTGGCCACCAGCTTCTCGACCACACCATTGGAGCACACCACTTCAACGGTTTGCTCGTCGGCGAAACTGCCGGTGCCGAAGAACAGGTCGACACGGTTACGGGCGTAGTAACCGGTGCGCGAGGCCACCTGCTTGGCGATGACTTTCTCGGCACTTTTCAACACATCCGGAAACGAGAACCAGCGCGGCTCACCAATGGCCCGGAACATCGGGTTGGTGTTGAACTGCATGATCTGGCGCACTGAGTGACGCAAAGCCTTGGACGGGATGGTGCCCAGGTGGGTGCAGTTACCGCCGACCTGGCGACGGCTATCGACCATCGCCACCTTGCGCCCTGCCTTCGCAGCGTTCATCGCCGCACCTTCTCCAGCCGGGCCGGAACCCAGTACCACCACGTCGTAGTTGTAGACAGCCATGCGTACTCCTCAGAACAGGCCAGGCGCACGGTTGGACGCCTGGCTAAATCATGCCGCGGCCAGCGGTCATGAAGGACAATTCGGCTCAAGTGTGTGAACCGGGGCACAGTCTATATAAGGCTCAACGCCGCGCACATTAACCCTTGGTCGCGTCATAGGCCAGTATTGACTTAACGACAGATCCAGGAAATTGCAATAACTGCGACAACCAGTCACTTGACTATCGGTTTTTATTGCCTGGCATGGCTAATACACATATGGTTACAAAACTGTTCAGTGAAGCCTCGCGTAGCGACTTTGCAGCAAGGATGACCAGCGACCAGGGATCACCAATAAGATAGCCAAAATGAGTGCATGACATGTCCACGTCAACGGGCAAAGGCAAAGCGATCTTTCGCGTTGTCAGCGGTAACTTCCTCGAAATGTTCGACTTCATGGTCTACGGCTTCTACGCCACGGCCATTGCCAAGACCTTCTTCCCCACCGACAGCGCCTTCGCGTCCCTGATGCTGTCCCTGGCGACGTTCGGTGCCGGCTTCCTCATGCGCCCGCTGGGTGCGATCTTCCTCGGCGCCTACATTGACCGTCACGGCCGCAAAAAAGGCCTGGTGATCACCCTGGCGCTGATGGCCGCCGGCACCATCCTGATTGCCTGCGTGCCGGGGTATGCCACCCTGGGTGTCGCGGCGCCACTGATCGTACTGCTTGGCCGCCTGCTGCAAGGCTTCTCCGCCGGCGTGGAGCTGGGCGGCGTTTCGGTATACCTGGCGGAAATCGCCACACCGGGCCGCAAGGGCTTTTTCGTCAGTTGGCAGTCCGCCAGCCAACAGGCCGCGGTGGTATTCGCCGGCCTGCTCGGCGTGGGCCTGAACCACTGGCTCAGCCCCGAAGAAATGGGTGACTGGGGCTGGCGCGTGCCGTTCCTGATCGGCTGCCTGATCGTGCCGGTGATCTTTGTGATTCGCCGCTCCTTGGAGGAAACCCCTGAATTCCAGGCACGTAAACACCGCCCTACCCTGCAGGAAATCGTCCGCTCGATCGGCCAGAACTTCGGCATCGTCATCGCCGGCATGGCATTGGTGGTGATGACCACCGTGTCGTTCTACCTGATCACGGCCTACACACCGACCTTCGGCAAGGCGGAGTTGCACTTGTCGGACTTCGATGCCCTGCTGGTGACCGTGTGCGTGGGGATTTCCAACTTCATCTGGCTGCCGGTAATGGGCGCTGTGTCCGACAAGATCGGGCGTAAACCCCTGCTGATGGGGGCGACGATTCTGGCGATCCTCACAGCGTATCCGGCGCTGTCTTGGCTGGTGGCCAACCCAAGCTTCAGCCATCTGCTGATCGTGCTGTTGTGGCTGTCGTTCCTGTACGGTTCGTACAACGGTGCGATGGTAGTCGCGCTCACCGAGATCATGCCGGTCGAGGTGCGTACCACCGGTTTCTCCCTGGCCTACAGCCTGGCGACCGCAACGTTCGGCGGGTTTACCCCTGCGGCCTGTACCTACCTGATCCACGTACTGGACAACAAGGCGGCACCCGGGATCTGGCTCAGTGGCGCGGCCGTGCTGGGGTTGATTGCGACCCTGGTCCTGTTCAAGGGCAACCGGCATGCGCTGCGCACTGCCGAGGCCGCCATCGTTCGCTGAACACTGAACCGCAGACAAAAAAACGCCCCGACATGTCGGGGCGCTTTCATTACGGCTGATGCTTAGCGCGGGAACGCAGGCGGGTTGACCCCAGCCATGTCTTCCATCACGCGAACCACCTGGCAGCTGTAGCCGAACTCGTTGTCGTACCACACGTACAGGACAACGCGGTTGTCCTGGGTGATGGTCGCCTCGGCATCCACCACACCGGCGTGGCGCGAGCCAACGAAGTCGGTGGATACCACTTCCTGCGAATTGACGAAGTCGATCTGCTTATGCAGATCGGAGTGCAGCGCCATATAACGCAGGTACTCGTTCATTTCTTCACGGGTGGCGGCTTTCTCGAGGTTCAGGTTGAGAATGGCCATCGACACGTTTGGCGTTGGAACGCGGATCGCGTTACCGGTCAGCTTGCCGGCCAGCTCAGGCAATGCCTTGGCAGCAGCGGTGGCGGCACCGGTCTCGGTGATCACCATGTTCAACGCGGCGCTACGACCACGGCGATCGCCTTTGTGGAAGTTGTCGATCAGGTTCTGGTCGTTGGTGTACGAGTGAACGGTTTCGACGTGGCCATTGACGATGCCGAACTTGTCATTCACAGCCTTCAGCACCGGCACGATGGCGTTGGTGGTGCAGGAAGCGGCGGACACGATCTTGTCGTCAGCGGTGATTTCGCCGTGGTTGATGCCGTGAACGATGTTCTTCAGCTTGCCCTTGCCAGGCGCGGTCAACACAACGCGATCGATACCCGGGCAGGCCAGGTGCTGGCCCAGGCCGTCGGCATCACGCCATACGCCGGTGTTGTCCACCAGCAGGGCGTCCTTGATACCGTACTGGGTGTAATCCACCTCGGACGGGTTCTTCGCGTAGATCACCTGGATCAGGTTACCGTTGGCGGTGATGGTGTTGTTTTCTTCGTCGATGACGATGGTGCCATTGAACGGGCCGTGTACCGAGTCGCGACGCAGCAGGCTTGCGCGCTTGGTCAGGTCGTTCTCTGCGCCTTTGCGCACCACGATGGCACGCAGGCGCAGGCCATCGCCACCACCGGTTTTCTCGATCAGGATACGCGCCAGCAGGCGGCCGATACGACCGAAGCCGTACAGGACAACGTCGGTGCCTTTACGGGCAGCGGCGTTTTGCTGGCCAATCACCTCGGCCATTTCTTCACGCACGAACTGCTCGGCGCTGCGGCCATTGCCTTCGTTGCGGAATTTATAGGCCAACTTGCCCAGGTCTACCGAGGCCGCGCCGAGCTTGAGCTCGCTCATGGCCTTGAGCAGCGGGAATGTTTCGTGGACGGAGAGTTCGCTGTCGTCGGCGGAGCGATGGCGTGCAAAGCGGTGGGCTTTGAGAATCGCAATGACAGACTGGTTGATCAGGCTGCGGCCATAGATCGAGCTCACCACATTGTTATTGCGGTACAGCTGGCCGATAAGCGGAATCATCGCTTCTGCGAGTGCTTCACGGTCGATCCATTCACCAAGACACTGGTCGGGCTTCTGAGTCACGGGAACCTTCCACATGTAGGGGCAGAAAAAAGGGGCTACATTATGACGCCCGACCGCCCTCGGAGCAATGCGCCAAAGCCAACAAAAAGTGCTTGCCAAAAACAGACACCCCGCTGCAGCCCAGTAAATACGCGGCTTCCAGAAGGCCGCCGGATAGGCGACCCAGGCGACTTGTCCGTAACCCTCCGAAAACCATGCACCGTTTGGCACTACATATTGAGTCAAAACGCAGCTTTGTTTGTCTTAGCCACTACATTTCCTACAAACCGCATTAGGCACAGTCAGCAACTGACAGGCGGCACCTTGGGCCGTTACAATTACCGACTTTGTCGCAACGCTTGGAGCTCAACCTTCCGTGCCCGTTCTGCGTCTACCGCTTCTCCCTGCCGCGGCAGGTAAACAGCACTGGGGCAACCTGCCCGGTGCCGCCCTGAGCCTGGCCATTGCCGAGGCTGCCAGCGCAGCCAAGCGCTTTACCCTGCTGCTCACCGCCGACAGCCAAAGTGCCGAACGGCTGGAGCAGGAGCTGAGCTTCTTCGCCCCCGATTTGCCGGTGCTGCATTTCCCCGACTGGGAAACCCTGCCCTACGACCTGTTCTCGCCGCACCAGGACATCATTTCCCAGCGCATCGCCAGCCTGTATCGCTTGCCGGAGCTGGCCCACGGTGTACTGGTGGTGCCGATCACCACGGCGCTGCACCGCCTGGCGCCGACCAAGTTCCTGCTCGGTAGCAGCCTGGTGCTGGATGTCGGCCAGAAACTCGACGTGGACCAGATGCGCACGCGCCTGGAAGCCAGCGGCTACCGCTGCGTCGACACGGTGTACGAACACGGCGAGTTCGCCGTGCGCGGGGCACTGATCGACCTGTTCCCCATGGGCAGCAAACTGCCGTATCGCATCGACCTGTTCGATGACGAAATCGAGACCCTGCGCACCTTCGACCCGGAAAACCAACGCTCCATCGACAAGGTCGATTCGGTCAAGCTGCTGCCGGCGCGGGAATTCCCCCTGCAAAAGGATGCAGTGACCCGCTTCAAGGCGCGCTTTCGCGAGCGCTTCGACGTGGACTTCCGCCGCTGCCCGATCTTTCAGGACTTGAGCAGTGGGATTACGCCGGCCGGGATCGAGTACTACCTGCCACTGTTCTTCGACGAAACCTCCACCCTGTTCGATTACCTGCCCCAGGACACCCAGGTGTTCTCGCTACCGGGTATCGAACAAGCGGCGGAAAATTTCTGGAACGATGTGCGTAACCGCTATGAAGAGCGTCGCGTCGATCCGTCGCGTCCTTTATTGCCGCCCGCCGAATTGTTCCTGCCGGTGGAAGACTGCTTCGCGCGCCTGAAAAGCTGGCCGCGCGTGGTTGCCAGCCAGCAAGACGTGGAAGCCGGCAGCGGCCGCGAGCGCTTCCCCGCGCAAACGCTGCCGGACCTGGCGATTGAAGCCAAGGCCAATCAGCCGTTGGAAGCGCTGTCGAATTTCCTCGGCGATTTCCCCGGCCGCGTGTTGTTTACCGCCGAATCCGCCGGTCGCCGCGAAGTGCTGCTGGAGCTGCTGGAACGCTTGAAGCTGCGCCCGAAAACCGTCGACAACTGGCCGGACTTCGTTGCGGGCAAAGATCGCCTGGCGATCACCATCGCGCCGTTGGACGAGGGCCTGTTGTTGAATGACCCGGCCCTGGCGCTGATCGCCGAAAGCCCGCTGTTCGGCCAACGCGTGATGCAGCGCCGCCGCCGAGAAAAACGTGCCGACGCCAACAACGATGCCGTCATCAAGAACCTCACCGAGCTGCGCGAAGGCGCACCGGTGGTGCATATCGACCATGGCGTAGGTCGCTATCTGGGCCTGCAGACCCTGGAGATTGATAACCAGGCCGCCGAATTCCTCACCATGGAATACGCCGAGGGCGCCAAGCTCTACGTGCCCGTGGCCAACCTGCACCTGATCGCCCGCTACACCGGCAGCGACGACGCCCTGGCGCCGCTGCATCGCCTGGGTTCCGAGACCTGGCAGAAAGCCAAGCGCAAAGCCGCCGAACAGGTGCGCGATGTGGCCGCCGAGTTGCTCGACATCTACGCCCGCCGCGCCGCCCGCGAAGGTTATGCGTTCGCCGACCCGAAAGCCGACTACGCCACCTTCAGCGCCGGCTTCGCCTTCGAAGAAACCCCGGACCAGCAAACCACCATTGAAGCCGTGCGCGCCGACATGCTCGCGCCCAAACCGATGGACCGCCTGGTGTGCGGCGACGTGGGCTTCGGCAAGACCGAAGTGGCCATGCGCGCAGCGTTCATTGCCGTACACGCGGGCAAGCAAGTGGCGATTCTGGTGCCGACCACCCTGCTCGCCCAGCAGCACTACAACAGCTTTCGCGACCGCTTTGCCGACTGGCCGGTGACCGTGGAAGTGATGAGCCGCTTCAAGTCGGCCAAGGAAGTGAGTGCCGCCGTCGCCGATCTCGCCGAAGGCAAGATCGACATCGTGATCGGCACCCACAAGCTGCTGTCGGACGATGTGAAGATCAAGAACCTGGGCCTGGTGATCATCGACGAAGAACACCGCTTTGGGGTGCGCCAGAAGGAACAGCTCAAGGCCCTGCGCAGCGAAGTCGACATCCTGACCCTTACCGCCACGCCGATTCCGCGCACGCTGAACATGGCGGTGTCGGGCATGCGCGACCTGTCGATCATCGCCACGCCGCCGGCGCGCCGCTTGTCGGTGCGCACCTTCGTCATGGAGCAGAACAAAAGCACGGTCAAGGAAGCGCTGCTGCGCGAATTGCTGCGCGGCGGGCAGGTTTATTACCTGCACAACGATGTGAAAACCATCGAGAAATGCGCCGCCGACCTCGCCGAACTGGTGCCGGAAGCCCGTATTGCCATCGGCCACGGCCAGATGCGCGAACGTGAACTCGAACAGGTGATGAGCGACTTCTATCACAAGCGCTTCAACGTACTTATCGCCTCGACCATTATCGAGACCGGCATCGACGTGCCGAGCGCCAACACCATCATCATCGAGCGCGCCGACAAGTTCGGCCTGGCCCAATTGCACCAGTTGCGTGGCCGCGTCGGGCGCAGCCACCACCAAGCCTACGCCTACCTGCTGACGCCTCCACGCCAGCAGATTACCGGGGATGCCGAAAAGCGCCTGGAAGCGATCGCCAACACCCAGGACCTGGGGGCCGGTTTTGTACTGGCCACCAACGACCTGGAAATCCGCGGTGCCGGCGAATTGCTGGGCGACGGCCAAAGCGGACAGATCCAGGCGGTGGGCTTCACCCTGTATATGGAAATGCTGGAACGCGCCGTGAAGGCCATTCGCAAGGGCGAGCAACCGAACCTCGACCAACCCTTGGGTGGCGGTCCGGAAATCAACCTGCGCTTGCCGGCGCTGATCCCCGAGGATTATCTGCCGGATGTGCATGCACGATTGATCCTGTACAAGCGCATTGCCTCGGCCACCGATGAAGAAGGTCTCAAGGACCTGCAGGTGGAAATGATCGACCGCTTCGGCCTGTTGCCTGAACCGACCAAGAACCTGGTGCGCCTGACCTTGCTCAAATTGCAGGCCGAGCAGTTGGGGATCAAGAAGGTCGACGCCGGGCCTCAAGGTGGGCGCATCGAATTTGCAGCGCAAACGCCGGTTGACCCCTTGGTGCTGATCAAGCTGATCCAGGGGCAGCCCAACCGTTACAAGTTCGAAGGGGCTACGCTGTTCAAATTCATGGTCCCGATGGAACGCGCCGAAGAACGCTTTAATACCCTGGAGGCGCTGTTTGAGCGCCTCATCCCGAAATCCGCTTGAAGGACGCCCCCATGCGCCTGCTCCGCACCCTAAGCCTGCTGTTGGTGGTACTCGCACCGGCGGCCTTTGCCGACAGCCCGTATCAGGTGGAACTGATCCTGGTACGCCAGAACGCGGAGCCGGTGATCAACAGCCGCGCCGCACCGGAAAACTGGGATGCCGGTGCCGTTCACTTGGGCAGTGATAAAATCAGCCCGCCGCGCCTGAACAACATCGTCGACAAACTCAATGCGGACAACAGCTACACCGTGCTGGCGCACAAAGCCTGGGAGCAGAACCTTGGCGATCAACCGGTGAAAGTCGCGATCACCGACGGCCAGGAGCAATTCGGCCAGTTCCCTATCGAAGGCGTGCTGAACCTGCAATTGGGCCGTTTCACCGATATCGACGCCGACTTCTGGACCAACCAGTTCGACAGCAATGGCAGCGTGATCGCCAGCGAGCACCTGGCCCAGAAAGACGTGCGCACCAAGAACAACCAGCTCAACTACCTGGATGGCGGCCATCTGGCGCTGCTGATCAAGATCACTTCGCTGACCGCCAAGCCACCCAGCGCACCACCGCCCGACATTCAGGACTGATCCAGCGCCATGCCCCTGACGTCGTCATTGACCAAACCACTGGCCCCTTCGTGGGCCAACCGCTTTAAAGAGCAGAGCTTGGAGCGCGGGCGGCGTTATGCACTGGAAAATCGCGTGCGCATCGTCGAGTCCGGCGACAGCACCATCATCGCCAGTTGTGAAGGCTCCGGCAGCAACGTTTACCGGCAGACCATCTCACTGCGCGAATCGGCCAAGGGCACACTGATTCTGGTGGACAGCCGCTGTACCTGCCCGGTGCACACCAACTGCAAACACATCGCGGCGGTATTGCTCAAGGTTCAGGAAACCCTGGCTTACCCGGCCGCCGCCCAGGACGCCGAGCTGCTGGAAAAGCTCCAGGCCGTACTGGATAACCGCGTGGTGTTGCCGCAAGTGGTGATGGAAGATGTGCCGCCCGTGCCGCGCTTATGGCTGGCCAGTGCCGAATTCAGTGCGTTCGAGCCGCGCAACGGCAAGATGCAGCGCTATATCCAGCACCGTGCGGCGTTGTCGTTCAATTATTTGGGCAACTATGTCAGCGGGCAGAAAAACGCAGACATCATCGTGCGCCAGGAATCCCAGAGCCTGCGTATCAAGCGACATCCCGAGCTGGAACAGCGCTATCGCGAACAACTGCGCCTGCTGGGCTTCAAGATCGCCACGCGGCAGAGCAAAGCCCTGCCGGAAAGCGCCGGCGAACTGTTCGAAATGGTCAATGACAGCGCCTGGCTGAACTTCACCCTCAATGCATCGCCCACCTTGCGCAGCGACGGCTGGGAGCTGCAGATCGATGAAGATTTCGGCTTCGACCTGAGCGCCGTCGATGATTGGTACGCCACGGTCGATGAAGGGCCGGAGCGCGACTGGTTCGACCTGGAGTTGGGGATTATCGTCAACGGTGAGCGCCTGAGCCTGCTGCCGATCCTGTTGAACCTGATGCGCTCCCACACCGAAATTCTCAACCCGGAAAAACTCGCACGGCGCCGCGATGACGAGCTGATCCTGGTGAATATCCCGGGGCTGCCCAATGGTCATGGGCCGCTGCAAGTAGCGCTGCCCTATGGCCGGTTGAAACCGGTACTGGCCACCCTTGGCGAGTTTTATCTGCAAGATCCCGGCACCACCACACTGCGCCTGGCCAAGGCCGACGCGATTCGCCTGAACCCACTGGAAGACCTGCCACTGCAATGGGAAGGTGGCGAGAAAATCCGCAACTTTGCCCAACGCCTGCGCGACATCAAGGATTTCACCTGCATAGCGCCCGAGGGGCTGAACGCTACCTTGCGCCCGTATCAGCTGGAAGGCTTGAGTTGGATGCAGTCGCTGCGCCAATTGGACGTCGGTGGGATTCTTGCAGATGACATGGGCCTGGGTAAAACCTTGCAAACCCTGGCGCATATTCTCAGTGAAAAAACCGCCGGACGCCTGGACCGGCCGTGCATGGTGGTGATGCCCACCAGCCTGATTCCCAACTGGTTGGATGAGGCGGCGCACTTCACACCGCAACTCAGGGTATTGGCGCTGTACGGTGCGGGACGCAAGAAACATTTCCCGAACCTGCAGGAGTATGACCTGCTGCTGACCACCTATGCGTTGCTGCCCAAGGACATAGAACGGCTCGCCGCCCTGCCCTTGCATGTGCTGATCCTCGACGAAGCTCAATACATCAAGAACCCCAACAGCAAGGCGGCCCAGGCGGCGCGCGAACTGAATGCACGGCAGCGCCTGTGCCTGAGTGGTACGCCACTGGAAAACCACCTGGGCGAGCTGTGGTCGTTGTTCCACTTCCTGCTGCCGGGCTGGCTGGGCGATGTCAAAAGCTTCAACCGCGACTACCGCGTGCCCATCGAAAAGCGCGCCAGTGATGTGCGATTGCAGCATCTCAATGGTCGGATCAAACCGTTCCTGCTGCGCCGCACCAAGGAGCAGGTGGCAACCGAGTTGCCACCCAAGACCGAGATCATCCACTGGGTCGATCTCAATGAGGCCCAGCGCGATGTGTACGAGACCATGCGCCTGGCCATGGACAAGAAGGTGCGCGACGAGATCACCCGCAAGGGGGTGGCCCGCAGCCAGATCATCATTCTTGAAGCACTGCTCAAGCTGCGCCAGGTGTGCTGCGACCTGCGCCTGGTCAACGACGCGACCTTTCCCGTACGGGGCAGCAGCTCCGGCAAGCTCGACAGCCTGATGGAGATGCTCGAGGAGCTGTTTGAAGAGGGGCGGCGAATCCTGCTGTTTTCCCAGTTCACCTCGATGCTCAGCTTGATCGAGACCGAGCTGAAAAACCGTGGCATCGCCTATGCCTTGTTGACCGGCCAGACCCGGGATCGGCGTACACCGGTGAAGGATTTCCAGAGCGGCAAACTGCAGATTTTTCTGATCAGCCTGAAGGCCGGTGGCGTAGGCTTGAACCTGACCGAAGCCGACACTGTGATCCATTACGACCCATGGTGGAACCCGGCCACGGAAAACCAGGCCACCGATCGCGCCTATCGCATCGGGCAAGAGAAGCCGGTGTTCGTGTACAAGATGATTGCCCGAGGCACGGTGGAGGAGAAAATCCAGCACCTGCAGAAGGAGAAGTCCGACTTGGCGGCAGGCGTGCTGGATGGTCGCACGACCGGGGATTGGCAATTGGGCAACGAGGATATCGAGGCGTTGTTTGCACCGTTGCCCAACAAACAGGAAAAGCGCTGACGGTCAGACCGTCATCGGGAGCAAGCCCCCTCCCACACTGATCGCGTTTCTTCAGATGAAACGCGGTCAAGTGTGGGAGGGGGCTTGCTCCCGATGGCCGCGACGCAGTGTTCAGTCGATCAACTGAGCCTCGCGCAACGCAGTGAGCGCCACCAACCAACGCGGGTCCTGCTTGTAGTCCGTCGATGCAATCGCCTGGCCACGCATGCGTGCAATGCGGGCCGATGGCTTGACCTTCATACGCTGTGCCGCGCTGAGTGCAAGCTCGGCGGCGGCACGATCGTTACACACCAACCCCATGTCGCAACCCGCTGTCAGCGCCGCTTCAATACGGCTCGCAGCGTCGCCCACCACGTGCGCCCCGGCCATGGACAGGTCATCGCTGAAGATGACCCCGTCGAACTGCAATTCGCCGCGCAGGATGTCCTGCAACCAGCGGCGCGAGAAACCGGCGGGCTGGGAATCCACTTGCGGATAAATCACGTGCGCAGGCATCACTGCCGCCAACTGCTTGCTCAGGCGTGCGAAAGGCACCAGATCATTGTTACGAATCTGTTCCAGGCTGCGTTCGTCATTCGGAATAGCAACGTGGGAATCAGCCTCAGCCCAACCGTGCCCCGGGAAGTGTTTACCGGTAGCGGCCATGCCGGCGCTGTTCATGCCCCGGATAAAAGCCCCGGCGAGCACAGCGGCGCGTTCGGGGTCAGCCTCGAAGGAGCGCGTGCCGACCACGGCGCTGCGCTGGTAATCCAGATCCAGTACCGGGGCAAAGCTCAGGTCAAGGCCCACAGCCAGCACCTCGGTTGCCATGATCCAGCCACACTGCTCGGCCAGGTATTCGGCGTTGGGGTTATCCGCCAGGGCGCGCATCGCCGGCAAACGCACGAAGCCTTGGCGCAGGCGCTGCACGCGCCCGCCCTCCTGGTCAACCGCCAGCAGCAAGTCCGGGCGCACCGCACGGATGGCCGCGCTCAGCTCGCGGACCTGGCGCGGATGCTCGATATTGCGTGCAAAAATGATCAGCCCCCCCACTTCCGGCTGACGCAACAGGTGACGATCCTCGGCCGTCAGCCAGGTACCGGCAACGTCGACCATCAAAGAACCTTGCAGGGCAGCAGTCATAAACCTTCCTTAAATAACGCACACAACCCGTTGCCCTCACGCAGCCCCCTTCATCCTGGGCGCTGAGTGAAAGCAACGGGTTGCGAGTCAATAGCTGAAATCGGCATGGTGGCTAGCTTAGCGGATGCCAGCAGCCACGCACACCCGGCACGGTCATGCTTTGGCGACGGCCGGTGTCGATTTGCTGCGTGGACGCAATTGGGCGGCGGCCATGGCTTGATCGGTCACACCGGTTTCGGCACGCATGCCGGCGGCGAGAAATGGCACCATCAGGCGCATCACCTGCTCAATGGACGTGTTGACGCCGAAATCGGTCTCGGCAATGGCGCGCAATGCCTTGATCCCGGACATGCTGAACGCGGCGGCACCGAGCATGAAGTGCACACGCCAGAACAATTCGATCGGCGGAATACGTGGGGCGGCTTCATTGACCAACAACATGTAACGGCGAAATACCTTGCCGTACATATCTTCAAGATAACGCCGCAGGTGGCCCTGACTCTGGCTGAACGCCAGGCCTAACAGGCGCATGAAGATCGACAGGTCGTTGCCGCTGCGCGGTTGCACCACCAGCGCCTGTTCAACCAGGATTTCCAGCAGGTCTTCCAGGCTTGGCTTGTTTTCCGGCTTGGTCTGGCGACGCTCCAGTTCACGGTCGAGGCTGGCGCAGAACGGCCCCAGGAAGCGCGAGAATACCGCCTGGATCAGGGCTTTTTTCGAGCCGAAATGGTAATTCACTGCCGCGAGGTTGACCCCAGCCTTGCTGGTGATCAGACGCAATGAGGTTTCAGCAAATCCTTTTTCCGCGAACAACTGCTCGGCAGCATCGAGAATGCGTTCAACGGTTTCCGACTGGGCCATGGCTACTCCGCCTGACAAACACTTGTTTGAAACATACGTTTCAGAGTATGTCTTGTCAAGCCTGCGGTCCATTTTCCGGCCGGGCAGTCACCTGTTTCAGCGCTATTTAATCACATCCTGGCGGCTCTATAGGCAGCGCTGTCGCTGCCCTGCAGGCGCACCGACAAATGACCGTCCAGCGGAGCGCTCGAAAAGGATGATTGCCAAGCGCAGTCCACTGTATATAATCCCAGTCACTGTATAAAAAGACAGAGCGATCAACATGCTAAAACTGACGCCACGCCAAGCTGAGATTCTGGCTTTTATCAAGCGCTGCCTCGATGACAACGGCTACCCGCCGACCCGAGCGGAAATTGCGCTGGAACTGGGATTCAAGTCTCCCAACGCCGCCGAAGAACATCTCAAGGCCCTCGCTCGCAAAGGCGCGATCGAGATGACCCCAGGCGCTTCACGCGGTATCCGCATCCCTGGCTTCGAAGCCAAGGCCGATGAGTCGACGCTGCCCATTATCGGCCGCGTCGCTGCTGGCGCGCCGATCCTGGCGCAACAGCACGTCGAGGAGTCCTGCAACATCAACCCGACCTTCTTCCATCCGCGCGCCGACTACCTGTTACGGGTTCAAGGCATGAGCATGAAGGATGTGGGTATTTTCGACGGAGACCTGCTGGCCGTCCACACCACCCGCGAAGCCCGTAATGGCCAGATCGTCGTCGCCCGTATTGGCGATGAAGTGACCGTCAAACGCTTCAAGCGCGAAGGCAGCAAGGTCTGGCTTATAGCCGAAAACCCTGAGTTCGCCCCGATCGAAGTCAACCTGAAAGATCAGGACCTGGTGATCGAAGGCCTGAGCGTCGGCGTCATTCGCCGCTAAAGGAGGCACCATGCAGCTCGTGCACACCCCACAGCACACTCAACTGTCGCTGTTCGAGGCCTTCATGGCCCAACCTCTTGTGCCAATCCTCAAGGAAGCGGTCGAAGCGCCTTGGAGCGCCGAACCTGAGGCGTTCAGCGAGCTGTCGTTGCGCGGTGCTGCCGAGAGCTGCCTGAACCTGCTGGCGCCGATCCTTCGCGAATTAAGCGAGGAGAAAGACGCGCGCTGGCTGACGCTGATCGCCCCGCCCGCCAGCCTGACCCAGGCCTGGCTGCGGGACGCCGGCCTCAACCGCGAACGCATCCTGCTGTTGCAACCGCGCGGTACGCAAAGTGCCCAGCAATTGACCTGTGAAGCCTTGCGACTGGGCCGTAGCCATACAGTCGTCAGCTGGTTGAACCCGCTGAACGCTAGCGCAAAGCAACAGTTGATCAATGCCGCACGTGAAGGTGACGCGCAAAGCTTGAATATTCGATTAGGGTAAAAGCGGGATGCTGCATTCAATGCAGGGGGCTGTAGTGAGCGGGCTTGCCCCGCGCTGGGCTGCGAAGCGGCCCCAAATTGAACAACGCGATACATCAGAAACCAAGCGATCTTAAATCGACCAACGCACTACATCAGTAACTAAGCGACACCTGGTTTTGGGGCTGCTTCGCAGCCCAGCGCGGGGCAAGCCCGCTCACTACAAAAACCGCGCCCACAGGAAGGAATCAGTGAAGCACGCGTGGCCCATCTTCCTTCTCTGGCTCGCCTTCCGCCAGACGACCAGCCATCTGTACGCCCACGCTCAACATGGCTTTAGCCACTTCCACGTGCTGGCCTTGCAGGAACGCTTTTGCGTCCTCGGAAAAATCCAGAATAACCAGAGAACCCTCGTCCTCAGCGCGGCGCAGCTCGATTCGACCGTCAGGCAACTCGACAATTTCCAGAAAGGACGTTGGCATAAAAATGTGTTCTCCACGAAAGGCCAGGATTATATCAGTCATCCACCCAGCCCCGCAGAGGTTCTGAAGAGGTTTCTTTACAGCTTGATGAACGGTGCTTTGTGCTGTGCACCCGAACAATAGGGGTGCCTCAGCACTCGTTCAACCCTTCCCGAAACCGCAAGGCCATCTTTTTCAGCTCCTGGCGCCAGCTTTCCAGCTCTTCGCGGCTCAATGGCTTGGGTTCATCATCTTCCAGGGCAACCGCCACAATCAGCGGCTGGGTCACATCGCCCTTGGGCACGTGGCGAACCCGTGGCGGCTGGAACATATCAGCATGAGCCTTGAGCAGGCGGGCGACCCAACTGTCAGGGTTTTGAGCCATTTCTACCAATTCCGCCAGCTCTGGGATGGCCATGGCTTCCAGTACTTGCGGGCTCATGATCATCTCTGCACGAGGTGAGCCGGCCTGGGGCAAGCGATAGAACCCGGCAATTTCATGGCACAGCCCCAGCAAGGCGCCGTACAGATGAAACAGTGCGGCCTCACGCCCCGCCTGGACCAGCGCGATGGCGTTCATCTCTTTCCCTTCCTCGGCGCGGCCAAGGGCATCCAGGGACAAACCCGCGAAGTAAATTTTCTGGTTGGTACGGGTATAGAGTTCGTTGGCCATAAAGGCAGTCTCCACAACGAATAGAACGTGATGTCGGCTACGTTTGGAGCGGGCTTGCTCGCAAAAACCTGAGGAAGCCATTATGTACCTGGCTTCCCGCGTTATCGTTAACGATTTTCGCGAGCTCAACACAAAAAAGGCCGCCCATGCAGGCGGCCTTTGTCTTTCACGGATCAGTGGATCAAGCGCCCTGACGCTTGTCCTCCACCTTCCACTTGCCGCCGTCGTAGAACGCTTTCCAGCCGGTAGGCTTGCCGTCCACCTCGGTCTGCACGTACTGCTCCTTGGTCTTGCGGCTGTAGCGGATCACGGCCGGGCGACCGTCCGGATCTTTTTTCGGCGCTTCACACAGGAAGTGGTACTTCGGATCGATTTCATCCTTGTGTGGCACGATCTCCAGCACCAGCGGCGCACGGGTCTCGCGGTTTTTCGGGAACTGGCTGGCCGCCAGGAACAGGCCCGAAGCCCCGTCACGCAGGATGTAGGTGTCGTTGACCTTCTCGCACTTGAGCTCAGGCATCTTCACCGGGTCCATCTTCGGCGGCGCCGCATCGCCGCTCTTCAGCAGCTTGCGGGTGTTCTTGCAGGTCGGGTTGGTGCAACCGAAGAACTTGCCGAAACGGCCAGTCTTGAGCTGCATCTCACTGCCGCACTTATCGCATTCCAGGCTCGGGCCTTCGTAGCCCTTGATGCGGTAGGTGCCTTCTTCAATCTCGTAGCCATTGCAATCGGGGTTGTTACCGCAGATGTGCAGCTTGTGCTTCTCATCCAGCAGGTAAGCGTCCATCGCCGTGCTGCAGATCGGGCAGCGGTGCTTGCCACGCAGGACCAGCGACTCGGATTCGCCCTCATCATCGGCGGCAATTTCATCGCCCGGCACCAGGTTGACCGTCGCCTTGCAGCGTTCTTTTGGCGGCAGGCTGTAGCCCGAGCAACCGAGGAATACACCGGTAGAAGCCGTACGAATCTGCATCGGCCGCCCGCAGGTCTGGCACGGGATGTCGGTCATCACCGGCTGGTTGGCACGCATGCCGCTCTCAGGGCTTTCGGCCACTTCGAGTTTTTTCTTGAAGTCGCCGTAGAACTCGTCGAGGACGTTTTTCCAGTCGCGCTCGCCCTGGGCCACGTCATCGAGGTTCTCCTCCATGCCGGCAGTGAAGCCGTAGTCCATCAGGTTGGAGAAGCTCTCGGACAACCGTTCGGTGACGATGTCACCCATTTTTTCCGAATAGAAGCGACGGTTATGCAGCGCCACATAGCCGCGGTCCTGGATGGTGGAGATGATCGCGGCGTAGGTCGAAGGACGACCGATACCCCGTTTTTCCATCTCTTTTACCAGGCTGGCTTCCGAATAACGCGCCGGCGGCTTGGTGAAGTGCTGGGACGGGTCGAGCTTGATCAACTTCAGGCTGTCGCCCTGGGCCATGTCCGGCAGCACATCGTCGTCGCCAGGCTTGGCAATCTGCGGCATGACACGGGTGTAGCCGTCGAACTTGAGGATACGGCCCTTGGCACGCAGCTCGAAGTCGGAAGCCGCCACGGTGACCGTGGTGGACAGGTATTGCGCCGGCAGCATCTGGCAGGCCAGGAACTGGCGCCAGATCAGCTCATAGAGGCGCTCAGCATCGCGCTCCATGCCGCTCAGCTTGGCGGGCGTGGTATTGGCGTCGGACGGACGAATCGCTTCGTGAGCCTCCTGGGCGCCTTCCTTGCTGCTGTAGACGTTCGGCTTCTCCGGCAGGTACTTGTTGCCGAACTCGCTTTCAATATAGGTACGCGCCATTGCCACCGCGTCCACCGACAGGTTGGTGGAGTCGGTACGCATATACGTGATGTAGCCGGCCTCATACAGACGCTGGGCCATCATCATGGTTTTCTTCACACCGAAGCCCAGGCGGTTGCTCGCGGCCTGCTGCAGGGTGGAGGTGATGAACGGAGCCGACGGCTTGCTGCTGGTCGGTTTGTCTTCACGCTTGACGATGCTGTAGCTGGAAGCCTTGAGCTTTTCCAGCGCGGCCATGGCCTGGGCTTCGTTCAGCGGCTTGAACGCCTCGCCTTTCTCGCGGGCCACTTCAAAGCGTACGCTGGCGCCTTTGGCGGTGCCCAGGTCGGCGTGGACTTCCCAGTACTCTTCGGGGTTGAACGCACGGATCTCGCGCTCACGCTCCACGACCAGTTTCACCGCGACCGATTGCACACGACCAGCGGACAGGCCACGGGCGATCTTCGCCCACAGCAGTGGCGAGACCATGTAACCCACCACGCGGTCAAGGAAACGCCGCGCCTGCTGCGCATTGACCCGGTCGATGTCCAGCTCGCCCGGCTGGGAGAAGGCTTCCTGAATGGCTTTCTTGGTGATTTCGTTGAACACCACACGCTTGTAGCGGCTGTCGTCACCGCCGATGGCTTCCCGCAGGTGCCAGGCAATGGCTTCCCCTTCGCGGTCCAAGTCCGTTGCGAGATAGATGGTGTCGGCATCCTTGGCGAGCCGGCGCAGCTCTTCGATGACCTTTTCCTTGCCCGGAAGGATTTCGTACTTGGCCTTCCAGCCATGATCCGGGTCCACACCCATGCGCGAGACCAGTTGCTTGCGCGCTTTCTCTTTAGGAGTGAGCACCGGACCTTCGCCCGCAGCCGCCTTGCCGCGCTTGGCGGCAGGCTCCTTGCTGGCGCTAGCCGAACCGCTGGTGGGCAGGTCTCGGATATGGCCGATACTCGACTTCACCACGTACTCGTTGCCCAAGTACTTGTTGATGGTCTTGGCCTTAGCCGGGGATTCCACAATGACCAGCGATTTGCCCATGGATCGGAAAATTCCTGAATTCGAGAAGTGAAAGGCAGTTGGCGCCTGTCGCGGCAACGCTATATATAGTGGCAACAAGGTGAGGTCAAGCGCAGCATTCTGCGCGGCCTGCCGTTATTGCCCTGAAAAAAGACTGGGTTCGGCCTGGACCAAAGCAAAGCGCGGGACCTGCTCGCCGTCAACCTCAACGGTCTCCAGGAACATGCTCAACGGGCGCACCCAAAAGCCGTAATCGCCATACAGTGCTTGGTAGAACACCACTTCCTCTTCGGTCTCGGAGTGCCGCGCCACATTAAAAACGCGGTACTGCGGACCTTTATAATGCTGGTAGAGCCCCGGTTCGACTTTCATGCTCTGGCCCTCTTACAAAAATTTGTTAAAAAAAAAATACAAAACCGCCAAAAAACAAAAACCGGGGCACTGGGCCCCGGCTTGCGTCAACTCAACGCTTAGACGCGTTCGAAGACGGTGGAAATGCCTTGGCCGAGACCAATGCACATGGTTGCAACCCCAAGGTTACCGCCATTTTGCTTCATCACGTTAAGCAGAGTGCCGGAGATACGTGCACCGGAGCAACCGAATGGGTGGCCCAGGGCAATTGCACCGCCGTGCAGGTTAACCTTCTCATTCATCTTGTCGAGCACTTTCAAATCTTTCAGCACCGGCAGGGCCTGTGCGGCGAAAGCTTCATTGAGCTCGAAGAAGTCGATGTCGTTGATGGTCAGGCCCGCGCGCTTCAAGGCTTTTTGTGTGGCCGGTACTGGACCATAGCCCATGATTGCCGGGTCCACACCTGCCACCGCCATCGAACGGATCACCGCCAGCGGCTGGATACCCAGGTCCTGGGCACGTTGCGCCGACATCACGATCATGCACGAAGCACCGTCGGTAATCTGCGAAGAAGTACCTGCGGTCACGGTGCCGCCCTTTGGATTGAAGGCCGGCTTCAGGGCCGCCAGGCTTTCCAGGGTGGTATCCGGACGAATGGTTTCGTCGTAGTCGAACAGTTTCAGGAAACCGTTCTCGTCGTAGCCGTTCATCGGGATGATTTCATCCTTGAACTTGCCTTCCACGGTCGCCTTGTGGGCCAACTGGTGGGAACGCAGGCCGAACGCGTCCTGGGCTTCACGGGTGATGCCGTGCATTTTTCCGAGCATTTCCGCAGTCAGGCCCATCATGCCCGAGGCTTTTGCCGCGTACAGCGACATGTGCGGGTTAGGATCGACACCGTGCATCATGCTGACGTGGCCCATGTGCTCCACGCCACCGACCACGAACACATCACCGTTGCCGGTCATGATCGCCTGGGCGGCAGTGTGCAGCGCGCTCATCGACGAACCGCACAGGCGGCTGACGGTCTGGCCGGCAGCCGTGTGCGGGATCTGGGTCATCAGCGACGCCATGCGTGCGATGTTCCAGCCCTGCTCCAGGGTCTGGTTGACGCAGCCCCAGATCACGTCCTCGACTTCGTTCGGGTCGACCTTGACGTTGCGTTCCAGCAGCTTGCTGATCAGGTGCGCCGACATGTCCTCGGCGCGGGTGTTGCGGTGCATGCCGCCCTTGGAGCGGCCCATCGGAGTACGACCGAAGTCGACGATCACGACGTCTCTTGGATTCAAGCTCATAAATATTCTCGCTCTAGTCGTCTGGGCACTTAACCGAAGAAGCGCTGGCCGTTCTTGGCCATTTCACGCAGCTTCGCGGTCGGGTGGTACAGCGGGCCCAGATCAGCGTATTGATCAGCCAGGGCAACGAACTCGGCCACACCGATCGAGTCGATGTAACGCAGCGCACCACCACGGAATGGAGGGAAACCAATACCGTACACCAGGCCCATATCGGCTTCGGCGGCGGTTTCAACGATGCCATCTTCCAGGCAACGCACGGTTTCCAGGCACAGGGCGATCATCATCCAGTTGATGATGTCCTCGTCCGACACCTCACGCTGTTCGTAGATGACCGGAGCCAGCACTTCGTGCACCGACGGGTCGGCCACTTTCTTCTGCTTGCCCTTCTTGTCGGCCTCGTAGGCATAGAAGCCCTTGCCGTTCTTCTGACCCAGGCGCTTGGCCTCGTACAGCGCGTCGATCGCCGAGCGGCGGTCGTCCTTCATGCGGTCCGGGAAGCCCTCAGCCATCACATCGCGACCGTGGTGGCCGGTGTCGATGCCGACCACGTCCATCAGGTACGCCGGGCCCATCGGCCAGCCGAATTTTTCCATGACCTTGTCGATGCGCACGAAGTCCACGCCGGCGCTGACCAACTTGGCGAAACCACCGAAGTACGGGAACAGCACGCGGTTGACCAGGAAGCCCGGGCAGTCGTTGACCACGATCGGGTTCTTGCCCATTTTCTTGGCGTAGGCAACGGTGGTGGCAATGGCCAGCTCGCTGGACTTCTCGCCACGGATCACTTCCACCAGCGGCATCATGTGCACCGGGTTGAAGAAGTGCATGCCGACAAAGTTTTCCGGACGCTTGAGGGCCTTGGCCAGCAGCGAGATGGAAATGGTCGAAGTGTTCGAGGCCAGGATCGTGTCGTCCTTGACCTGGGCTTCCACTTCAGCCAGCACGGCTTGCTTGACCTTCGGGTTCTCGACAACGGCTTCGACTACCAGGTCGACGTGGCCGAAATCACCGTAGGACAGCGTAGGACGAATGCCGTTAAGCACTTCAGCCATCTTCGCGGCGGTCATACGGCCTTTGTCCACACGGCCTACCAGCAGCTTGGCGGCTTCCGCCAGGCCTTGCTCGATACCGTGCTCGTTGATGTCCTTCATCAGGATCGGCGTGCCTTTGGACGCCGACTGATAGGCGATACCGCCACCCATGATACCGGCGCCGAGTACGGCGGCCTGTTTCACGTCCTTGGCGATCTCGTCGTAGGCCTTGGCCTTTTTCTTCAGTTCCTGGTCGTTCAGGAACAAGCCGATCAGGCTCTGGGCCGCCGAGGTTTTCGCCAGTTTGACGAAGCCCGCCGCTTCCACTTCCAGGGCTTTGTCGCGACCGAAATTCGCGGCTTTCTGGATCGTCTTGATCGCTTCAACCGGCGCAGGATAGTTCGGGCCGGCCTGGCCAGCCACGAAGCCTTTGGCGGTTTCGAACGACATCATCTGTTCGATGGCGTTGAGCTTGAGTTTTTCCAGCTTCGGCTGACGCTTGGCCTTGTAGTCAAATTCGCCACTGATGGCGCCCTTGATCAGGTTCAGCGCGGCTTCGGCCAGCTTGCCCGGCGCAACCACGGCGTCGACGGCACCGACTTTCAGCGCGTCTTCAGCCTTGTTTTCCTTACCGGCGGCGATCCACTCGATGGCGTTGTCGGCACCGATCAGGCGCGGCAGACGCACGGTGCCGCCAAAGCCCGGATAGATGCCCAGTTTGACTTCAGGCAGGCCGATCTTGGCGGTGGCCGACATGACGCGGAAGTCTGCGGCCAGGCACATTTCCAGGCCGCCGCCCAACGCGATGCCATTGATCGCGGCAACGGTAGGCACGTTGAGGTCTTCGAAATCGCTGAAAATCTTGTTGGCTTCGAGGTTGCCAGCCACCAGCTCGGCATCGGGCAGCTTGAAGTTGTCGACGAATTCGGTGATGTCAGCGCCGACGATGAACACGTCCTTGCCGCTGGAAACGATCACGCCCTTGACCGAAGCATCTGCTTTGATGGCGTCTACGGCCTGACGCAGTTCGTTCAGGGTTAGACGGTTGAACTTGTTGACGGACTCACCCTTGAGGTCGAATTTCAGTTCGACGATGCCACTTTCAAGAGCCTTAACCGTGATGGCTTTACCTTCGTAAATCATCAACTGATCTCCACGATATGGAAGCTGAACAGTACACATTGAACGCTGGCCTCTGGTTGGGCATTGATAGTTGCGTCAATGCTCACTCCAATCCGCCAGGCACACCCGCCAATGCGATAGTCGGGGTTCTGTATGAGCGGTCTGACAGACAAACGCTCAATTCATACGCCCGTTTGATTTGGGTACGTCACCTTCATTCAATTCCGAGCAATTGTCAATCGCTCCGAAAGGCTAGTAAAAACGCGACTTTCCAGTCATTTCAGAACCTTTAGCCTAGGTGCGCCTCGCATCAATATTCAAACATTCACGAAATCAATAAGAGAAAAGTTCTGGGAAAAGGCTGTACAGAACGGGATATGCCGCTAGGCTAGCGACAACCTTAATGCGCTGGAGAGAACATCCGTCGCGAGAGATACACAAAATTACCGGCCTGCCTGGCCAACTCCAGCCCGATGAACATGTCGGGCTTTTTATTGCCTATTTTTCAGGCCAACGCCTTGAGCAACGCATCAATGTCCTTCAGGACACCAGCTTCGCCCTTCTCCCCCCAATACAGGGCGATCATTTGCCTGTCGGCCTCGACTTTGTAGACATTGGCCGGCAGCGTCGCAAAATGCGGCAACAACTTTTCATCGACGCAGGGTTCACGCCATTGGTTGACCCACATTCCGGGCTCAAGCTGCCAGTAACTCCAGATGGCCGGCGCGCTGCCACGGCGCGGCCGACAGTACTGTGCACAGGGGCTCGGCGGCTCCAGCTTGAGCCAGTGCGGCCACTCCTGGGGCGCCAATTGCATGGTCAGGCCAATGCGGCGTGCCTCCATGCGCAGGGCCATGCGCCCACTCTGATGGCGCGACGGACGCAGCCATGCCAGAGGGCTCAGAACCACCACAAGGATTGACACCACTATCCAGACCGTCATATGTGTACTCCCGAATTTCCAGTTGAGCGGATTTGATCTGACGCAACTCGATCCGCTTGAAAGCAGCCATACTGAATATATTGCAGTCCCCTGGAGGAACGCCCCATGTCATACGAACATATTCTGGTCGCCGTCGACCTGACCGAAGAGTGCGATCCAGTGATCAAGCGCGCCCGTGCCTTTGCGGTCGCAAGCGGCGCGAAGCTGTCGCTGGTACACATCGTCGAGCCCATGGCCATGGCCTTCGGCGGCGACGTGCCCATGGATCTCTCCCAGTTGCAGCAACAACAATTCGACCAGGCCAAAGAACGCCTCGACCGGCTCATCCTCAAATATCCCGAAGTGACCAAGGAAAACTCCCACCTCACTTACGGCCAGCCGCGGCAGGAGATTCACCACCTGGCCAAGGAACAGCACTGCGACCTGATCGTGGTCGGCAGCCATGGCCGCCATGGCCTGGCGTTGTTGCTGGGCTCTACCGCCAATGACGTGCTGCACGGCGCGCCGTGTGATGTGCTGGCCGTCAAACTGGTGAAAAACCCTTCTTAAATCAATGAGGGTCAAATGTGGGAGGGGGCTTGCCCCCGATGGCGGAGTGTCAGTCACCAGATGTATCGACTGACAGACTGCTATCGGGGGCAAGCCCCCTCCCACATTTAAACTGCATTCTCATATGAAAAACCCGGTGCTCATCAGATGAGCACCGGGTTTTTCAATGCACTGGAATCACTCAGGCATCCAGCTCAGCCCAACGCTCCATCAGCACTTCCAGCTCCTGGTTCAATGTCTCCAGGGAAGCGATGACCTTGGCGGTTTCAGCCGCAGGGCGCAGGTAGAAACCCGCGTCAGCCATTTCCGCTTCCACCGCGGCAATCTGCTGTTCCTTGGCGTCGATATCACCCGGCAAGGCTTCCAGTTCGCGCTGCAGCTTGTAGCTGAGTTTCTTCTTGCCAACCGGTGCCGCCGGCTCAACCGGTGCCGCAGCGGCAGCCGGGGCGACGACCGCCGAGTTCAGGTCGGCCTTGCCGGACTTGCTCTCGGTCACACCCAGCAAGCGCGGCGAGCCGCCCTGACGCAGCCAGTCCTGGTAACCACCCACATATTCACGCACCTTGCCTTCACCTTCGAAGACCAGGGTACTGGTGACCACGTTGTCGAGGAATGCCCGGTCGTGGCTGACCATCAGCACCGTGCCGTTGAAGGTCAGCAAGACCTCTTCGAGCAACTCGAGGGTTTCCACATCGAGGTCGTTGGTCGGTTCGTCGAGCACCAGCAGGTTGGCCGGCTTGCTGAACAGCTTGGCCAGCAGCAGGCGCGCACGTTCCCCGCCGGACAAGGCTTTGACCGGCGTGCGTGCACGCTGCGGGCTGAACAGGAAGTCGCCCAGGTAGCTGAGCACATGGCGGCTCTGGCCGTCGATATCGATAAAGTCGCGACCTTCGGCAACGTTGTCGATCACGGTTTTTTCAAGGTCCAACTGATGGCGCAACTGGTCGAAGTAGGCCACGTCGATCTTGGTGCCCTCCTCCACCTTGCCGCTGGTGGGCTGCAGGCCGCTGAGCATCAGCTTGAGCAACGTGGTCTTGCCGGTGCCGTTGGCGCCCAGCAGGCCGATACGATCGCCGCGCTGCAAGACCATGGAGAAGTCCTTGATCAGGAACGGACCGTCCGGGTGATGGAAGCTGACGTTTTCCAGCACCATCACTTGCTTGCCCGACTTTTCGGCGGTATCCAGCTGGATATTGGCCTTGCCGGTGCGCTCGCGACGTTCGCTGCGTTCCACGCGCAGAGCTTTCAGGGCGCGTACGCGGCCTTCGTTACGGGTGCGGCGCGCCTTGATACCCTGGCGGATCCAGACTTCTTCCTGGGCCAGCTTCTTGTCGAACAGCGCATTGGCGGTTTCTTCAGCGGCCAGCGCGGCTTCCTTGTGCACCAGGAAGCTGGCGTAGTCGCCGTTCCAGTCGATCAGGCCACCACGGTCCAGTTCGAGGATGCGCGTCGCCAGGCTCTGCAGGAAGGCACGGTCGTGCGTGATAAACAGCACAGCCCCCTGGAAGTCCTTGATGGCTTCTTCCAGCCAGGCGATCGCGCCGATGTCCAGGTGGTTGGTCGGCTCGTCGAGCAGCAACAGGTCCGGCTCGGATACCAATGCCTGGGCCAGCAGCACACGGCGACGCCAGCCGCCGGACAACTCGGCCAGGGTCTTGTCAGCAGGCAATTGCAGGCGGCTCAGGGTGCTATCCACCAACTGTTGCAGGCGCCAGCCATCGCGGGCTTCGAGGTCTTGCTGGACGTGCATCAGCTTGTCCAGATCGGCATCGGTCACGCAGTTCTGCGCCAGGTGATGGTATTCGGCGAGCAATGCGCCGACGCCGTCCAGACCCTCGGCAACCACATCGAACACTGTCCGTCCGTCGGCTACCGGCAATTCCTGCGGCAGCTCGCCAATCTTGAGGCCCGGCGCGCGCCATACGGCGCCGTCATCGGGTTTCTGATCGCCTTTTACCAGCTTCATCATGCTGGACTTGCCGGTGCCATTGCGGCCGATGATGCACACCCGCTCACCACGGGCGATCTGCCAGGACACCTTGTCCAACAACGGCATAGCGCCGAAAGCAAGGGACACATCGCTGAATTTGAGCAGGGTCATGAGCTTCTCCAAAAACTGGGCGCGCATTCTACCTGAGTTGCGGGTGGGATGCGGCCGGCATTTTCGCTATGAACAGGTTCTACAGGACATTTGCGTCTAACTTGGATCAAGCGGGCCGCAAAGCTTTCACCGGCTGCGGGCAAAAGGCTAAGCTAGGGGCAGTCAGTGTCGGCGGTGCCGGCGCTATTCGTGATTTCTCTGCACGGACGTCTCATGCGCAGCCGCCTTTTCAGCTTTTTATCTTGTCTGCTTCTTTCCGCCACCGCCGTTCAATCCGCCCAGGCCGTGGATCTCACCACCCAACGTCAATATTACGATGAAGCCAAGCGCGCCCTGGCCAAAGGCGACAGCGGCCCCTACATGCAATACAGCCAGGCCCTGGCCGACTACCCGCTTACGCCGTACCTGGCCTACGACGAGCTGACCGCGCGCCTGAAAACCGCGAGCAACGAGGAAATCGAACAATTCCTCGCCAAAAACGGCGACCTGCCCCAGGCCAACTGGATGAAGTTGCGCTGGTTGCGCTGGCTGGCCGACCGTGGCGACTGGCAGACCTTTGAAAAGTACTACGACCCCAAGCTCAACTTCGTCGAACTGGACTGCCTGCACGGTCAATATCAGCTCACCCACAACCTGAAAGCTGAAGGCTACAAGACCACCGAGAAGCTGTGGATGACCGGCAAGACACAACCCACCGCCTGCGACGCCACCTTCGGTCAATGGGCGGCCGACGGCCAGCTCACCGAGAAAAAGATCTGGGACCGCGCCAAACTCGCCGCCGAAGCGCGCAACTACGCACTGGCCAACAGCCTGGTGAAAACCTTGCCGACCCTCGGCGCCCAAGGCCGCTTGATGGTGGATGTCGCGCAAAAGCCTGACATGCTCGGCGACCCGTCGCGCTTCCTGCCGGCCACCGAAGCCATGTCCGATGCAGTTGGCCTGGGCCTGCGCCGCCTGGCGCGCCAGGACCCGGACAAGGCCATGGCCCTGCTCGACGGCTACGCCAGCAGCATGCACTTCTCCCGTGACGAAAAAGTGTCGATCGCCCGCGAAATCGGCCTGACCCTGGCGCGCCGCTACGACCCGCGCGCGCTGGACGTGATGACCCAGTACGATCCGGAGCTGCGTGACAATACCGTCTCCGAATGGCGCCTGCGCCTGTTGCTGCGCCTGGCTCGCTGGGAAGAAGCCTACCAGCTCACCCGCAAACTCCCGCAAGACCTGGCGACCACCAACCGCTGGCGCTACTGGCAGGCGCGCAGCCTGGAACTGGCCGAACCGAAAAACCCACAGGCGCTGGTGCTGTACAAAAACGTGGCCAAGGAACGGGACTTCTACGGGTTCCTCGCCGCCGATCGCTCCAAAGCGCCCTACCAGCTGACCAACAAGCCACTGGTCATGAGCCAGGCACTGATGAACAAAGTGCGCAACACCCCCGGCGTGCGTCGTGCCCTGGAGTTCTATGCGCGGGGCCAGGTGGTGGATGGCCGCCGCGAGTGGTACCACGTCAGCCGTCACTTCAACCGTGACGAGATGGTGGCCCAGGCCAAGCTGGCCTACGACATGAAGTGGTATTTCCCGGCAATCCGTACCATCAGCCAGGCGCAATACTGGGACGACCTGGATATCCGCTTCCCGATGGCGCACCGCGACACCCTGGTGCGCGAGGCCAAGGTGCGTGGACTGCATTCAAGCTGGGTGTTCGCTATCACCCGCCAGGAAAGCGCCTTCATGGACGACGCCCGCTCCGGCGTCGGCGCCAGCGGCCTGATGCAACTGATGCCTGGCACCGCCAAGGAAACCGCACGCAAGTTCAGCATCCCGCTGGCCTCCCCGGCCCAGGTGCTCGACCCGGACAAGAACATCCAGCTCGGCGCCGCCTACCTGAGCCAGGTGCACAGCCAGTTCAGCGGCAACCGCGTCCTCGCCTCTGCCGCCTACAACGCCGGCCCCGGCCGTGTACGCCAATGGCTGCGCGGGGCGGACCACCTGAGCTTCGATGTGTGGGTTGAAAGCATTCCTTTCGACGAAACCCGCCAGTATGTGCAGAACGTCCTGTCTTATTCGGTGATCTACGGGCAAAAGCTCAATTCCCCCCAACCGCTGGTGGATTGGCATGAGCGCTACTTCGACGATCAGTAACAACTTGTAGTGAGCGGGCTTGCCCCGCGCTGGGTGGCGCAGCCGCCCCAACCAGGACACCACGGTGTTTCAGGAATACCGAGGTGCCTGGCTTTGGGGCGGCTGCGCCCCCCAGCGCGGGGCAAGCCCGCTCACTACTTGTCGCCTTCCTTCCCATCACTGAACTGCAAAGCGGCCAATCGCGCATACAGCGGGTTGATCGCAATCAACTGCTGGTGCGTGCCGACCGCGATCAATTTGCCTTGATCCATGACTGCGATCCGATCCGCGTTCTTGACGGTTGCCAATCGATGCGCAATCACCAGCGTGGTGCGCCCTTGCATCAACTGCGGCAGCGCCTGCTGGATCAAATGCTCGCTCTGGGCATCCAGGGCGCTGGTGGCCTCGTCCAACAGCAGGATGGGCGCATCTACCAGCAATGCACGCGCGATGGCCAGGCGTTGGCGTTGACCGCCGGAAAGGCCCATGCCGCCGTCGCCGAGGTGGGTCTGGTAGCCGTCGGGCATTTGCAGGATAAAGTCGTGGGCGTGGGCAATGCGCGCGGCGGCTTCGACCTGCTCACGCGTGGCGGACGGGTTGCCGTAGCGGATGTTTTCTTCGACGCTGCCGAAAAACAGCGCCGGGCTCTGGGATACCAGGGCAAAATGCCGACGCAGGTCCATGGGGTCGAGATCGGTCAGCGGGTGGCCTTCCAACAGGATGCGGCCTTGTTGTGGATCGTAGAAGCGCAGCAACAGGTCGAAAATCGTCGATTTACCCGCCCCGGACGGCCCCACCAGGGCGAGGGTTTCGCCAGGGTTGATCGTGAGGCTCAGGCCATCGATGGCATAGCGGTCTGGCCGCGACGGGTAGGAAAAATGCAGGTCCTGCAATTCCATACGCCCGCTGACCCGCTCCGGCAACTGCAGCGTGCCAGTGGCCGGTGCCTGGATCTCGTTGCTCGACTGCAATAGCTCGCCGATACGCTCAGCGGCCCCCGCAGCGCGCTGCAATTCCCCCAGCACCTCACTCAAAGTGCCTACGGCACTGCCGACGATCAAGCTATAGAACACAAACGCCGCCAGTTCACCGCCGGAAATGCGCCCGCTGATCACGTCCATGCCACCCACCCACAGCATCACCCCCACGGCGCCCAGCACCAGCATGATCACCAGCGTAATCAGCCAGGCCCGTTGGGCGATGCGCTTGCGCGCCGTGGCAAACGCGTCTTCCACGGTCACGGCGAAGCGTTGTTCGTCCTGCACCTGGTGGTTGTAGGCTTGCACGGTCTTGATCTGGCCGAGGGTCTCGGACACGTAGCTGCCCACATCGGCGATACGGTCCTGGCTCAGGCGCGAGAGGCTGCGCACGCGGCGACCGAAAATCAGGATCGGCGCCAGCACCAGCGGCAAGGCCACCACCACAATACTGGTCAGCTTGGGGTTGGTGACAAACAACAAAACGATGCCGCCGATGACCATCAATCCGTTACGCAGGAACAACGACAAGGACGAGCCGATCACCGATTGCAGCAGCGTGGTGTCGGTGGTCAGCCGTGACTGGATTTCCGAACTGCGATTGTTTTCATAGAACCCCGGATGCAGATAGATCAGGTGGTTGAACACCTGCCGACGGATGTCCGCCACCACCCGCTCGCCAATCCACGAGACCAGGTAGAACCGGGTAAAGGTGCCTACGGCCAGGCCCAGCACCAGCACCATGAACAGCCCGATGGACTGGTTGAGCAGGTGCGGTGACTGGGTCATGAACCCTCGGTCTACCAACAGACGGATGCCCTGCCCCATCGACAAGGTGATACCCGCCGTGACAATCAGCGCCAACAAGGCTCCCAGCGCCTGCCAGCGATAGGGCGCAATAAAACGGCTGGCCAAGCGAATCGCATGACGTTGACGGACTGAGAACATGGAGGGTTTCACCTGCGCCAAGAAAGAGAGGTCTGTGCAGCAACATTGGGGGAACTTGTGTAAATAACAATGAGTCAGGTTATTTATGCCCGCCGATACAGGCTGCTAGAGGCTATCGGTCTAAAGCACGGCTGGAAATATGTATCGGTTTCTGGTGGACTGGATACCCGCACCGTGACTTTGCAAGGAGTTGTAATAGCTCGGTCACGCGGAGAAATTAAACTAGGTACACAACCTGATGAGGAGACAGGCCATGACCTTGCAAAACAGCAGCGATGCCAAAATTAACGTAATCCGCCAACCGCAGCAGTTGCCTTGCTCGTACATCGACGCCAAGGGCCGCGAGGTTCAGATTACCGAAGAGATGATCCAGCAAGCGTGTCACGAGCTGGAACAGCGACTGGTCAAACCTGCCCAGCAAGGCTGAAGCGCCCACGCTCTTTCAAACCCGGCCTCGATGGCCGGGTTTTTTATTGTGTGCTCGTTTATTGGGTGCTAGATCGTTACCGCGCCCAAGGCGGACACGATGCTCGACAAGGCTGGCGATTCGCCGTTGATCCGCACGCGCAGGCCATCGATCTCGCGGCGCTCCGGATAGTGCTTGCGCAGCAGGTCGAAAGCCTTGCGCTGCTCTTGCTCGCTGCCTACGAGGCTGCGGCGAAAATCCGCATCATCGCGGCGCGGGTCATACACGCTGCGGCACAAGGTCGCCAGCGCCCAGGCCGGGTCGGTCGAGGCATTCAGGTGCACCT
The DNA here is from genome assembly GCF_009935975.1 of Pseudomonas sp. Q1. Classification (NCBI taxonomy): domain Bacteria; kingdom Pseudomonadati; phylum Pseudomonadota; class Gammaproteobacteria; order Pseudomonadales; family Pseudomonadaceae; genus Pseudomonas; species Pseudomonas sp. Q1. The sequence continues at coordinate 16,146 of NZ_QODI01000007.1, read as the reverse complement.
CGGCCAGCCACGGCGCCGGCAGCAGGTCGCTCAATTGAATGCTGGCCGGCTGGCCCAGATGCGCACAGAGCGCTTGATAGATCTGCGCCGTCCCACGTTGCTTGCCGTCCAGGCTGTAACCGGCAATATGCGGCGTGGCCAGCACGCACAGGTCAGCCAGGTCGACATCCACCTGCGGCTCGCCTTCCCACACGTCCAGCACCGCTTGCAGGTCTTCGCGAGCCAGCAACACCTCGCGCAGGGCTGCGTTGTCGACCACCGGCCCCCGGCTGGCATTGATCAGCCAGGTGCCGGGCTTGAGACGATTCAGACGCTCGCGATCAAACAGATGCCAGGTGGAACCATTGCCGGATTGAGTCAGCGGCGTATGCAGGCTGATCACATCGCATTGTTCGATGATCTGCTCCAGGCTGACGTAATCACCGTCTTCGGCGATCTGGCGCGGCGGGTCGCACACCCGCACATCCCAGCCCAGGCCCTTGAGCACCTTGACCAGGCGCCCGCCCACTTCACCCGCGCCCACCACGCCGTAGGTGCGCTGCTTGAGGTCGGCCCCCTCGATTTCAGCCAGGGTGTGCAAGCTGCCCAGCACATAATCCACCACACCCCGCGCATTGCAGCCGGGGGCGCTGGACCAGGCAATGCCGGCCTGCGTGAAGTATTCCAGGTCCAGGTGATCGGTGCCGATGGTGCAGGTTCCGACAAACCGCACCGCTGTCCCCTCCAGCAAGGCTCGGTTGACGTGGGTCACCGAACGCACCAGCAGCACATCGGCCTGCTCGACCGTGGCGCGGTCGATGGAGCGACCGGGCACCCGGCGAATTTCGCCAAACCCTTCGAAGAAGGCATCGAGCAGCGGGATATTTTCGTCGGCAACAATCAGCATGGCAGGCTCCTTTCGCGGACCCGCAGTGTAACAGCGCGCATTCCCGGTGGGAGGGGCTTGCTCCCGATAGCGGTAGTCAGTTGCACATTTGTCTCTGAACCGCCGCTATCGGGAGCAAGCCCCCTCCCACTTGGATTCGCGGTGTTGGGGGAGGACGCTTACAAATCGCTAACACAGGTTTTTTCCTGGCCAATGCGTCAAAGCGTAGAATCCGCCGTCCTTGCACTTCGCTTCCCGATTGGACACCCCCGCACGTGAACACTGCCACCCCCCCCCTCACCCGCCCCGCCCGTATCAGTCGGGAAGTGCGCGGCCTGCTGACCCTCGCCCTGCCGATCATGATCGGCCAACTGGCAACCACGGCGATGAGCTTTGTCGACGCCGTGATGGCCGGGCGCGTCAGCCCGCAGGATCTGGCCGCGGTGGGCCTGGGCAATTCGATCTGGATTCCGGTGTATCTGCTGATGACCGGCACCCTGCTGGCCACCACGCCGAAAGTCGCCCAGCGCTACGGCGCCGGCCAGTTCAGCGAGATCGGCCCACTGGTGCGCCAAGCCCTGTGGCTGGCGCTGGTGGTCGGGATCAGTGCCGCGTTGTTGCTGCTCTGCGCCGAACCCATCCTGCATGCCATGAAGGTCGAGCCCGACCTGATCGAACCCTCCATGGGCTACCTGCACGGTATTGCCGCAGGCATGCCGGCTGTCGCGTTCTATTACGTGTTGCGCTGCTTCAGTGACGGCCTGGGCCGCACGCGGCCAAGCATGGTCATGGGCCTGTGTGGGTTGGCGCTGAACATTCCCCTGAATTACATCTTCATCTACGGCCACCTGGGCGTACCGGCCATGGGCGGCGCGGGCTGCGGTTGGGCCACGGCGATTGCGATGTGGGTGATGATGCTCGGCCTGGCCGCCTGGACCCGCTGGGGGCCGGCCTATCAGAGCAGCGAGCTGTTCAAGCGTTTCGACTGGCCCCAGTGGTCGGTGATCAAGCGCGTGCTGGGCATCGGCCTGCCCATCGGCGTCGCGATCTTTGCCGAGTCGAGCATCTTCGCGGTGATCGCCCTGCTGATCGGCAGCCTGGGCGCTACCGTGGTCTCGGGTCACCAGATCGCGCTGAACGTCAGCTCCCTGGTGTTCATGATTCCTTATTCCCTGAGCATGGCGATCACCGTACGCGTCGGCCAGGCCCTGGGCCGTGGCGAACCCCGTGAAGCGCGCTTTGCCGCCGGGGTCGGCATGGGTACGGCGTTGGCGTACGCCTGCTTGTCCTGCGGCCTGATGCTGGTGTTCCGCGAACAGATTGCGACGATCTACACCCCCGACCCGGTCGTGATCCACCTGGCCTCGACGCTGATCGTGTTTTCGGCGCTGTTCCAGTTCTCCGACTCGGTCCAGGTCACCGCCGCCGGCGCGCTGCGTGGTTACCAGGATACCCGGGTGACCATGGTGCTGACGTTGTTCGCCTATTGGGGCGTGGGCCTGCCGGTGGGCTACGCCCTGGGCCTGACCGACTGGCTCGGCGCGCCCAGCGGCCCAAGCGGCTTGTGGCAAGGGCTGATCGTGGGCTTGAGCTGTGCGGCGGGGATGCTGCTGGTACGCCTGGCGCGCAGCGCACGCCGGCGCATCCGTGCGCACAAGGCGTATAGCTAGGAACGCAAATTCAGGAAGCGTTCTTGCGAATCCAATACAGGTACGTACCGGCCTGCTCCTGCTGATCCACCAGTTCGTGGTCAAGGAACACGCAGAACTTGGGAATATCGCGGCGGGTCGACGGGTCGGTCGCGATCACCTTGAGCAAGCCGCCCGGCGGCAGGTCACGGATGTGTTGGTGCAGCATCATCACCGGCTCCGGGCAGTTGAGGCCCGTTGCATCGAGCACTGCGTCTACAGGCAAATCGAGGGGTTGGTTCATACATCACTCCTGAAACGGCACCGCTCCCACAGGGGTTTTGTGGTCAGTTCAATTCTTCAGCGGGTCTTGGGTTTCTTCGCAGTTTCCAGCCGACGCAAGTGGCAAGTCACTTCTTCACGATCGTGATACAGCTGTTTGCAGCCGATCTCCACGCGAATGCCGCGCGCCTTGAAGCCTTCCTCGATACGCTCCAGCAAGCGCTTGACTTCGGCATAGCGCTGCTTCATCGGCAACTTGAGGTTCACCACCGCCTCACGGCAATGCCCCTCGCCGATCCAGGTTTCCAGCAGCGCCGCATTACGTGCAGGCTTTTCAACGATGTCGCAGACCATCCAGTCCACCGGCTGCTTGGGCACGAAGGTGAAGCCGTCGGCCATCAAATGCTGCACCAGGCCGGTGTCCATCAGGCTTTCGGCCATGGGGCCGTTATCGATGGCGGTCACCAGCATGCCGCGGTTGACCAGTTGCCAGGTCCAGCCGCCCGGTGCTGCGCCCAGGTCGACGCCGGTCATGTCGCTGTGCAGCCGCTCGTCCCACTGCTCGCGGGGGATAAAGTGGTGCCACGCCTCTTCCAGTTTCAACGTCGAGCGGCTCGGCGCTTCGCGGGGGAACTTCAGGCGGGGGATACCCATCGGCCACATCGCCGAATTATTCGACTCGGCCAGGCCCATGAACACCTCACGGCCACTCTTGAAGGTCAGCAGCAGGCGCGGCTTGCTCGGGTCGTCCACCAGCTTGCCGGCGTTCAACAAGGCTTTGCGCAGGTGCACTTCGAATTTCTTGCAGAAATTCGACAGCTCTTTGCCGTCGTTGGTGTCGACCATTTCCAGCCACAGGCTGCCGCACACCGGGAAGCCTTGCAGGTGCGCGAGGATCACGCTGATGCGATCCGTTTCCGGCAAGTCGATAAACACCCCGCGCGCCCACTGCCTTGGGAAGATCAACTCGGCAAAACGCTGGCCGTGCATCAGGCGCTGGGCGCCGTCTTCTTCGGTGCAGACAAATTCGGCGCAGGCGCTGCCGGTCTTGGCCTTGGCGTAGCCGGAAACGTTCAGGCGCGCGGCGTGCTCCGCGATCTCGGAACAGACTTCGCCTTCAAAACCCGGGCGGCAGTGCATAAAAAGGGTGTTCATCAACTCTCCTGGTGAATCGACCGGCTTGCGCTATCGCAATACCTGTCATGAAAACCCGCGCATGATAACGGAGTTCTGAACCTTGGACTTAGCGATAGAGTCCAGTTATTAGCCTGCTAATGAAAACAGGGCTAACGTGTAAGGCTCTGTTCGTCCCGTCAGGTCCGTAGCCGTGCGGACCATAAGGAGTCACGTAATGTCATCCCTTGATAGCCTGAGAACCCTTAAAACACTGGAAATAGACAGCAAGACCTACCACTACTTCAGCCTGCCCGAAGCCGCCAAGAGCCTGGGTGACCTGGACACGTTGCCGATGTCGCTCAAGGTGCTGCTGGAAAACCTGCTGCGCTGGGAAGACGCCAAGACCGTCACCGGTGCCGACCTCAAGGCCATCGCCGCCTGGCTCAAAGAGCGCCGGTCCGACCGCGAGATCCAATACCGCCCCGCACGGGTGCTGATGCAGGACTTCACCGGCGTACCCGCCGTGGTCGACCTGGCCGCCATGCGCGCCGCCGTGGCCAAGGCCGGGGGCGACCCGCAGCGCATCAACCCGCTCTCCCCGGTGGACCTGGTGATCGACCACTCGGTGATGGTCGACAAGTTCGGCAGCACCAGCGCGTTCGAGCAGAACGTCGACATTGAAATGCAGCGCAACGGCGAACGCTACGCCTTCCTGCGCTGGGGCCAGAGCGCCTTTGACAATTTCAGTGTGGTACCGCCCGGCACCGGCATCTGCCACCAGGTCAACCTCGAATACCTGGGCCGCACCGTATGGACCAAGGACGAAGACGGCCGCACCTACGCATTCCCCGACACACTGGTGGGCACCGATTCCCACACCACCATGATCAACGGCCTGGGTGTACTCGGCTGGGGGGTGGGCGGGATCGAAGCGGAAGCGGCGATGCTCGGCCAACCGGTGTCGATGCTGATTCCGGAAGTCATTGGCTTCAAGCTCACCGGCAAGCTCAAGGAAGGCATCACCGCTACCGACCTGGTGCTGACCGTCACCCAGATGCTGCGCAAAAAAGGCGTAGTGGGTAAATTCGTCGAGTTCTATGGCGACGGCCTGGCCGACCTGCCTCTGGCGGACCGCGCCACCATCGCCAACATGGCCCCGGAATATGGCGCCACCTGCGGTTTTTTCCCGGTTGATGAAGTGACCCTGGACTACCTGCGCCTGTCCGGTCGCCCGACCGAAACCGTCAAGCTGGTGGAGGCCTACACCAAGGCCCAGGGCCTATGGCGCAATGCGGGCCAGGAGCCGGTGTTCACCGACAGCCTGGCACTGGACATGGGCGACGTCGAAGCCAGCCTCGCCGGGCCGAAACGCCCGCAGGACCGGGTCTCGCTGCCCAATGTGGGCCAGGCGTTCAGCGACTTCCTCGACCTGCAGTTCAAACCCGCCAGCAAAGAAGAGGGCCGCCTGGAAAGCGAGGGCGGCGGTGGCGTCGCGGTGGGCAATGCCGACCTGGTGGGCGAAACCGACTATGAAGAGGCTGGCCAGACCTATCGCTTGAAAAACGGCGCTGTGGTGATCGCGGCGATCACCTCCTGCACCAACACCTCCAACCCCAGCGTGATGATGGCGGCCGGGCTGGTAGCGAAAAAGGCCGTGGAAAAGGGCCTGACCCGCAAACCTTGGGTCAAGAGTTCCCTGGCGCCTGGCTCCAAGGTGGTCACCGACTACTACAAGGCGGCGGGCCTCACTCAATACCTGGACAAACTGGGCTTCGACCTGGTGGGTTATGGCTGCACCACCTGCATCGGCAACTCCGGCCCATTGCCCGAGCCGATTGAAAAGGCCATCCAGAAAGCCGACCTCACCGTCGCTTCGGTTCTGTCCGGCAACCGCAACTTCGAAGGCCGCGTACACCCGCTGGTGAAAACCAACTGGCTGGCCTCACCGCCGCTGGTGGTGGCGTATGCCCTGGCCGGTACGGTGCGCATCGATATCAGCCGCGAACCGTTGGGCAACGACCGGGATGGCAAGCCGGTGTACCTCAAGGACATCTGGCCAAGCAGCCAGGAAATCGCCGACGCGGTGGCCCAGGTCAGCACGGGCATGTTCCACAAGGAATATGCCGAGGTGTTTGCCGGGGACGCGCAATGGCAAGCGATTGAAGTACCGCAGGCCGCGACCTACGTGTGGCAGAAGGACTCCACCTACATCCAGCACCCGCCGTTCTTCGATGATATTGCCGGGCCTTTGCCGGTGATCGAGGACGTCAAAGGCGCCAAGGTGCTGGCCCTGCTGGGGGATTCGGTGACCACCGACCACATCTCCCCTGCCGGTAATATCAAGACCGACAGCCCCGCCGGTCGCTACCTGCGCGAGCAAGGCGTGGAACCGCGCGACTTCAACTCCTACGGCTCACGCCGGGGCAACCATGAAGTGATGATGCGCGGCACCTTTGCCAATATCCGCATCCGCAACGAAATGCTCGGCGGCGAGGAAGGCGGCAATACGTTGTATATCCCCACCGGCGAGAAGATGGCGATCTACGATGCGGCGATGAAGTACCAGGCGGCGGGCACGCCGCTGGTGGTGGTTGCCGGGCAAGAATACGGCACCGGCTCCAGCCGAGACTGGGCGGCCAAGGGTACCAACCTGTTGGGGGTCAAGGCGGTGATCGCCGAGAGTTTCGAGCGTATCCACCGCTCCAACCTGGTGGGCATGGGCGTGCTGCCCTTGCAGTTCAAGCTGGATCAGAACCGCAAGACACTCAAACTGAGCGGCCGGGAGACGATCGATATTCTTGGGCTGACCCATGCCGAGATCGAGCCGCGAATGAACCTGACGCTGGTGATTACCCGGGAAGATGGCAGTACGGAGAAGGTCGAAGTGCTGTGCCGGATTGATACCCTGAACGAAGTCGAATACTTCAAAGCCGGGGGCATCCTGCACTACGTACTGCGCCAGTTGATCGCCTCGTAGAAAACCAGGCAAATCAAAGGAGAACCAATGTGGGAGGGGGCTTGTCCCCTCCCACTTTTTTACTGTGTTGCGATCAGAACAACCAGCGCCACAGCAACACCAGCACCACCACAGCCAGCACCGGCCGTGCAACACGGTAGGCCTTGGGATGCTTGCGCTTCCACTGCTTGACCACACCACTGAACTTGTCGCTGAAGGTCTTGCTCCAGGCATAGGCCTGGTTGATCCCGCCTACGCGTTCGTCATCCAGGTTCTGCGGCGCGGTGGCGCGGCCCAGTTGCTTGCTGACCCAACGGTTGACGCGGGTCATCAGGCGGTTGCTCAGCGGGCGCTCGATGTCGCAGAACAGGATGACGCGGGTCTGTTCGGTTTCGTTCTTCACCCAGTGCACATAGGTTTCGTCGAACATTACGTCTTCACCGTCGCGCCAGGCATAGATCTGGCCGTCGACAAAGATGCGGCAATCGTCGGAGTTCGGCGTGGACAGGCCCAGGTGATAACGCAGGGAACCGGCAAACGGGTCGCGGTGCGGGTTCAGGTGACTGCCGCCCGGCAACAGCGCGAACATTGCGCCCTTGACGTTAGGGATGCTGCTCACCAGCGCCACGGTTTTCGGGCACAGTGCCTCGGCCGACGGCAGCGGTTTGTCGTACCACTTGAGGTAGAAACGCTTCCAGCCCTTTTTGAAGAACGAGCCGAAACCGGCGTCGTTGTTCTTTTCGGCGGCGCGGATGTAACCCTCGTCGAACAGGTGCATGGCCTCTTCGCGGATCACTTCCCAGTTGTCCTTGAGCACATCCAGTTCGGGGAACTTGCTGCGGTCCAGGTAGGGTTTGGACGGCACCGCCGAAAACAGGTACATCAAGGCGTTATAAGGGGCGAACAGCGCCGAATGGTTGACGAACTGACGCAACACCGGCAAACGCGCCTTGCCGCGCAAATGCACGTACAGAATGCTGCCGATAAAAAGCGACAGCACCGACAGTTTGGCGGCCAAAGAAAAGGTCATGCAGCAACTCCTGGAAATAAGCGCCTGGCCAACAGCAGACGTAGCAGCCGGCCATGATAAACACTTGAGCCAGTATGCAGAAGGCCCAGGTCGACCGGCTGACCTACATCAACCCCCTTGGATAAAGACTTGTAGTGAGCGGGCTTGCCCCGCGCTGGGGGGCGAAGCCGCCCTAAATCCAGACACCTCGGTCTTTCTAAAACACCGCGGCGTCCTTGTTGGGGCGGCTGCGCCCCCCAGCGCGGGGCAAGCCCGCTCACTACAGGCGATCAAGCCTGGTTCTCTTGCTCGGTAAACAAATCACTGAACAGCATGCTCGACAAGTAGCGCTCACCGGAGTCCGGCAGGATCACCACGATGGTCTTGCCCTGCATTTCCGGTTTCTCGGCCAGGCGTACGGCCACCGCCATGGCGGCGCCACAGGAAATACCGCACAGGATCCCCTCCTCCTGCATCAGGCGCAGGGCCATGGCCTTGGACTCATCGTCGGTCACCAGTTCGACGCGGTCGACCATCGACAAATCGAGGTTTTTCGGCACGAAACCGGCGCCGATCCCCTGGATTTTATGCGGGCTGGGCTTGATCTCTTCCCCGGCCAGCGCCTGAGTGATCACCGGCGAGATGATCGGCTCGACGGCCACCGACACAATCGGCTTACCGACCGTCTTCTTGATATACCGCGACACGCCAGTAATGGTGCCGCCGGTGCCCACACCTGCCACGAGCACATCCACGGCGCCGTCGGTGTCGTTCCAGATTTCCGGGCCGGTGGTTTTTTCGTGGATCGCCGGGTTGGCCGGGTTTTCGAACTGGCCCGGCATAAAGTACTGGGACGGATCGCTGGCAACGATTTCGCCGGCTTTTTCGATGGCGCCCTTCATGCCTTTGGCCGGCTCGGTCAGCACCAGTTCGGCGCCGAGCGCCTTGAGCACCTTACGGCGTTCGATGCTCATGGACGACGGCATGGTCAGCAGCAGTTTGTAGCCACGGGCCGCGGCAACAAAGGCCAGGCCAATGCCAGTGTTGCCGGATGTCGGCTCGACAATGGTCATGCCCGGCTTGAGTTTGCCGGTGCTCTCGGCGTCCCAGATCATATTCGCGCCAATGCGGCACTTCACCGAATAGCCCGGGTTACGCCCCTCGATCTTGGCCAGGATAGTCACGCCACGCGGTGCGATGCGGTTGATCTGTACCAGGGGCGTATTACCGATGGAGTGCGCGTTGTCTGCAAAGATGCGGCTCATGACGGGTCCTTAAAGCAATTTGAACAATGGCCCCAAGGGTATGCCTCGTCATCCGAGGCGTCCAGTCAGAGGAACGTTGCGCCCACGCCAAAGGTCCATCGCCTATACCGTTGGAGAACCTCACTATGAAACGTCGCTACAGTGGGCTGCTATGGATCGTCGCCGTACTGGTGGTGCTGTTGATCGCCCTGGACCTGGCCCTGCCCTATCTGGTGCGCAATTACCTCAATGACAAGCTCGCCGACATGGGCGATTACCGTGGCCAGGTCACTGATGTGGACGTGGCGCTGTGGCGCGGCGCGTACCGGATCAACGGCTTGCAGATCGTCAAGGTCGACGGCAAGGTGCCGGTGCCGTTCGTCAAGGCGCCGGTGATCGATCTGTCGGTGAGCTGGCATTCGCTGTGGTACGACCACGCCGTGGTGGCCGAGGTGCAGTTCTCCCAGCCGGAGCTGAATTTTGTCGACGGCGGCAACCAGCAATCCTCGCAGACCGGTAAGGGCACCGACTGGCGTGAACAGTTGGGCAAACTGTTGCCGATCACGCTCAACGAAGTGCGCATTCAGGACGGCAAGATCGCCTTCCACAACTTCACCTCCAAGCCGCCGGTGAATATCAAGGCCAGTTCGGTGAACGCCAGTTTCTACAACCTGACCAATGTGGTCGACGTCCAGGGCAAGCGTGACGCCAGCTTCGAAGGCAAAGCCCTGTTGCAGGGCCAGGCTCCGCTGGAAGCCTCCGCCACCTTTGACCCGTTGAGCAATTTCGAAGATTTCGAATTCCGTTTCCGCGCCAAAGACCTGCAACTCAAGCGTATGAACGAGTTTGCCTCGGCCTACGGCAAATTCGACTTCAAGGCCGGCACCGGCGATGTGGTGATCGAGGCCCAGGCCGAAAAAGGCCAGTTGAAAGGCTATATCAAGCCGCTGCTGCGCGATGTCGAGGTGTTCGACTGGCAGCAGGACGTCGAGAACAAGGACAAGAACATCTTTCGCTCGATCTGGGAAGCCGTGGTCGGCGCCAGCGAAACCGTATTGAAGAACCAGAACAAAAACCAGTTTGCCACCCGCGTAGAGTTAAGCGGCAGCGTGCACCAGCAAAATATCAGCGCGTTCTCCGCGTTTTTGGCGATTTTGCGTAACGGTTTCATCCAGGCCTTCAATGCGCGATATGAACAACCCAAACCTTCGGCGAATTGAATGTGACCGGTCATTCAGAGACTGAATAATCCGCCTGCGTTCACAGTCGCCGGGGCTGCGCGGTATAGTCCGGGCATAGATGAATTCGAGGAATGACCGATGAAGTTCGAAGGCACCCAGGCCTACGTTGCCACCGACGACTTGAAACTGGCCGTCAACGCTGCCATTACTTTGGAACGCCCTTTGCTGGTCAAGGGCGAACCGGGCACCGGCAAGACCATGCTCGCCGAGCAACTGGCCGAATCCTTCGGCGCCAAGCTGATCACCTGGCACATCAAATCCACCACCAAGGCCCACCAGGGCCTGTACGAGTACGATGCGGTCAGCCGCCTGCGCGACTCGCAGTTGGGCGTGGATAAAGTCCACGACGTGCGCAACTACCTGAAGAAGGGCAAGCTCTGGGAAGCCTTCGAATCCGAAGAACGCGTCATCCTGCTGATCGATGAAATCGACAAGGCCGACATCGAGTTCCCCAACGACCTGTTGCAAGAACTCGACAAGATGGAGTTCTACGTCTACGAGATCGACGAGACCATCAAGGCCAAAAAACGCCCGATCATCATCATTACCTCCAACAACGAAAAAGAACTGCCGGACGCCTTCCTGCGCCGCTGCTTCTTCCATTACATCGCCTTCCCCGACCGCACCACCCTGCAAAAGATCGTGGATGTGCACTACCCCGATATCAAGAAAGAACTGGTCAGCGAAGCGCTGGACGTATTCTTCGATGTGCGCAAAGTCCCGGGCCTGAAGAAAAAACCTTCCACTTCCGAACTGGTCGACTGGCTCAAACTGCTGATGGCCGACAACATCGGCGAGGCCGTGCTGCGCGAGCGCGACCCGACCAAGGCCATTCCGCCCCTGGCCGGCGCCCTGGTGAAGAACGAGCAGGACGTTCAGTTGCTGGAACGCCTGGCCTTCATGAGCCGTCGCGGTAATCGATAATGTTGCTCAACCTGTTCAATGAGATGCGTGCAGCCAAGGTGCCGGTGTCGGTACGCGAGCTGCTCGACCTGATCAACGCCCTGAAACAGCGGGTGACTTTCGCCGACATGGACGAGTTTTACTACTTGGCCCGGGCGATTCTGGTCAAGGACGAACGGCATTACGACAAGTTCGACCGCGCCTTCGGTGCCTACTTCAACGGCCTGGAAAAACTCGATGACCATCTGCAGGCGCTGATCCCGGAAGACTGGCTGCGCAAGGAGTTCGAACGCTCGCTGACCGATGAGGAACGCGCGCAGATCCAGTCCCTGGGCGGCCTCGACAAATTGATCGAGGAATTCAAGAAACGCCTGGAAGAACAGAAAGAACGCCACGCCGGCGGCAACAAGTGGATCGGCACCGGCGGCACCAGCCCATTCGGCTCCGGTGGTTACAACCCGGAAGGTATCCGCGTCGGCGATGCGGGCAAGCGCCAGGGCAAAGCCGTAAAGGTGTGGGACCAGCGCGAGTACAAGAACCTCGACGATCAGGTCGAGCTGGGCACGCGCAACATCAAGATCGCGCTGCGCCGCCTGCGCAAGTTCGCCCGTCAAGGCGCGGCGGAAGAGCTGGACATCGACGGCACCATCGACCACACCGCCCGCGATGCCGGCCTGCTGAATATCCAGATGCGTCCGGAGCGGCGCAACACCATCAAGCTGCTGTTGCTGTTCGATATCGGCGGCTCGATGGACGCCCATGTGAAGATCTGCGAAGAGTTGTTTTCCGCGTGCAAGACCGAGTTCAAGCACCTGGAGTACTTCTACTTCCATAACTTCGTGTACGAGTCGGTGTGGAAGAACAACCAGCGTCGCACCTCGGAACGCACGTCCACACAAGACCTGCTGCACAAGTACGGCGCGGATTACAAAGTGATTTTCATCGGCGACGCGTCAATGGCGCCCTACGAAATCACGCAAGCCGGTGGCAGCGTCGAGCACTGGAACGAGGAGCCTGGGTATATGTGGATGCAGCGCTTCATGGCCAAGTACAAGAAGCTGATCTGGATCAACCCGTATCCGAAGGACACGTGGGGCTATACGGCGTCGACCGGGATTGTGCGGGAGTTGGTGGAAGACCAGATGTATCCGCTGACCCTGCGCGGGCTCGAAGAAGGCATGCGCTTTCTCTCCAAATAAACACGCCTCCTGAGATCCAATGTGGGAGGGGGCTTGCTCCCGATGGCGGTGGCTCAGTACCTGATGGGCTGACTGACACACTGCTATCGGGAGCAAGCCCCCTCCCACATTTTGATCCCAGTGTCTTTTAGACCGTGGCCAGCCGCAGTAAAAAGTCGACATGCTGCCGGTGCGCAGTCTCCTGCACCACCGGCGTCAACCTCACCGTATCCCCCGGCAGGCACTGCGCCAATCGCGCCAGCGCCAACGGCGTCAAGGCACCCAGGCGCGGATACCCCCCAATCGTCTGTCGATCATTAAGCAACACAATCGGCTGCCCATCCGGCGGCACCTGGATCGCCCCCAACGGAATCCCTTCGGAAATCAATGACGGCCCCTGGTACTGCAACGGCGTGCCCAGCAGGCGCATACCCATGCGGTCGGCGCGGCTGTCGAGGATCCATTCGCTGTTGAACGCATCAAACAGGCTTTGGCCGCTGAACTGGCCGATCTGCGCACCGACGATCACCTCCAGCGGCGCCTTGGGGGGCAAGGCCGGATCAGCCAACACCCTCATCGCCCCGCCGACACCGGAATAAGCCAGGCGACCGCCTTGGGCCAACGCCTTGCCGAAACCGTCCGGGCCGCCCAGCTCCTCGCGCACGACCGTGGCGCAGCTGCCCAACACCGGCGGCGCATCGAACCCGCCCGGTGCCGCCAGGTAAGCCCGGGCGCCACTGAACGGCTGGGTAAAGCGCAGCCGCTGGCCCTTTTGCAGGATAAAACTGCGGCCTGGGCTGATCGCGCGCTCATCGATATACGCGCCCAGATCCGCCCCGGCCAACGCCAGCAGGCAATAATCCTCGGCCTGCAGGGTAAAGCCGCCCAAGGTGATTTCCACTACCGGCGCATCCAGCGCATTGCCCAGCAGCCAATTGGCCCAGGACATCGAGACCCAATCCAGCGCCCCGCCCTGCGTCACGCCCAGGTGGCGCACACCAAAGCGGCCCGCATCCTGCAACAGGCACAGCGGCGTGCTGGCCTCGATCAACAAGTGGCTCATGCCTGCGCCTCCAACGGCGTGTCGTCGCCACCCAGGTTGATGAATTCGGCGTGGTCGACCGGCTCGAAACGCACCGTGTCGCCGGGCTGCATCAGGCTGTAGCCGTCACGTTCGCGGTCGAAGAGTTTGGCCGGGGTGCGCCCGATCAGGTTCCAGCCGCCGGGAGAGATCACCGGGTAGGCGGCGGTTTGCCGTTCAGCGATGCCGACGCTCCCCGCCGCGATGCGTTTGCGCGGCGTATTGAGGCGCGGTGTGGCGAGGATTTCATCGACCAGCCCCATGAACGCGAACCCCGGGGCAAAGCCGAGGGCGAACACCTGATATTCATGGGCGCTGTGACGGCGGATCACCTCCTCAACCGCCAGGCCACTGCGCCGGCTGAGCAACGTCAGCTCCGGGCCCACGCTCAGGTCGTACCACACCGGCAGCACATGGGCTTGGCCGCTGCCCTGAACCTGAGGTTGCAGGTCAGTCAATGCAAGGTCGATCAACTCGCGTGCCTGGGCCGGGCTGAGCGCCGTGAGATCGTAATGCACCATCAAGGTGGTGTAAGACGGCACCAGATCCACCAGCGCCGCGCCGAACCTCTCGCGCAAGCGCTGAGTGGCGGCGAGCATCCACGGCATATTGGCTTCGGCAATCACGTCGAACAGACGCACCATCAAGCCGTCAATGGCGACCACTTCAATGCGTGGCTTCATGCTGACTTCAACGCCTCGCGGATGCGTTGTACCGCAGCGATCGAACTGGCGTTATCGCCATGCACGCACAAGGTGTTGGCCTGCAAGATCAAGGCGCTGCCGTCGCTGGCCGTCAGGGCTGTGCCACGGGAAATGGTCAGGGCCTGCTGCAAGATCGTGTCGGCGTCGTGATGCACGGCCCCCGGCAATTGACGGGAAACCAGGTGACCCTTGGCGTCGTAGGCGCGGTCGGCGAACGCTTCAAACCACAGGATCACACCGTATTCATCACCCAGCGCCTGGGCCGCGCTGTTGTCGCGGGTGGCCAGCAGCATCAGCGGCAAATCGCCATAAGCCGCCACGGCCTGGATCACTGCACGCAGTTGCGCAGGGTTGGCCATCATGTCGTTGTACATCGCCCCATGGGGTTTGACGTAGCTGACCCGTCCGCCCTGGGCGCGACAAATGCCATCGAGAGCGCCGATCTGATAATGCAGCAGGTCCTGGATCTCCTGGGCCGTGTAGGCCATGGAGCGACGGCCGAAGCCTTGCAGGTCCTGGTAGGCCGGGTGTGCACCGACTTGCACGCCATGCTTGAAAGCCAGGCTGACGGTCTTGCGCATGATGCTCGGGTCGCCGGCATGAAAACCGCAGGCCACGTTGGCGCAATCGATGAACGGCATGACCTCGGCATCCAGACCCATGGTCCAGTTACCGAAGCTTTCGCCGATATCGCAATTCAATAACAGACGGCTCACGGTGGGCGCTCCTGTAGGCGTTGTTTTTTTGTAGTGTGGGATTTTTTACCCGGAACTCGCAACTTGTCCTCATACCCCAACGACGCTTATCGTGGAATGGCTCGATTTTTGGCGTTTGCCCGGTGCGGCGTCCAACTAATAAAAACCGATCCATGCATAAGAAAAGTTGATCCCATGAATTTGAAGTTCCTCGAAACCTTCGTCTGGGTGGCCAAGCTCAAGAGTTTTCGACTGACCGCCGAGAAGCTGTTCACGACCCAGGCCTCGATTTCCAGCCGCATTGCGGTGTTGGAAAGCGAGCTGGGTGTGAAGCTGTTGCTGCGCGACTCACGGGGCGTGAGCCTGACCCCGGAAGGCTTGAAGGTGCTCGATTACGCCGAGCAAATGATGGGGACCATGCAAGAGCTGAAGCGGTCCCTGGAAACCACCAGCAGCAAGGTCGGGCGCATTCGGATCGGCGTGATGGACACTGTCATCCACACCTGGCTGAGCCCGTTGGTGGCGGAACTGATGGATCATTTTCCGCTGGTGGAAATCGAGTTGATCGCCGATACCGCATTGAACCTCAGCGATCAGCTGCAAAAAGGCTTTCTCGATCTTATCCTGCAAACCGACCTGCTGCGCCTGGAAACCGTGCGCAGCCTGGAACTGGCCAGCCACCCCATGGCCTGGATCGTCGCCAGCCACTCGATTTACCACCGCGACTACGCTTCCCTCGCCGAACTGGCCCAGGAGCGCATCATTACCTACTCGAAAAATTCCCACCCGCATCAGGACGTGCTGAGCCTGATGCAGGCCAACGGCGTGGCCGCGCCACGGATGAACTGTGTGAATTCGGTGTCGGCGATTACCCGTTTGCTGCGCGATGGCTTCGGCATTGGGGCGCTGCCGCCGGTGCTGGTCAGCGAGGAATTGGCGCGGGGGGAATTGGTGATGTTGCCCATGACGCAAAAACTGCCGAACTTGCAGGTGGTGGTGTCATGGCGTGTGGGAGTGGAGTTGGTGGAGGAGATTGTGGGGTTGTGCCAGACAGTCGTGGCCCGTTATGCCGAGGAAGTCGGCGAGGAGCGGATGGTCCTGAGCTGAAACGGTGGGAGGGGGCAAGCCCTAATGCTCGTCAGTCAAGAGAACCTGCCGCGACCAAGCTCTGTAGTGAGCGGGCTTGCCCCGCGCTGGGTGGCAAAGCCGCCCCAACAAAGACGCCGCGGTATTTCAGGAGGACC